>NZ_VCKY01000089.1 GCF_005889735.1 Nonomuraea turkmeniaca
GGACCAGCAGGCCCGCCGCCGAAGCCCTCCCCCATGGCCGGTTCACCGAGATCCCCCGCGCCGCGCACGCGGTCTTCCTCACCAACCAGTGCGCCCGCGGGAAGATCGCCGCGTTCGTGGCCGACCCGGCCGCCAACACCGCCGCGCCCTGCCTGGACTCCGCTCCCGCCGGCGGCCTGCACGTGACCGGTGCGCCGTACCAGATCTCCCGGTCGCCGTGGCTGGCCGCGCCGTTCGTGTTGTTCGCGCTGGCGGCCCTGGTCCAGCTGGTGACGGGCGCGCTCAAGGGCCGGCCGGTCGCGGCGTACGGCGGGCTGACCGGCGTGGCGTTCGCCGGGCTCGTGACGCAGTCGGTGTACGGCCAGCTGGCCAGGAACGAGACCGCCCTGGCCGTCGGCATCCCTGACGTGGTCGGCCTCTACACGTGGATCGCGGTCGGCTCGGCCGTGTTGACCGCGGCGGTGCTGCTCCGCGACCGCGGATGGCCGCACATCGCGGCGACCGTCATCAGCGGAGGATTCCTCGTATGGTGGTTCACCTGGGTCCTGTGACACGCATTCGAGAGCTCGACGCCCTCCGCGGCTTCGCGGTGGGCGGCATCATGCTGGTCAACACCTGGCAGCACACCCCGCACGAGCCGAAGAACGGCCTCGACTGGACCATCGAGGCGCTGTTCCAGAGCCGGTTCTACCCGATCTTCTCGCTCCTGTTCGGCATCAGCTTCATGCTCTTCCTGCGCGGCAACAGCCGATGGGCGCTGCTGAGCCGGCTGTTCTGGCTGTTCTGCATCGGGCTGGTCCAGCACACGTTCTACGAGGGCGAGGTGCTGACCGACTACGCCTTCTACGGTGCGGCGGTGCTGCTGCCCGCCTCGTTCCTGGCGCCCGGGGTCCCGGTGCTGCTGCTGGGGGTGGTGGCGATCGCGTGGGCCTTGCAGGTGGGCGGGGGTCCGCTGCTGATCCCCGGCCTGTTCCTGGTCGGCATGGCCCTGTGGGAGTTGCGGCCGTCCAGGCCGTTGCTGCTGCCGGGGTTCGCGGTGGCGGCCGTGGCCACCGGGCTGCTGACGAGCGCGTGGGCGATGACCAACGAGTGGCTGGTCTACAGCGTGGCGGCGCTGGCCGGGGCGGCGGCGTACGCGCTGGGGCTGCTGCTCGCGCTGCGCCCCTGGACGTCGGCGGTGCTGGAGCCGCTCGGCAAGATGGCGCTGACGAACTATGTGTCGGGCACCGCCGTGATCGTCCTGGCCATGCCGCTGCTGGAGACGGACTCCACCCGCTGGTCCGTGGTGGGGCTGGCGCTGGCGACCGTCGCCGTGCAGGTGGTGCTCAGCCGATGGTGGCTGACGAGGTTCCGGTACGGCCCGATCGAGTGGCTTTGGCGGTGCCTGACCTGGTTTCGACTGGTGCCCAACCGGTTAGAGTCGGGCCGTGACCACAATCGCCCTCTGCCAGATCCCGGTGTCCCCTGACCCGTCGACGAACCTCAAGAGGGCCAAGGAGGCGCTCTCCCGAGCCGAAGAGGCCGACCTGGCCATCTTTCCCGAGGCCACGCTCACCCGGTACGGGCGGCGCATCACGGGCCTGGCCGAGCCGCTGGACGGGCCGTTCGTGGCAGGCCTGGCCGAGGCGGCACGCGAACACGGCACGGCGGTGATCGCCGGCGTGTTCGAGGCGGGCCCCGGTCAACTACACGATCGTGTGCACAACACGGCCGTGGCCATCGACGCCCAGGGCTCGATCAAGGCGGCGTACCGGAAGATCCACCTGTTCGACTCGTTCGGCGCGAAGGAGTCCGACCTGGTCGCGCGCGGCGCCGAGCCGACCGTCGTGGAGCTGGCCGGGCTCAGGATCGGGCTGATCACCTGCTACGACGTGCGCTTCCCCGAGCTGGCCAGGGCGCTGGTCGACCAGGGCGCGGAGCTGTTCGCGGTGATCGCGGCATGGGGATCGGGGCCGCTGAAGGAGGATCACTGGGTGACTCTGGTGCGGGCGCGGGCGCTGGAGAACACGATGTGGACCGCGGCCGTCGGCCAGGCGCCCAACCCCGCCGAGTCGTCCGACGGCTACGGCGTGGGCCGCAGCATGCTGGTGGATCCGCTCGGCGTGGTCCGCGCCGATCTGGGCACCGCGCCCGGCGTGCAGGTCGTGCGGGTGGACCAGGAATGGACCGCCACGGCCAGGGCGACGCTGCCGTGCTTGGAACACCGGGTTTTGTAGGGGTCAACCGATCGTAAAGTAGTACCGTGAGCGGAACGCAGATGCAGAAGGTGATCCCGCCGCGTCTGCTCGTGCCATACCTGTCGGGCAAGCGCACGGTGATCTCCGGCTACGTCTATCGGGTGCAGGACTGTGTCAGGCTGACCAAGCCCGAGGCCATCTACTGGGGGCTCGACCTGTCGTTCGACGGATCGGAGTTGTTCGCCGAGGTGCCCGAGTTGTACGTAATGCGGTGGTATGCCCGTGATGTCGACACCTATGCGGTGCCGTACGGGCCCCATATGGGAGGCGACTGGAGCGACGCGCCGCCGTTCGCCGGCAACGGGTTCACGACCTCGCCCGACCACGTGGTGCCGCAGTTCCACACCGTGCCGATGCCGATCCCGGCGGGAGCGGAGATCCTCCACGTCACCAAGGACGCCGAGCGGCGCTTCGCCGACTACGACGGGCTGACCTGGCGGCCTGCCGCATGAGCGGGCAGAGCGAAGAGATCGCGCCGGTCGCCTCCGGCTTCGTGGCCCGCTTCGGCGAGCGGACGCTGCCTGCCGCGCTCGGTCCCGACAACGACCAGGTGGTGCTGTTCAGCGAGGTCGAGCTGGAGGGGTTCGAGCCGGCGGCCGGCTACTGGCGGCGCACGGTGGCCAGGTCCGAGGTGGAGTGGCTGGTGCTGATCCGCACGGTGGGCGCGTTCGGCGGGGAGCCGTGCATCGTGCTGGACGAGGACGAGGACGGGCTGCACATCGCCTATACCGGGCACAGCGGGATGAAGGCGGAGGCGCTGGGCTACTGGATGGTGGACCACGGCGCGTACGAGGTCGTGGTGCCCCGCGAGGAGGTCTTCTCCATCAGGGTCGAACGTATCCCGGTTCCCTAGTCAACCCACACACGCCTCGTGTGTCTCTGAAGAGTGATCGACACAGCGACCATGGCGCAGCCGTCGTTCGCCGAGCTGTTCGCGGCCCAATACCCAGGCCTGGTACGCCTGGCGGGCCTGCTCGGCGCCGACGACCCCGAGGACATCGCCCAGGAGGCGTTCGCCCGGCTGCACACCAGGCGGCTGCGCGACGACGGGGCCGCCCTGGCCTACCTGCGCGCGACCGTCTGCAACCTGACGCGCAACCGGCTGCGGCACCTCAGGCTCGTCCGGCTACGCCGCCCCGACCCCCCTGAACCTGCGCGCAGCAGCGAGCACGACGTGCTCGTCGCCGAGGAGCACCGCGAGCTGCTCGCCGCCGTCGACCGCCTGCCGCGCCGCCAGCGCGAGACCATGGTGCTCCGCTACTGGCTGGATCTTTCCGAGCGAGAGATCGCCGAGGTCATGGGCGTCTCGCCCGGCTCGGTGAAGACGCACGCCAGCCGGGCGCTGGCCGCCTTGGGCAAGGCGCTCCAGGAGGGGGAGGCATGAACGACCTGGAACAGCGGCTGCGGTCCGCTCTTAAGGCGCGTGCGAGTACGTTTGAAGCGGGCCCGGACGCCTGGCAGCGGGTGCTCGATCGCCGGCCGCGGCGTCCGAGGGCGCGGTGGGCGCTGGCCGCGCTGCCGGTGATGCTGCTGGCGGTGTTCGTTCCGGTCCTGCTCGACGGGGGCCTGGGCAGGAACTCCGCGGCCGACGGCGCCGACGGGATCTACCGGCGGCTCATGGAGGGCAGGATGCCGGCCGGCGAGTCGGTGACCCTCGACGACCCGGCAGGAGGGAAACTGCGGCTCTGGTTCGCCAAAGGCGAGATGGGCCAGCCCGAGCTGTGCCACATCGCCGAGCGTGCGGATGTGGAGCCGTACGGGTCCTGCGGCGGCATGATGGACATGGGCATCACCAGTTGGAATGGCTGGTTCGAAGGCAGCACGGCCAAAGGCGGAGCGAGCCGCGTCATGGACTACGGCGTGGCCCGCCCCGGCGTCGAGGCGGTCGGCGCGGTGACCAAGAGCGGGCAGAGGATCCCGGGCACGCTGCTGCGCCCGTCCGGTGCGCCGTTCCTGATCTGGACGGTCACGTACGCCGCCCTTGATCCCGTGTCGAAGGTCGTGTTCACCGAGCCCGGACGCGCCGACCGCGAGATGCCGCGCTCCATGATGATTCGGGGGCAGCTCAAGGGCGAGGAGCAGGCGGGCACGGCCATCGAACTGGCCGCCGGCCTCACTGTCGGCCCTTACAAGACCAAGAACGGCCGGTCGCTGTCCTGGATGCGCCAGGGCCAGCCGTTCGCAAGGACCATGCTCGAGCGTGATGACCCGCTGAAGGACGCGCCGGTGTCCTTCTTCCTCGCCGGAGACGAGGCCTTCGGGGTGGCCAGGAAGGACGTCGCCAAGGTCCGGATAACGGCCACGGGAGGCGGCGGGACCGCCGTGGCGACGAGGCCCGATCCGTGGAACCTCGGCCTCGTGCTGTTCGCCACCGGCCCGCAGGCCGGCGTGACAGCGGGCTACCGCCTGACCGCCTACGACGCCACCGGCAAGGAGATCTGGCACAAGGACTGGGCTCCCGCAGCGCGGCGCGAGCCGAACTACGGCAAGCAGATCGGTGACACGCTCATCCTTCCGCGCACGGAGGACTTCGGCCACGGCCCCGTCCGCCTGCGGTTCGTCAAGTCGCAGACCGAGCACATGCTCTGTGTCTCCGGCGGAGTGGACTACGACGGGCGCAAGGCCGGCGGCTGCGGCAGCGCGATCTTCGACGACCCGAACGGCTTCAGCCACGACACTGTGAACACCTTCCTGCCCGAGCCGGGCACGACCATCTCGTACGGCGCGGCCCGGCCGGAGTGGGAGGCGGTCGACGCGGTGCTCAGTGACGGGCGGCGCATCCACGGCGCGTTCGCGTCGGCCCCCGGCGCCCCCGCCCGCGTCTGGTATGTCAGGTACCCCTACGGCACCGAGATCGCCGCCCACGTCTTCAAGGTGAGGGGCAGACAGCTCGAACAGGTCTGGCATACCCGGCACGACTGCTGGGAGGCCACACCGTCGGAGGGCCGCGCCCATGCTCTGCCCCGCGGGATCACGGCCGCGCTCCTCGAGGAGAACTGCGTCAGGTTCTGGAAGGGGAAGAAAAGCCTCGGCGGGTTCGAACCCATCCCCGGCGGGACGCTGAAGGATCTGATCGCGGCCGAGCGGCCGCTGGAGTGGAGGCAGCTGAACACGGACTGGCACGGCTTCACGCTCCCCGGCACGGCCCGGGTCGAGGTCGCGCTGAAGGGCGGCGGCACGGCCACCGCCGACACCATGCCCGACCCCTGGGGGCAGGGCGTGGTGATGTTCGCGGGACCGGTGCCCGAGAAGGCGGGCAAGCAGGGGATCATGTGGCCGGGCCTGCGGTTCACCGGATACGACGCCGCCGGGCGGGTGGTGTGGACCTACAAGCCGCACTGGCCGCCGTACTAGAGGCCGAGGTTGCGGTAGCGGGCCCTGCGGGTCGCGAGACGGTCCGCCGGGCTCTCCAGCAACAACCCGGCGATCTCGTGCTCCAGCGCCCGCCCCACCCGCTGGCAGAACTGCCTCGGCTCGTACGCGGCGTCCGGCGACTCCGGGATCACCCGGTCCACGATGCCGTCGCTGCGCAGGTCGGTGGCGCGGATGCGCTGCGCCTGGGCGATCTCGGGGGCGAAGTCCACCGAGCGGTAGAGGATCGCCGACGCGCCCTCGGGCGGCAGCGGCGACAACCACGCGTGCTGCGCGCAGAGCACCCTGTCGGCGGGCAGCAGCGCCAGCGCCGCGCCGCCCGCGCCCTCGCCGAGCAGCAGGCAGACGGTCGGTGCGTCGAGCATGACGAGCTCGGCCATGCAGCGGGCGATCTCGGCGGCCAGCCCGCCCTCCTCGGCCGACTTCGACAGGTCGGCGCCGGCCGTGTCGACCACGGTGACCAGCGGCAGGCCCAGCTCGGCGGCCAGCCGCATGCCGCGCCTGGCCGCCCGCAGCCCGGCCGGGCCGAGCGGCGAGGTGGCCCGCTGGACCCGTCGGTCCTGGCCGAGCACCACGGCCGGCGCGCTGCCGAACCTGGCCAGCGCCAGCAGCAGCCCGGGTTCGTTCTCCCCCTCCCCCGTGCCGCTGAGCGGGGTCACGTCGGTGGCGGCGAGCTTGAGCAGCGCACGCACACCCGGCCGGTCGTCGCGGCGGGACCGGGTGATCGCCTCCCACGCCTCCACGGGCCGCAGATCCTCCTCCGGGGCCGGTCCCGCCTCGACGGCGGACCGGTCGGCGGCGAGCACGGCCAGCGCCCTGATCGCGATCGCCCGCAGGTCACCGGCCGAGACCACGGCGTCGAGCAGGCCCTTACTGTGGAGGTTCTCGGCGACCTGCACGCCTTCGGGAAAGGGGTAGCCGTGCAACGCCTCGAACACCCGCGGCCCCAGGAACCCGATCAACGCCTCCGGCTCGGCGGCGGCGACGTGCCCGAGCGACCCCCACGACGCGAACACCCCGCCGGTCGTCGGATGCCGCAAATACACCAGGTAAGGCAGCCCGCCGATCCGGTGCTCCTGGATCGCCACCGTGATCTTCACCATCTGGACGAACGCGAGCGCGCCCTCCTGCATGCGCGTGCCCCCGGAGGCCGGCGCGGCCAGCAGCGGCAGCCGCTCGCGGGTGGCTCGCTCGACCGCCGACACGAACCGCTCGGCCGCCGCCACCCCGATCGAGCCGGCCATGAACGAGAACTCGCACGCCACCACGGCCACCCTCCGGCCGTCGAGCAGCCCCTCGCCGGTGATCACCGCCTCGTCGTAGCCGGACTTGACGCGGGCGGCGGCCAGCTCGTCGGCATAGGAGGAGCCGGGCTCCGCCGGGTCGGCGGGCGGCGCGTCCCACGACTTCCACGATCCCCGGTCGAGGACCGTTTCGATCAGTGTGCGCGCGTCCGGACGGCTCACTATCGCTCCCTAAATGTCTGCCGACGTTGCCATGTTGACGCATCCTGCTGTGTGCCGCGCACAGCTCGGAGTTCTGTGATGGATGTCCTCGCTTCGCTGCGGATCCATCGCAGCCACCGCCCGGTGCCCCCGATCGCGAATCATCCTTCACGTTCCTCCAGCCAGGACAGCACCGCGTCGCCGTCCTGGCCGAGCATGGGCGGCGCCGTGTGCTCCACCCCGGTCAGCCCGTCGAAGCGCAGCGGCGGGCCCGGCAGCTCGATGCGGCCGAGCACCGGGTGCTCCACCTCGACGACCAGGCCCTGCGAGCGGGTCTGGTCCCAGGTGTAGACCTCGTCGAGCGATCTGATCGCGCCGGCCGGCACGCCGGCCTCGCCGAGCTCGGCCAGCCAGTGGCCGCGATCGTGAGCGGCCAGCGCCTTCTCCATGTCGATGATCAGCTCGTCACGGTGGGCC
This sequence comes from Nonomuraea turkmeniaca, assembly GCF_005889735.1. Lineage (GTDB taxonomy): Bacteria > Actinomycetota > Actinomycetes > Streptosporangiales > Streptosporangiaceae > Nonomuraea > Nonomuraea turkmeniaca. Next base: position 7,532 of record NZ_VCKY01000089.1, read on the forward strand.
CGCCGGTCCTTGTTGGTGGCGTAGCGCGGCGTGCCGGGGTCGATGCCGAGCAGGGTGGCGACCTTGCGCCACTGGCCCTCGTTGGCGGCGGCGATCTGCAACATGCCGTCGGCGCAGCGGAAGGAGCCGTACGGGGTGATGGAGGCATGGTGGTTGCCGCTGGCAGCGGGCACCTGACCGGCCACCGTCCAGGCCGTGCCGTGGTAGGCGTGCACGCCGGTGACGGCCGCCAGCAGCGAGGTGCGGACGACGCGGCCCTTGCCGGTGCGCTCGCGCTCGTAGAGGGCGCCCGCCACGCCGTAGGCGCCGTGGATGCCCGCGAGCAGGTCGGAGATGGAGGCGCCGACGCGGTACGGCTCGTCGGGCGACGGGCCGGTGAGCGACATCAGGCCGGCCTCGCCCTGGGCGATCTGGTCGTAGCCGGGGCGGCCGCCCTCGGGCCCGTCGTGGCCGAAGCCGGTGATCGACAGGATGACCAGGCGCGGGTTGAGCTCGTGCAGCCGCTCGACGGAGAAGCCGAGGCGGTCGAGCACGCCGGTGCGGAAGTTCTCGACAAGGACGTCGCTCTGGCGGACGAGACGCTCGATGAGCCGCTTGCCCTCGGGGGACTTCATGTCGACGGCGATGGACTGCTTGTTGCGGTTGGCTGCCAGAAAATACGTCGAAATATCGTGATCCGGCCCGACGAACGGCGGTCCCCAGCCACGCGACTCGTCACCCCCGTCCGGGTGCTCCACCTTGATCACCCGTGCGCCCAGATCACCGAGCATCTGCGCCGCGTGCGGTCCGGCCAGAGCCCTGGACAGGTCGAGCACGACGATGTCGCCGAGGGGTCCGAGCACGGTCAACCTCCTGCTTACGTGCGGGCTGCTTACGTCCGGGCGAAAGAACATTCTCTCAGTTGCCCGCCCCCCGTCACCTACCCTGGGTCGGTGAATTCGCTGGCCGACCACATCAGAAGCCTGTGGCCCTCCTGCGGCCCGGTCCGCCTGGTGGCCGTGGACGGGCCCGCCGGGGCGGGCAAGACCACGTTCGCGGAGCGGCTGGGGACGGCACTCGGGTGCCAGGTGATCCACAGCGACGACTTCCCGGTGCCGTGGGAGGAGGGTCCGGGCCACTGGTTCAAGGCGCTCGACGAGCAGGTGCTGCGCCCGCTCCAGCGTGGGCTGCCCGGGGGTTTCCGCAGGTACGACTGGGTACGCGGCGAATACGCGGAACATGTGACCGTCCCGGTGGCGCCGGTCCTCGTCATCGAGGGCGTCGGCACGGCCCGCACCTCGGCGGCGCCCCTGCTGGCGTACACCGTCTGGGTGGAGGCGGCCGAGCCGGTGCGCCTGGCCCGCGTGCTGGAGCGGGACGGGCCCGAACTGGAGCCGCGATGGCGGGAGTGGTTCGCGGCGGAGAAGGCGTGGTTCGCCGAGGACCGCACCCGCGAGCGGGCCGACGTCGTCATCCAGACGTGAGGTGGTCCACGTCGTTGAAGCGGACGAGCTCGAAGGGGCCGCCGCCGGTGCGCCAGACGGACACGGACGCGTTCAGCACCGGGGCGAACGCGAGCACGGCCGCCGGCTCCGCGTCCGGGTCGCCCGCGATGACGTGGCGCAGCCCGAGCACCACCGAGTCGTGCGCGACGACCAGCACCCGCCGCCCGTCCGCACGCCTGTCCAGGTCATCGAGGAAGTCCCTGAGCCGGACGACGACGTCGGCCAGGGATTCGCCACCGGGCGGGCGGAAGGCGTAGGCGCCCTCCGCCTCGCGCCGCGCCACCTCGCCGGGGAACCGCTCCCTGATCGCGGCCAGGTTGAGGTGCGCGAACGCCCCCGCCTCCTGGTCCCTGAGCCGCTCGTCCACGGTGACGGGAAGCGGATCGACGCCCCAGGCCTCCTGCGCGATCTTCCACGTGTCGAGCGCCCGCAGGTAGGGAGAGCACCACACCAGCTCGGGGGTCTCGGCGGCGGGCATGCCCGCCAGTGACCGCCCGAGCGCGGCGGCCTGCGCCCTGCCCAGATCGGTCAGCGTGACCTCGTGGTCGCCCGGCTCGTAGAACAGCGGCCTGTCGCCGGCCTCCTCATGAGCGAGGTTGGCCTGGCTCTGCCCGTGTCGCACCGCCATGATCGCCACCGGACCCATCCCGCCATTTTGTCACGAAGCGGTTCGGCAAATTACGGTCAAGGCCGTTATTCGGGATTGAGGTCGTATGTGCGTATCATCGCAGCAGCACTCCTCGTTGCCTTATCCCTCTCGACTCCGGTCCAGGCCGAATCCACCGCAGCCCCACCCACCGGGTGCGGCTTCCACACCCTCGGCGCGCTTCTGACGGAGACCACCACCGCCGGCACCGCACTGGATGCCGACCACCCGGAGGGACCACGCGTCTACTCCGTCACCTCCAGCGCCTCCGGGCCGGCGCAGCTCGGGATCAGGGACGCCCGGCCGCCTACGACCCCGCCACCGGCGAGGCCACGAACTGGACGAAAGTCGGTCAGAGCGAGGGCATCGTCACCCACAAGGGCAAGCTCTACCTTGGCGTCTACCCCGGAGCGCGGATCTACGAGTTCGACGGGACCGCGCCCAGGCTCCTGCTCGACCTCGGCGGCCAGGAGCAGGACCGGCCCTTCGCGATGATCTCGGCGGGCGACTGGCTGGCGTTCGGCACCGTGCCCAAGTCCGGCACCCACGGCGGCGTGCTCGGCCTGCTCGACCCCGCCACCGGCCGCTCGGTGATCAGGCGGGACATCATCCCCGGCCACAGCATCATCGGGCTGGCCTACCGCGACGGGATCATCTATGGCGCCCCTCGGCCTTCGGCGGCACCAGCACGCCGGCGGGCGAGGCCGTGGCGTTCGCGTACGACATCGCCACGGACTCGCTCAAGTGGCAGTCCACCCCCGTCGCCGGCGACCTCGCGCTCGGCTCGATCACCTTCGACGGCGCCGGGCGGCTGTGGGGGCTGACTCCGGACACCCTGTTCGAGATGGACCCCGCCACCGGGCAGACCGTCAGGACCGTCCAGCACCAGGCCTACGCCTGGTCCACCGCCACGCAGGTCTGGCTGGACACCCGCCTCTTCTTCCACAAGGGTTTCTTGTGGGGCAAGGTGCGGGGGAAGGTGTACCGGTTCGATCCGGGGACGATGGCGTTCGCGCGCATCGCCCGCCCGATCACGAACCTGACGCTCGGCCCTGACGGCCACCTCTACCTGTCACGCAACGAGAACTTCTCCACCTACCGCATCTGCTAACGGGTCAGCCGGAACAGGCGCGATCCCTCGGCGAAGTAGACGTCCCCGGACCTGTGCACCGCAAGCTGGTGCACAGGTCCTTCCCGCAGTACGGCGTGCAGCTCCGTCCGCGGGTCGAGCGAGAAGACGTCCCGGCCGGCGTGCGCCCCGTACAGGACACGATCGCGCGGGTTGAAGGCGAGTTGCCCGCTCGAGCTCTTGCTGTCCGACAGCGTGACCCGTTCGACCACCTTGCGGGCGGCCGTGCTGACGGCGAACACCTCACCGCCCGCGATCCCCCACAACCGTCCCCGGTCGTCGAACGTCAGCGCCGGGATGGCGGGCTTGCCCGGGGCGGGGACGATCTCCCACAGCAGCCGGTTCTCCTTCACCGACCATGCGAACAGCTTGGCCTCCGGCTGCGTCGGCAACGTGGCCGACTGGCCGCTGTAGATGGACGTGCCGCCGTAGAGCACGCCGTCGCGGTAAGCGAGCGAGACGATGCTCTGGTCCTTGACCACGTTGCGCTGGGAGTGCTTGAGCGTCCCGGTCCGCGGATCCCACACGGCCAGCACGCCGCCCAGATGGCCGAGGTCCGGCATGGTGCCCGCGGCGAGATAGCGGCCCGCCGACACCAGCGCCCGCGGCCTGATCTGCTTGTCCGCCGTGAGGTCGAACAGCCGTGCCGGGTTCGCCGCCGCGCCGGGCTCGGGGCTCGGCGAGTACTCGGTGCTGTTCCACGGCAGCGCCGGATCGTAGGCGTAGACCCTGGCCTCGGGGTAGGCGCCGATATAGAGCTTGCCGTCGTGGGCGGTCATGTCCTCGCTCTGGGAGAAGGTGTGGAACTCCTCCCTCTTGCCCGTCACCGGGTCCAGGGCGGCGAAGCCGCCGTTGAGGAAGCCACCGGCGTACATGCGGCCGTCGGGGCCCTCCGCGAGCGCGGTCACGTCGATGGGCTCGCCCCTGACCCCCGTCTGCACGAACGACTTCGCGCCGGTCTGCGGGTTGTAGCGGAACATCAGCCCACGCCAGAGCAGGCCGACGATGCTCTTGCCCGGATAGTCCGGCAGGCCCAGCTCGGCCCAGCCGATGCCGCGCGTGTTGGCCACCCGGCCGGTGATGGACATCCCGGTCCCGGTCGTGGCCTTGGTACGGGGGTCGTAGCGGACCAGCTCACCGCTCTTGACCAGGTAGACCGCGCCCTCGTCGTCCGGGGGCGAGACGTCCAGGCCGTGCGCGACGTCGAGCGTGTCGCTCCACCCGCCGGCGGCGATGTCCCAGACGTGCAGCGGGCCAGGGCTCGCGCCGCCGAAACGGACGTAGAGGAAGCCGGCCGCGACGTTGACGTCGTAGGCCCACTTGCCCACCGGGTCGAAGCCGGCGGGCAGGGGAAGCTGCCTGGTGGTCCCCGAGGCGGCGTCGATCTCGAAGACGGCGGCGGGGTCCTCGGTGCCCGCGTAGATCTTCCCGCCGGCGTAGGAGACGCTGCGGACGTAGGCGTGGGTGGGCGAGAGCTTGCCGTAGTCGCGCACGCCGGTCGCGGGGTCGTAGGCGAACAGGCGTCCGCCTGGGGAGGTGCCGCCGTAGACGGTGGCGCCCTCGCCGGCGGCCACGGACCAGATGAAGTTCTCCGAGGGCAGGGGCCTGCCGAGGTCCTGGACTCCGCCCTGGTCCGTCCAGCGGTAGAGGCGGCCGTCGTTGTACGTGCCGGTGTACACGCTGCCGTCCGGGGTGGCGTCCACGGCCCAGGAGCCGTCGGCGCCCGGCAGGTCGTACCTGGCCACCTCGGCGCCGGTGGCGGGGTCGACGGCGTTGAGGTGGGCGGGGGCGCCGGAGGAGGCGCCCCACAGGACGGTCCGGCCACCGGGTCCGGGCGCCACCACGCCGCCGATCAGCAGCTCGTCCTCCAGCGGGACGCCGAGATCCTCGACGCGTGGCGCCGTCGTGGCCGCCGCCGGAGCGACGGCGCCGAGCACGGCGAGAGCGCTCACCATGCCGCACGCAAGCATGCGTTTAATTAAGGTCATGACCGAAACCTAGGAAGTCGCCTGGTTTCCCGTCAATAGCGGATTACGGTAAAGGAACTAATTCATGCTGCATTCCCGCCGCGCGTCCCGGTTCAGAGGTGAGCACGATCACGCGCCGGCCTGCCCGCCCCCGGGCGCGGGTCACCTTCCCGCCTTTCATATGGTGATCCCATGACTTCTGTCGCAGTTCTCGGAACCGGCCTCATGGGCGCTCCCATGGCCCGCAACCTCGTCACATCCGGGCTGCCGGTCAGGGTGTGGAACCGCACCAAGGCGAAAGCCGAGCCGCTGGCGGCCGACGGCGCGGTGGTGGTGGGGTCGCCGGCCGAGGCGGTCGAGGGCGCGGACGTGATCGTCACGATGTTGAGCGACGGTGACGCGGTACGCGCGGCGATGACCGCAGCCTCGCCCGGGCTGCGGCCCGGGCAGGTGTGGGCGCAGATGAGCACGGTCGGGATCGACGCGGTCGGCGGGCTGGCGGCGCTGGCGGGCGAGCACGGGCTGACGTTCGTGGACGCGCCGGTCCAGGGCACCAGGCAGCCGGCCGAGCAGGGCAAGCTCATCATCCTGGCGGCGGGGCCGCAGTCCGCCAGACCGGCGCTGGAGCCGGTTTTCTCCGCGGTCGGCCAGCGGACGCTCTGGCTCGGCGAGTCCGGCGCGGACGGCACGGCCTCCAAGTTGAAGCTGGCCGCGGTGAGCTACGCCATCTCCCTCACCGCCGTCGTCGCCGAGTCCCTCGCCCTCGCCAAGGGCCTGGGGCTGGACCCCGATCTGGTCCGGCAGGTGATCAGCGGCGGGCCGCTGGACAACGCCTACTTCCAGGGCAAGTCCAAGGCCATTATGGAGGGCGACTTCACGCCCAGCTTCACGGTGTCCAACGCCGAGAAGGACACTCGGCTGATCACGCGGGCCGGGGAGTCGACCGGGGTCCGGCTGGACGTGGTGGCGGCGGCCGGGGAACGTTTCCGGCGGGCGGAGGCCCAGGGACATGGTGACGAGGACATGGCGGCTACGTATTTCGCCAGCTTCGACAAGGGGTAAGCGGTTACGCTGTGATGGCCGCCCATCGCTGATGGGAGTGGAAGTGAGCCCGGGTGGACTGCCGGACGACAGGAGCCCGGGTCCACGCATTCCACGTGACTATCCGTGTGCGACCAGGTACAGTAGGGGCATCGCCGCCCTCCTACGGGGGGGATGGAAGTGGGCCCGGGTGTACTGCCGGAATTGACAGGAGCCCGGGCTTCGCGCTGTCAGCGGGTCTCAGTGCGCCGCAACAGCATGTTGGCCTCCACCTGGCTCCAAAATCTATGATCGCCACGCTCGGCCAGAGATCTCGCCCCCGCAACGATATCCGGTAGCCATAGCAGGGGCTCCAGCAACGGGTCACACCATGACAAAAGCAGCCGAGGCGGCATCGCGTGGCGGCCTTGAAGGACAGCGACCAGTTCGTGATCCCGCTGGTCAAGCTCGCTATCACGGCGCTCGAAGACCACGTCGATCACATGGTGACCGCCGAGCTCCCAAAGCAGACACTCCATACACTTGCGGCGAGCACGCTCCTGGCGCTTCGGGTCCACACCGGCGCCGACGACGACAATGCCTGCAGGCTGTAGCCCGCCACCGCCTCGATGAGCTGGGCCCGCCGCTTGTCGTTTTCGTCGCGCCAATGCAGCCGAGGCTGTCGTCGCAACAGCAACGCGCGAAGATCGCCCCGATAGCGATCAGCTTGATGCGGAGCCACAAGCACTGCCGCCATAAGATACAGGCCGCGTGCGAGCACCATGGATTCATCGACGTAAGCAGAGAATGGGGGGTTCACGGAGGATCATGGTAGCCCTCATTCTCACGAAGAGTGATTAACTCCTCACAATTCGTCCACGGCGGCCTGAGACCGTCCACCCGAAAGCTTGGCGTACCCAGGCCCCCTGTCGAAGAACCGGTCGGCCGGCGGCCGCAGCGTGGCGCGGAGTTCGGCCGTCGCCTGTTCGTCGATGCGGTCCCCGTCCAGCACGACCCCGTAGTCGCCGAGGGCGCCCGCGATCGACACCTTCCCGTCCCGGACGTCGGCCGCCACCGCCCGCGGGTCCCGGTCGTACGGCGAGCCCCAGCCGCCACCCCCGGTGGTGCGGATGCGGATCACCTCGCCCGCCTGGACCGGGTGGTCGTCTACCAGGCCTTCCATCTCCTTGCCCGCAATCTCCACCCGGAACGGCCGCCCGGCGAGACCGCCGTTGACTCCCCAGCAGGACAGGATCGAGCGGTCAGCGATGGACATGTACGACGCGTCCCGCAACATCCTGATGTGCTTGTCGTAGCCGAGCCCGCCCCTGAACATGCCGGGACCGCCGGAGTCGCAGGCCAGCGCCAGCCGCTCCACCCGGAACGGCCACCGCGCCTCGGCGAACTCGACCGGGATGTTGCGCGAGTCCGGCACCACATGGATGGTGTCCTCGCCGTCGGCGTACCAGCGCCCGCCGGAGCCGCCGCCCAGGACCTCGCGCATCAGGTACGGCTGCCCCTCGGCGTCCGTCCCGTACACGCCCGTGTAGCGGATCGTCTCCTGGTCGGCCGGCATGCGCCCGCCCGTGGCCTTGGCCAGGACGCCGGCGAGCACGCCGAGCAGGCGCAGGATGACGAACGTGCGGGCGTTGGTGGGGGCCGGGAAGACGGGCGTGAGCAGCGTGCCCTTCTCCGGGAAGATCATCTTGATGAGCGGCACGACGCCCTCGTTGACGTCCAGCTCCGCCATCCGCTCGGGCGTGTCGGCCAGGTTGCGCAGCACCGGGGCGAGCCACTTCTTCAGGAACACGCCGTCGGCGTAGTCGCCCGCGTGGTTGATCGGGCCCTTGGCCTGCGGCGACGTTCCGGTGAAGTCGATCGTCAAAGGGGAGTCGGCCGCGTGATCGACGGTCAGCGTGATGCGCTGGGCATGCAGGCGGGGCTCGTCCACGCCGTCGTGCTCGGCGTAGTCCTCCCACACGTACGTCCCCTCAGGGATCTTCGACAGCAGCTCCCTGCGGAACGTCTCCGTGGTCTTGGAGATGATCGCGTCGAAGCACTCCTCGACGGCCTGCCGGCCGTACCGCTCGAACAGCTCGCTCAGCCGCCGCGCCCCCATCAGGCAGGCCGAGCACTCCGCGTCCAGGTCGCCGGCCAGCGAGTCGGGCATCCGCGAGTTGCGGGTCATGATGCGCAGCGCGGCCTCGTTCGGCACGCCCTCGTCCCAGAGCTTGATCGGCGGGACCATCAGGCCCTCCTCGAAGACCGAGCGGGCGTGCGAGGGCATCGAGCCGGGCACGGCGCCGCCGATGTCGTCGTGGTGGCCGAACGCCTGCACGAACGCCACCACCTCGCCCTCGTGGAACACCGGCACGGTCACGCACAGGTCGGGCAGGTGGCCGATGCCGCCCTCGGACAGGTAGACGTCGTTGTGGAAGTAGACGTCGCCCGGCTTCATCGTCTCGATCGGGAAGTCGCGCACGATCGGCTGGACGAGCGCGCTGTAGGACCGGCCGGTCAGCTTGCGCAGGCGGACGTCGTGGATGCCGGCGCGGAAGTCGTGCGCGTCGCGGATCATCGGCGAGCGCGCCGTCCGCGCGATGGCGGTCTCGACCTCCTTCTCGACAGAGGCCAGCGTGCCCTCGACGATCTCGATGAGGATGGGGTCAGTCACGCTCAATCTCCACGTTTCCGTATGTGTCCACAGTCGCGGTGAAGCCGGGGTGGATGGGGATCGTGGAGCCGTACTCCTCGATCACGGCCGGGCCCGACACCTTGGCGCCGGCGCCGAGAGCGGCCCGCTGGTGGATCGGGGTGTCGCGGGTCTCGTCGAAGTGCACCGGACGGACGGAGGTGGCGCCCGGGCCCGGCTTGTCCAGGGGGCGGATGACCGGGCGGGTGATGGGGCCGATGCCGGAGACGCGCAGGTTCACCCATTCGACGCCGTGGCGGGGATCGTCGCGGTAGGCGTACCCGTAGAGCTTCTCGTGGGCCTCGTGGAAGCGGCCGATCACCTCGGCGTGCCAGTCGGCGTCGATCTCGCCCGCCGGGGCGGGGACGCGGACCTCGTAGCCCTGGCCGTAGTACCGCAGGTCGGCGCTGCGGACGTAGACGGGGTCGTCGAAGCCCTCGCGGTCCAGCGCCTCGCCCGCCTGATGCTCCAGGTCGTGGAAGATCTCGGCGGCCTTGCCGAGGGACAGATCGCGGGTGACGTACGTGCGGACGTAGTCGTTCTTGACGTCCACCGTGAGCAGCCCGAACGCTGAAACGTTCCCAGGGTCGCGCGGGATGACGACCGACGGCAGCCCCAGGATGTCGATCAGCCGGCACGCCAGCAGCGGCCCGGACCCGCCGAACGTCACCAGGGGGAAGTCCCGCACGTCCAGCCCCCGCTTGACGGTGAGCTGCCGGATCGCGTTGCTCTGGTTGAACGCGCTGATCTCGAGGATCCCGGTGGCCGTGCGCTCGGGAGTGAGTCCGAGCTTGTCGGCCAGGTCCTCGATGCCGGTGCGAGCGGCGTCGGCGTTCAGCGGGATCTCCCCGCCGAGCAGGTGCGGCGGGATGCGGCCGAGGAACACGTGCGCGTCGGTGACGGTCACCTCCGTTCCGCCCTTGCCGTAGCAGAGCGGCCCCGGGTCGGCGCCGGCGGACCTGGGCCCGACCTTGAGCGTGCCTTCGGGCGAGATCCAGGCGATCGAGCCGCCGCCCGCGCCGACCGTGATGATGTCGATCATCGGGATCTTGCACGGGTAGCGGCCGATGGCGCCCTCGGTGGTGATGGACGGCTCGCCGTCGATCACCACGGCCACGTCGGTCGAGGTGCCGCCGCCGTCCAGCGTGATCACGGACTTGTGCCCGGCCGTGGAGGCGATGAGCGCCGCGCCGAGCGCGCCCGCCGCCGGCCCGGACAGCACGGTGGTGATCGGCTGGTTGACGACCTCGCGGGCCGACAGGATGCCGCCGTTGGACTTCATGACGGAGAACGGCCGGCCCAGGCGGTGGGACAGGCTGGCGATGTAGCCGCGCATGGCGGGTTTGACGGCGGCGTCGACGAGGGTGGTGACGGAGCGCTCGTACTCGCGGTACTCGCGCAGCACGTCGCTCGACAACGAGATCACCGCCTCCGGGTGCTCGCGCCACAACACCTCGCGCATGCGGCGTTCGTGGTCGGGGTTGGCGTAGGCGTGCAGGAAGCACACGCCGATCGCGGTGATGCCCTTGCTCTTGAACCAGCGGGCCACCTCGACGGCCTGCTCCTCGGAGAATGGCCACACCTCGTTGCCCAGGTGGTCCAGCCGCCCGCCGACGGTCTTCACCAGGTGCACGGGAACGATCCTGGGCGGCTTGACCCAGAAATAGGAGTTGCCGTAGCCGTCGGGCACGCTCTGCCTGGCGATCTCCAGGATGAACTCGAAGCCCTCGGTCGTGACGAACCCGAGGTTCGCGATCCGGTCCTCGAGCAGCTGATTGGTGGCCACCGTGGTGCCGTGCACGATCGATCCGACGTCGAACTCGCCCAGCTTCGCGATGCCCGCGAGGAACCCGTCCGCCGGGTTGGCGGGGGTCGAAGGGGTCTTCGTGGTGAGGATCTCACCGGTCTGCTCATCCACCGCTACCACGTCGGTGAATGTGCCTCCGGTGTCCACTCCGATACGGACGCTACGCATGGCTCCTCAGCTTCGGCGTCGGCCGAGCACTTCGTCGATGACTCGGGGCGCGTTCTCGGTGCCGACATAGGCCGCCAGGCGCACCACCATCTCTTGAGATCGGGCGAGCTCGGCCTCCACCCGCGCTTTACCCGACTGACCCGCCTGCACCCCGAAATATGCTCCGATGATGGTACCGATCACTCCGGCCACACCAGCGAACAGCGGGGCGAACTCGCCGGTGGCGAACACGGCGGCGCCGAAGGCGACCAAGACCGCGACGATGCCCGTCACCACGACGAGGAAACCGTAACGCCATCGGGTGGCGTCGGCCTGGGCGGCCGTGAGGTCGTCCTGCTTCATCATGGCGTCGAGCGACGGTGGTTTATCGGTGACCACAGTTCCTCCTGAAACCTCAGGGGGAAAATGTCCCACGAGGTCATGGAACAAGCCAAGCCGCTAAGCTGGCGGCCCGTGACCGAATCGTCTGCCTTGTCTGCCGTACCGTCTTCCGCCAGGGACGCTGTACTGAAGTTCTACTTCGGCCCCATGGACTGCGGGAAGTCGACGCTCGCGCTTCAGATGAACTACAACCACGGACGGCAGGGGCGGCGGGGCCTGGTGCTGACCAAGCACGACCGCTCGGGCGGGCCGAAGGTCACCAGCCGGATCGGGCTCGGTCTCGAGGCCATCGAGGTGGACGACTCCCTCGACCTGGTACGGCTGGTGACGGGGTTGCACGACCGGGTCGACTACCTGATCTGCGACGAGGCGTGCTTCTACACGGTCGAGCAGATCGAGCAGCTGGCGGACCTGGTGGACGAGCACGGCGTGGACGTGTACGCGTTCGGGCTGGCCTCCGACTTCCGTTCCGTCATGTTCCCGGCGGCGCAGCGGCTGTTCGAGCTGGCCGACGAGGTGTGCCGGCTGCAGGTCGAGGTGCTGTGCTGGTGCGGGCGGCCCGGGCAGCTGAACGCCAGGGTCGTGGGCGGGTCGATGGTGCGGACCGGCGAGCAGGTGGTGATCGGTGACACCGATGCCTCACCCGTCCGCTACCAGGTGCTCTGCCGCCGCCACCACCGCGCCGGGCTGCTGGGCGAGGGCTCATCCCATTGGCCGGCCTGACCGGAGCGACCGGCCGGGCCGCGATCAGCCGATAAGGCGGTCCAGGAGGTCCCTGAGCAGCTGGGCGTCGTCTTCCGGCAGTCCGGCCAGGAACGCCTCCTCGGCGGCGTCCACGGCCCGTAAGGCCCCGTCCAGGGTCTCACGGCCGTGCTCGGTCAGCTCCACGATGTTCCTGCGCCGGTCGCCCGGATCCGGGCGGCGCCCGACCAGCTTCTTCCGCTCCAGCGCGTCCACCAGGCTCACCATCGTGGTCCGGTCGATCCGCAGCCGCTGGGCCGCCTCCAGCTGCGACAGCGGCTCCGCCACGCCCAGCACCGACAGCACGGCGAACTCCCGCCCGTCGATGCCGTACGGCTCCAGCGCGGGGCCCGTCAGCTCGGCCAAGCGCAGGCTGGCGTGCTTGAACAGGTAACCAAGGCGACGGCGTCTCGACACACGCCGATTCTCACACGACTTCTCACGACGACGGGGGCCGGGGATTCCCGCCGGTCAGCCCGCGGCCAGCTCCTCCAGCCGGTACGGCAGATAGGCCGAGTCGTCCACCAGCGCCGACGCGCCGCGCCACCACCCGAACCACTCGCCGCTGCGCCACATCCAGTCCACCCGCTCGATGGCGGCCACCACGTCACCGACCGTCTCCCAGCGCTCACCGAGCTGCTCGCGGGAGGCGCCGTGCCGCAGGGCCCAGGCTCGCAGGATGCCCACGGCGGCGGCGGGCACCTCGCGGGCGTACGGGTCGGGGCTCTCCCCGGGCAGCCGGTGCGGACCGAGCCCGGCCGCCACCCCCCAGCTCCACTGCGCCTCGGCGGGGCGCGAGTAGCGCAAGGAGTGGAAGTCGAGATTGGATCCCAGATCCTCGTCGGGCCGCCGGGTGACGACCGCGTCGAGCCGGCCGCCGGCGTCGAAGTGCACCACCAGGCGCTGCCCCGGCTTGACGCCCGGCGGCAGGTCGAACCGGTCCTCGGCCTGCCACGAGTTGAGGTCCACCTGGGCGACGGCCTGACCCCACAGCTGGTCGGCGGCGTCGTCGGAGATCCAGGCGGCCAGCATCTCCAGCGCGGTCAGGTCGGTCCACGGCTCGATCGCGACGGCCGTGCGGACCACCTCGTCCGGCGGCGGCAGCTTGCCGCCCCTGGACCGCGCCCACCAGTCCGCGCCCAGCTCCCGGGTGCCGACCAGCAGCGCGGCGATGGCGGCCAGCTCGGCCGACCGCCTGGTGAGCGAGGCGCCGAGGGCCAGTTCGAGCATGCGGTCGGTGCGCTCGTCCCCGAGCACGGGGCGCACGTCATTGATCAGGGTCTCGGCGGTGGGGCGCTCCTCGCCGAGCAGGTTGCGTACGATTCGCCTGGCTTCTGTCCGTGCGTCCTCCGCGTGTGCCTGCCGCATACCCGCCACGCTACGCCTGGAGATCCTTTTCCGCGAGCCCCAGCCGCCCCACCTGCGCTGTGGCCGCGCGGCGTGCGTGCAGGCGGGCGCTCAGGAGCGGCGGGAGGCGCGACCGAGGACCCAGCCGATCGCGACGCTCGTGAGCGCGATGCCCGCTCCCATGCCGAAGGACGCCAGCATCACCCACGGCCGCGTCTCGGTGTGCCGTTTGGGGGGCCGCTCGTAAACGGCCCCGACGGCACCGGCCTCGCCGGCCGCACCGGTGCGCTCGCCCGCCGCCGGCGCACCCGGCACAGCGCTCGCCGGGACGGCGGCCCCGTCCGCAGCGGAGACCAGACCCGGAGCGAGATCGGGAGCCGGTCCGGGCGCTGGAGCCGCCGGCGCGCGCAAATGGTCCTCCACCGCAGCGAAGAACTCGCCCGCCGTCCGCTTGGCCACCGATCCGAGCATGCGCTGCCCGACCCCGCCGATCATCCCGCCGATCACGGCGTCCGCGTCGTAGTCGACCCGGGTCCCGCCGTCGATCTCGCTCAGCCGTAGCTGGACGGTCGCGTCCACCGTTCCGGGCGCGCCCTGCCCCCGGGCCTTGAGCGTGAAGCTCTCCGGCGCCAGCGGATCCGCCAGCGCGACCTCCCCCTGGTAGACGCCCTTGATGGACGCCACCCCCGCGTTGACCGTCATCTTGTAGGTGTTCACTGCGACCGCCTCTAGACGCTCGCAGCCAGGGATGGTCCGCACCAGCACTGCCGGGTCCTGGAGCGCCGCCCACACTTGATCCCGCTGAACGCCGATCACGGCGCTGCCCGCCACTTTCATCCCGCCACTCTAAGAGTCATCCTCTTGGATCGGGATAGTCCTGCGGTCGAACGCGTCTGCCCGGCATGGTCCGCGTGACAGGGATTCCCCCGAGCCGGTGCCTTGTCGCGACGCCATCGCCGAACACGTCACCTGGCGCGTCCCTCCAGAAAGTCTCCCCATAGCCGCTCTGCCCCAGCAGTCCGAAGCCGGCGAGTCTCGACGGCAGCACCACCCTCTACTTCGGCTCCATGGAGATCAAGGCCTCGGCGGCCAGGCCGGCGCCACCCGCTACTACACCAGCGCGGACGGTGCCGCCATCGCCGTGCGCAACGCCTCAGGAATCACCTGGCTCGGCTCCGGCTGCACCGCTTCCACCCAGGTAGCCGTCCACGACACCGCCGGCACCATCAGCGGTGAACGCTACCTGCCCTAAGGTCCACGCCGTGGAAATATGCGCATGGCCGATGGTTGGCGCACTGAGGCAAGGGCGGGAGACTTAAGACGTGCTCGCCACCTGGGCGCCTCGCCAACCCACTGACCGACCAGCTCGATCTGCGGCCCTGGCCGAGGTGCCGGGTACGCTGGCCGACCCGCGCAGCCGCCGGGGACGCCGCTGCCTGCGTTATCCCCGCTCGCTGTACTCGGCGGAGCAACATCTCTGGCCAAGATCATCCGCATCATCGCCGGATACGACCCAGACCTGCGCACCCGAGCCGGGTTACCCGGCACGCCACGACTGGCCGCCAGCGCCCGGGACGGCTCCTCGCCCGCCTGGACGGCGCCGCCTTCGACACCGCCACCTGCGGCTACCTGGCTTCGCTCGCCGCTCGAGGATATTTGTCATCAGCCACAGCGGCGGTCCAAGGCCGTTCATCGACGACGGCGTATCCGGCCGTCCGCGATCGCACAGCGCCTGGCTCCGGGAACGCGGACGCACGTAAAGCCGGGTCTTTCGCGCTACGGGAGTTTCAGTGCCCGGGGCGGACCGTTGCGGTCTCGTCCACGCCGGTGGCGCACAGGATCCACTCCAGGACGGAGGGGTGTTCCGGGCGCCAGCCGAGTTCGGTCCTGGGGGCGTGGCCGCGGACCCTGCTGTTCGACCCAAGGGCGTACACGGCAGGTTCGTAGCCCCATATCTCGATGGCGGCCGTGACATCCATGGATTCCGGCCCGGGAACGCCCAGCGCGGACGCGATGGCGGCGGTGATGTCCTTGAACCTGGCTTCCCCGTTCTCCACGAAGAAGAACGAACCGGGTGCGGCCGAGTGGAGCGCCCGGACGTAGAGGTCGCAGGCGTCGTCCACATGCACGTTGGACCAGATGTTCTCACCCGGGCCGATGTGCCGGGCGACGCCGCTCTCCCGCGCCGCGCGTACGAGCCGGGGGATCTGGACGCTGTCCGGGTTCAGCCCGGTGCCGGTCCCGTACACCATCGTGTTGCATAGGACCACCGACCGCACACCGAGATCAGCTGCGGCCATCACGCGCCTGTCGAGTGCCACCCGCGCGGCCTTGTCCGGCGCGGGTGTCCAGGAAGTGCCCGGGGCGATGTCGGCCTCGGTGTACACCTCCTCCTGTGGGTGCCCGTTCGAGGGCTCTCCGACGATGCTCGACCCGCTGGTGTGCAGGAACGGCTTGCCGGACCCGGTGAGGGCGCCGACGATGGCGGTCACCGCACCGACGTGGTCGCTGTCGGCGGCATTGACAACGGCGTCGGCGGCCTGTGACTCCTGTGCCAGCAGCATGTCGTCGTCGAGTGTGCCGGGCACCGGGTCGACGCCGAGCGCGCGGAGAGCCTCGATCGTCTGAGGAGAGCGGGTGAGCCCGCGAACGTGGTGCCCGGCCTCGACGAGCCGCGTGGCGAGGGATCCGCCAAGATATCCGGTCGCGCCGGTCAAAAAGATACGCATTAGAGGTTCTTTCTTCAGATGTCGGGACGTGTGGGCGCACCCTTCGGGTGCCACCACCGTCGGCCTTACGGACTGCTCAGGTACGGTGGGGCTGCCCAGACCTGCCCACCGTTCACAGGCGGACGCCAGCCGCGTCGGCCGCGGGTTCCGGCGCGTTGTTGTCCTCAAGGATCTTCAGCGCGTCCGCGACGGACGTTTCCGGCGAGTGGACCAGGGCCATGAGCGCCCGCACCATGCGCTGCGGGCGGGGGTGCTGGATGATGTTCCGTCCGTAGACGATGCCGGCAGCGCCCTGTTTCATGATCTCCGCGGTTCGAGCCAGGACCTCCTCGTCCGAAGCCCGGCCGCCACCGCGGACGAGGACCGGGATGCCGGAGGCCGTCTCGACGACCTGGTGGAAGTCCGCCGGATCGGTACAGGGGTCGGCCTTGATGATGTCCGCACCCAGTTCGGCGGCCTGTCGGACCAGCGTCGTGATCTTCGTCAGGTCGCCGTCGACCATGTATCCGCCCTGAACATCGTTCGACGCCATGACAAGGGGTTCGACCATCAGCGGCATCCCGGCGCTCTCACACTCGCGCTTCAGCCCGGCGACGTTCCGCACACACTGATGGTGCAGTTCCGGCTGGCCGGGAAGGAGAAGCAGGTTGACCACCACGCACGCGGCATCGGCGGCTACCGCCAGGTCGACCGCAGCGTCCATGGCCTCGGAGAACAGATGGCGGGGAAGCGCCGGCCCGTAGACGTTCGACACGTCGCCGCGTAGTGCCAGGGCGGGCCGCCGCTTTCCTCGTACTCCGTCGAGCAGGCGTGCCATCCCGGGTGTCAACTGGATGGCGTCTGGTCCCGCTTCCACGATGCGGGCCACCGCCGTGCGCATGTCCTCAATACCGCCGAGCAGCGAGAACTCGTTGGTCATGCCGTGGTCGAGGGCGACATCGAGGCATTTGCCGCTCTGTCCGAAGAAGCGGTCCAGTCGTGCTTTCACGGATGACTCCTGCCGGTCAGTTGGCTGGTTCGGGTGGGTAGATCGAGTACATGTCAGCCGGGAGGTCGAGGACCGGGCAGTTGCCGAGCTCATAGATGAAGTCCAGCTTCGGCTCCGTGGCGAGGTAGTAGTGAACATCGACGTCGAACCGGCCCGTCTGCATGACCCCGATGCCCTTCTCTCGGTACGCGGCCACTACGGCGTCGATGTCGGCATCGGCGATCCGCTCCTTGATGTGGTGCAGTCCCTCGCCCTTCTCCTGCAGGAATTTCTCGTAGATGGTGGGGCCGTACACCGGTTGGATGATCTCGAACTGCATGTCACCGACCCAGGAGATGGCGATGAAGAACTTGAACGGTTCAGTGACCGGCTCGTCGGCCACGTGGAGGTTGTCGACGGTGTCCTGGGTGAAGGTCAGCACGGTCCACGGACCGATGCCCAGGTTGTCGACCCACGCCTTCATGCTTTTCTCCAGATCGCGGGTGACGACCGCGATCTGATAGATCTTGCGCGACTTGTTGAACTCTCTCAGCTCGCCGTTGTTCATACCTCTCCCTGTGCCGATGTGGTCGGGTGTTCGTTGTTGGCCGCGGTCCACTCCGCCATGGCCGTGAAGATGATCGTCGTCGATATGGCGCCGGCGTCGGGGAAACCGAGGGATCGCTCGCCAAGGGTCATGGCCTTGCCGAAGCGGGCGATGAGGTCCTTGCTGCGATCGGCGCCCTCCCCCGCCGCGATCGCGGCCCGGCGAAATGCGTACGCCAGCGTGTCACCGGCCTCCGAGCTGCGGCGCAACGACTCCACGGCGGGATGCAGGGCGTCCAGCATGGTCTTGTCTCCGACAGTGGCCCCTCCCCGCCTGGTGATCTCTCGAATGGAGCGCTCGAAGTGGTCGGCGGCGATGGGCACCGTGAGGACGTCCGATGGGGGCAGCCCCTGCGCTCCCGCGCGGAACAGCAGACCGAAGACGACTCCAGATGCGCCTCCCATGGAGGTGATCAGTGTGTCGCCGACACCGGACAGCATGCCCCGGACGTCGTCGAAGGTGGTCGCCAGCAGCAGTTCTCGCACCGCGGTGAAGCCGCGTGTCATACCGAGCCCGTGATCTCCATCCCCGATGTCGCGGTCGGCCTTGGTCAGCAGCCGCTCACTGGTGATGATGCGGTCGGCGACGGCGATCAACATGCTTCGCACGTCGCCGGCTGTCATGCGGTCCATAGGTTCAGCCTTTAGAAACGGTGGTCAGTGACGGTTCGCGCCGGAGAAGAAGGAGGTCCGTCCTGGAGCGTCATAGAGCTTTTGGAGCTCGGGCGTCAGACCGAACACGCTGATCGAGAAGCCGTGCATCTCCTGGCTCGTGGCGAAGTCACCGACCTGGAGGTCGTGGATTCGGATGCCCGCCTGGTCCAGGACCCATGCGGTCCGCCGGGCGATGATCAGCAGCTCGGCGCGGGTGGTCGCGCCGAGTCCGTTGACCAGGACGCATGCCTTCTCGTCCGGTGACAGGGAGCGGTCTCCTACGATGAGCCGGATCATGTGGTCCACGGTCTCGTCCGCGGTGGCCATGTCGGCGCGCCGGACACCGGCCTCGCCGTGCATGCCCATTCCGATCTCCATCTTGCCGTCGGGTAGGACGAAGGTCGGTTCGTCGGTCCCGGGGATGGTGCCCCCCGCGCTGGCGACCCCCATGCTGCGGGTGCGATCGGCGGCCAGGGTGGCGAGTTCCTGAACGGACTTGAGGTCCAGACCTGCCTCCGAGGCGGCACCCGCGATCTTGCTGACGAAGAAGCCCCCGGCGATCCCCCGCCGGTCGTTGGCGCGGTCGGGTGGCGCGGCGGCCACATCGTCGGCGACCCGTACGGTCAGGACCTCGTGTCCCTCAGCCTGCAATTCCTCGGCCGCCAGGTCGAAGTTGAGCCGGTCACCGGAGTAGTTGCCGTAGACGAAGAGGATGCCGCGCCCGCGCTCTACCGCCTTGGCGGCTCGCACGATCGACTGCGGCGCGGGCGCGGCGAAGATGTCCCCCTGGCACACCGCGTCGGCGAAGCCGGGCCCGATGTACTCCAGCCATACCGGCTCGTGGCCGCTGCCTCCTCCGGAGACGATTGCGACCTTGTCGTCCAGAACCCGCTTGGCGACGGCCAGCGTGCCGGGAACCTGTGCGAACTGATCCCCATATATGGCGAGGAAGCCTTCCAGGGTCTCCTGGGCGACCTTACTCGGTTCGTTGATGAACTTTCTCATGATGGCTCCGTGTGGAAGATCGGGTTCACCGGCCCGCGGCTGACAGGTATCGCCGGACCGGCTCGGGGTCGTCGTATGTATAGGCCGGGCCTGCGGTGAAGTGGTCGAACTCACCGGTGCTCGCACCGGACCTGACAGCGTCGGCCACTTTGATCACTTCGGCTGCCCAGGAAGCGGCGTCCTGGCCTGTCGTGTGCCGGACGGTGCCGTCGCCGACGAGCAGCAGCCGGCCGACCGTGGGGTTGATGCCGATGCCGAAGACCGTCGTCTTGCCGGTGAGACCGCGGGCCTTGATCGCGTTCGCGCTCGCGATGACCGCGTCCTCGTTCTCGGCGAGGATGACGTTGACGTCAGGGTGGGCGGACAGGATGGCCGAAGCGACTGGGGTGGCCTTGTCGACGACGAAGCCCTCCTGGGAGGCGACGACCTCGGTCTTGACGGAGGCCAGGCCCTTCTCCAGCCCCTTACGGCGCTGCTGACACACGTCGTAGGTCTCGCAGGTGAGATACGCGACCTTCGCGGAGCCGCCGAGCTTGTCCTTGATGTAGGCCGCGGCGGCTTCACCCGTCGTCTCACCGAGCCCCATGTTGTCGTTCGTGACAAACGCCCGTGCGAGCTGCCGATCCTGCGGGGCGCCCAGGCACGTGTTGTAGCACACCACGGGTACGCCGCTTGACTGCAGGCGTCGCAACGAGGCGACCGAGCCCGTGGGCGACACGACACTCGCGACGACGAGATCGACTTTCCTAGTGGCGAATGCGGACATGATCCGGCTCTCCTTGCCGGCGTCGTTGCCCACGTCCTGCACGTCGAAGGCCATGTCGTGCTTCGGGCCCTCGCGCTTCAACGCGGCGGCGAACTCGGCGAAGGTGCCGGTCGGGAACAGCGTCGTGACACCGACGGTGAACGGCTCGCCTGAGCCGGACGCCTTCGCGGGACCGGTGGACGGCCCGGTGGCGGAGCAGCCCACCGCCGTGAGGACGGCCACGGCCGCGGCGCAGCGAAGGAGCAGGTCTGCGGAGTGTGGACGAGACATGAGTGACCCTTTCTGTGGTCACACCGGGCGGCGTGGTCCGGTGACGAGGACGGGCGGGCCGGTCGACGCAACCGTTTTCAGCTTTCGAGGGCCCGGGCGATGACCCGTCGGCGGGTGCGGCGGGTCGACGGCCTCGCCACGCTGACGAGGACCGCCAGCAGAACGATGGCGCCGTTGGCCACGTTCTGGGCGTAGCTGTTGACGCCCAGCAGGACCATGCCGTTGTTGAGGATCCCGATGAGGACGACACCGAGCAGAGTCCCGACCATGGAACCGCGGCCGCCGTACAGGCTGGCTCCGCCGACGATCACAGCCGTGATCACTGCGAACTCGACCCCGATGCCGATCGTCGGGTTCCCGGATCCGAGCTGGGACGTCTGCAGCAGGCTCGACACCGCGGCGAGCAGGCCGGTCGTCCCGAAGAGGACGGCGCGCACCCGGGCGACCGGGATGCCGGACAGGTGGGCGGCCTCGGCATTGCCGCCGACCGCGTAGACGCTGCGCCCGAACGTCGTGCGGTTGGCCAGCAGCCAGAAGGCCACGAACACCACGGCCATTATCAGCGCGGGGATCGGGACGCCGAGCACGGAGCCAGTGCCCAGTGCGGCAAAACCGGCGTCAGTGATGGGGATGGGAATCGAGTCGGTCATCAGCAGCGCCAGCCCGCTGAGTGCCGAGAACAACGCCAGGGTGACGATGAAGGACGGCACGTTGAGGAGGGCCCGCAGCAGGCCGGCTCCGACGCCGATCAGCGCGCCCAGCGCGCATACGGCGATGGCGGCAAGCCACAGCGGCCACTCCTGGTCGACCGCGAGCATCCCGAAGAGCGCGGAGCCGAAGGCGATGGCCGAGCCGACGCTGATGTCGATCTCACCAGCGATGATCACCAAGGTCATGCCGAAGGCAATGAGCCCGGTGAAGGAGATCTGACGGGCGACGTCGAGCAGATTTCCCGCGCTCAGGAAGTTCGGCGCGGTCAGGGACAGCAGGACGAAGACCACGGCGAGCACGCCGAGCAGCCCGAGGTGCTCCATGCCGAGGCGCCCCGCCGCCCCGGTGACCTGGCGGAGCCGCCTCTCGGCGACCTCCCCGGACGAGTAACGGTCGGACACGGTCGTGCCGGTCATCGCGCGTCTCCTTCCATGGCCGCGGCCATGACCGCCGGGAGATCCGTGTCTGCGACTCCCCGGTCGAGGACGACCCTGCCGGAGTTCAGAACGAGAAGACGGTCACAGACGAGGAACAGCTCTTCGATCTCGGACGAGACGACGACGATCCCGGTCCCTTCGTCGGCGAGGTCACGCAGGAGCGCGTAGATGTGCTCCTTGGCCTCCACGTCCACGCCGCGGGTGGGTTCGTCGAGGAGCAATACTCGCACCCGCGCGTTCAGGCACTTGCCGAGGATCACTTTCTGCTGATTGCCGCCGGACAGGGTGCCGACGGCGGTGCGGAGCGCGGGTGTTTTGATGGCCAGACGGGTGCGCGTGGCCTCGGCGACACGCTGTTCCTTGCGTCGGGAGAGCAGCCCCGCGACGCTGATACTGCGCGGGCTGGACAGCGTCACGTTGACCGAGACAGCCATACCGAGGGCCAGCCCTTCCTTCTTACGGTCCTCAGGGGCGAAGCCGAGACCGGCGTCGATCGCCTGGCGTGGGGTGCGGGGGCGCAGCGGCTGCCCGTTCAGTTTCACCGAACCGCTTTCGCGCCCGCTCAGGCCGTAGAGACATCGGAAGAGCTCCGTCCTGCCGGAGCCGAGCAGTCCGACGATGCCGAGGATCTCCCCCTGATGCAGATCGAACGAGACATCGCGGACGCGGTCGCCGCTGCGCAGCCGGGACACCGAGAGCACCACGCGCTCGGAGGCCTTCCTCTTCGGCCTGCGGCGGGAGGTAGCGGTCCTGCCCGTCATCATCTCCACGATCTCCGCGGTCGTGACGTCGCCGACGGGCCGGGTGGCGACGTGGCGCCCATCGCGGAGCACGGTGATGGAGTCGGCGACCCGGGGGATCTCGTCCATCCTGTGCGAGACGTAGATGACGGCAAGACCCGTCTCCGCGAGCCTTCGCACGAGGATCAGCAGCCTATCCACTTCGGCGGCCGGCAGTGAGCTGGTCGGCTCGTCGAGGATGAGCAGTTTGCCACCGTAGGACAGCGCTCGCGCGATCTCGACGGTCTGCTGTTCGGCCACACTGAGCTGGCCCACCTTGGCCCGAGGGTCGAGCTCGAGCCGCAGGTCGTCGAGGAACCGGCCGACGTGACGCACGAGCGCGGCGGGGCTGACCAGTCCTCCGCGGGTGCCTGCGGCGCGCCAGCGGCCCAGCAGGATGTTCTCGGCGACACTCAGTTCCGGGACGAGGCTGAGCTCCTGGTGGACGGTGACGATGCCCCGCTCGCGTGCGACAGCGGGGCTGGCCAGTTCGACCTGCCTGCCACCGATATGGATCCGCCCGGCGTCGGGGCGGACCGCACCGCAAAGGATCTTGACAAGAGTGGACTTTCCCGCGCCGTTCTTCCCCAGCAGCGCCCGGACCTCCCCAGCCGCCATCGACAGATCGACGCCGTCGAGTGCCAGCACGCCCGGATAGCGCTTGACCAGGCCTTCCACGGCGATCGCAGCATGCGCGCCGCCTGGCGGTGGCGGATGGGCGCCGTCCGGCGAGTGCCGGAAAAGAGCGTCGGCGTTCATGTCATCTCCGTTCGAACATGATCTCGGCACCTGCGCCGAGCGATCCGGGATGGATCCACATCAGGCGTGTTCCATATTTCGGTCTATCGTCCGAGACACTGAACAAAGTAAGCGGCCGTAATTCTGGTGTCAAGCGCCCGGAACACGAAGAAGATCCGAATGGCGGCATGGGTCGGCCGACTCGAATATGGGGGGCCGGCACAGTGGCGCCTCCTCACGCCTCGCGGAGGTTGCGGGGCGCAGGCCGTCCGGCAAGCGCAGCCAGGTGGCGAAGACGCCAGGTCAGTGGCACGAGCGGGTTAGGCCGGAGCACGCTACGGCCCTCGCCCGTGGCGCGTGCTCCGGCGCCGCGCGGTGCGTAGAGTCCTCTCATGCGCGACGGAGCGCGGCGGTGGCTCGCGCCGCCGGAACCCCCGTCAGGCTTCGGACGGGCTCGCCGGCTCCCGCCGCAGGGACTCGGACAGGTGGCGAGCGAGCGCCCGGACCGCTTCGGCATCGCTGCCGGCGTCCGCCGAGGTGATGTCGACGATCGATCCGACCGCGGCCAGCGGGCCGCCTCGGCCGTACACGACCGCGGCGGTTCCGGCCAGCGCCATCTCGCCCAGGTCCGCGTTGGAGGCGAAGCCTCGGGCACGGGCCAGGCCTACCGCCTCGATGAGCCGCTCCATATCGAACAGTTGCCCGCTGGGCGAGAGCGGAGGGGCATCGGTGTGCATCTCCCTGATCACCGGATCGGGCAGCGTGCTGAGCAGCGCACGGCCGGTCCCCGTCGACCACGCCGGCAGGCGGATACCTGGCTTGAGGGTGAGCGGAAGAGGCCTCTCTCCAGGGCGCACCGAGAGATAGGCGGCGTCGAGACCCGACAGGACGGCGAGCGCGACCGTGCGCCCCGCAAGCTCCTCGGCGTGCGGGACCGCCGCGTGGAACAGCTCAAGAAGCGGCGTACCTCCTACCAATCCTCTCGCGATCTCGCTCAGCCTGCCACCGAGCTGCATGCGCCCGTCAATGTCGCGTGCCAGGACTCCGGCCTCCAGCAGAACACCGCAGATGTCGGCCAGGGAACTCTTGGGCATGGCGAGACGTCGGCTCAGCTCGCCGAAGCTCGCCGCTTCATGGTGGGCGGCGAGCTCGAAGAGGATGCGGGCCGCCTTGCGCACCGCGGGCGATCGGCCCGGTGTCACGCTCTCGCTGATCTCGATCAACCCCAGGGTTGGTAGTCGGCGACGTTGGCCTCGGTGACCAGCCTCGTGGGAAGAAGGCGAGTCTGGGTGACCAGACGCTCCCCGGCCCGCAGCTGCGCGGCCAGACGGAAGGCGAGGTGGGCGAGCTGGGCAGGGTCTTGCGCGGCGGACGCCTTCAGAGAGCCCCCGGCGGCGATGGCCGAGGCAGCCGCGGCCGATCCGTCAACGCTCACCACCGGCACGGAGATCCCCCGCTCCCCCAACGCCTCTATGATCCCTGTCGACGTCGGATCGTTGATGCCGAAGAACCCCGCGACCCGCGGGTGTTGGGCGAGCATTCGGCGGGCGATGGACCTGCCCGTCTGCGGGGAGTGGTCGCCGCGTTCCCGGGCGACGACGTTCACTCCTGGGTGCTCACGCAGGGCCGACATGAATCCGGCGACCCGGTCGGCCGTGGCGGTCACCGGCTCACCATCGACGATGGCCACCTCTCCCCTGCCACCCAGCAGGCCGGCGAGGTGATGCCCGACCAACTGGCCTGCCTGGACGTTGTCGGTGGTCACGGACACATCCGCGCCCTCGGCGCCGACGTTGACGGCGATGACGGGGATGTCAGCAGAGCGCGCCAGCCGTACGGCTCCGGCCACCTTCGTGGAGTGCACAGCGTCGAGCACGATCGCGTCAACCCGCATGTTCACCAACTCACCGATCTGCCCGATCTGCACGTCGATGTCCTGCCCCGAGTCGAGCGCAACGATCTCGGCCCCTATCTCGGCGGACGCCTCGGCCAAAGCGCGGAGCTCGACGACGTAGAAGGGATTGCTGGTATTCGGGACGGCGACACCGAGCCGGGCCAGTTTAGGCGGATGCCGCAGCTGCGCGGCGGCAAGTTCCGCGACCGCCAGCCCGAGAACGTAGCGGCCCTGCGGGTCCTGGACGAGCAGTCGTTCCTCCACCAGCGTCTGACAAATGCCCAGCAGGCTGCTCTTCGGCAACCCGAGACGCCGGCCGAGATTGGCCAGTGAGGCCGGGCCATGGACGGCTATCTCGCTGAGCACGGCCACGGCGCGGCTGACCGCGGGCACCCTGGAAGGCGCCTCGGGGCCCACGGTCCCCTCATGCGGTGCCCTAGTCACGAACCCACCTCCCACCTCGCGCAGCGCCCCGAATCAAGATGCCACATCTTGACAACCTCGCTACCGGAAGTATCTTGTTCAATATATCGCACGAGGAGACGAAATAGTGACCACGTCTTCGGCGATCCTCCCGATCATTCTCTAGTTCTTCCGCACTTAGGGTGTGGGCCCTGTCTGAGGCATGCCCACCAATTCGGAGTCACGCGATGCGAACACAGGCCGCCATCCTCGATCATCCCGACCTGTCCCGGCTGTACACGCACGACCGGCCGCTACGCGTGAGCGCCGTCGACCTCGACGCTCCGGGGCCGGGTGAGCTGCTCGTCTCCATCGACGCGGCCGGGGTCTGCCACTCCGACCTGTCCGTGGTCAACGGCTCCCGCAGGCGTCCCACCCCCATGGCGCTCGGGCACGAGGCGACGGGTGTCGTGGAGGGTCTCGGCCCGTACGTGACCGACATCGAGGTTGGCGACCGGGTCGTGCTGGTCTTCGTCCCAGGCTGCGGACTCTGTGGTCATTGCACTGGCGGCGCCCCCACCAGGTGCGCGAGCGCCGCTCGCGCCAACGCATCGGGCACGCTTCTGTCCGGGGCGCGCCGCCTGCACCGCGACGGCCAACCTGTCCACCACCACCTCGGCATCTCCGCGTTCGCTCGGCACGCGGTCGTCGACCGCCGTTCCGCAGTGGTCGTCCCGGCCGACCTCCCCGCGCCGGTCGCCGCGCTGTTCGGCTGTGCCGTCCTCACCGGCGTCGGAGCGGCTCTCAACACCGCGAACGTGCGGCCCGGCGAGACGGCTCTCGTCCTCGGGCTCGGTGGCGTGGGATTGTGCGCCCTGCTCGGCGCGGTCCTGGCAAACGCGCACCCGATCATCGCCGTGGACCCCATCCCGGAGAAACGAGACCTCGCGCTCAAGCTCGGCGCCACGCACGCGATCCCTCCCGAGGAGGTGGAAACCGTACTCGCCGCCGTCCTCGAAGGCGGAGTCGACGTGGCGTTCGAAGCCGTCGGGCGCACCTCCGCACTGCAGACGGCGTGGTCGCACACCCGTCCCGGCGGCCGTACGGTGTCGGTCGGTCTCCCCGATCCGTCCGAGCGGCTATCGGTCCCGGTCGCCACCCTGGTAGGAGAGGGGCGCACGCTTTTGGGAAGCTATCAGGGCGACTCCGTTCCGCAGCGCGACATCCCCCGCTACGTCGCACTGTGGAGGGCCGGCAGGCTCCCCGTCGACCTGCTGCTTGGAGAGACGTTCCCCCTCGCGGATGTCAACGTCGCCCTCGAACGACTCGCCACCGGCAGCGCGGTACGGCCGATGCTCCTACCGTGATCCGGCGCCGCAGGCCGATGTCGGCTCGGCTAAGGCGCCTTCCTGGCACGGGACATACCCACCGGGCGCCTTGTCGAGCTGCCAGCCAGGATCGGGCCGGACGTCGTCGCCGCCCTACTGCTGCAGGGGCTCAGCGCGCAGGGATAACGCCGGCAGCGGGCCGAGCCGGTAGCGGCGTCCCCGGCGGCTGCGCGGGTCGGGCAGCGTCTCCGGCATCTTCGTGCCGCCCGTCTAGGATGATCGACGCCATGCGCGCACCCGATGCCGGACTGACCGCCTTCCCGCAGATCCCCGACGACGTCCGACTGATCGACCTGGCCTGGAACGCGATCGCCAAGGTGCCCGAGCGGGTGGCGGAGCTGACCGCCCTGGAGGAGCTGCGGCTCGACGGCAACGGCCTGCGCAGGCTGCCGGACCTCTCCCGGCTCACCGCCCTGCGCACGCTGCACCTCGACGGCAACGAGCTGACGACCTTCCCGGCGTGCCCGCCGCAGCTGGAGACACTCTTCCTGTACGGCAACCGCATCGGCGCCCTGCCGGACCGGCTCCCACCGGCGCTCCGCCACCTGGCGATCGGCGGGAACGACCTGACCGAGGTGCCCGGCTCCCTCTGGAAACTGGCGGGACTCGAATCGCTGAACCTGGCCGAGAACGCGCTCACCGAGATCCCCGCGGCCATCGGCGGCCTGACCCGCCTCCGCATGCTCGACCTGGGACACAACCGGCTCACCGAGATCCCGCCCGAGCTCGGCGACCTGCCCCTCACCGACTACCTCTACCTCAGCGACAACCTGTTCACCCAGGTGCCTGAGGCGATCGGCCGGCTGGACCGGCTCGCCTACCTCAACCTGACCGACAACCGGCTCAGCCGCCTGCCCGACGCGATCGGCGGCATGGCGTCGCTGGTGGAGCTGCGGCTCTACAACAACCTGCTGGAGGAGCTCCCCGCCCCGATGGCCGGCCTGGCCCGGCTTCGGGAGCTGCATCTGCAGGGCAACCGCCTGACCCGGCTGCCCGCCTCCATCCACCGGCTCGGCGAGCTGCGCGTGCTGGACCTGCGCAACAACCGCCTGCGCGAGCTGCCGGACACGATGCCGCCCCGGCTCACCCACCTCGACCTGCGGAACAACAGGCTGCGCGAGCTGCCCGAGTCCCTGGCCGACCTGCCCACGCTGGAGAAGCTCGACCTGCGATGGAACAAGCTAGACGGCGATCCCGAGGTGCTGCGGCGACTGGCCGCCCGCGGTTGCGTGACCTTGCGCTGAACCGGGGTGGCAGGCCCTGCGTACCTCCGCACATGACGACATTTCCACGTCTGGCCGCTTTCGCGCTGCTGGCCGGGCTGGTCACTGGCTGTTCCCAGTACGTCGGGAAGAACAGTGACTACGGAGCAGCGGGAAATGCGCAGGCCAACGCCGCCCCCCTCACCGTCGAGCAACTCTCCGCCAAGGTGGGCTGCAAGCCGAAGGTGCAGGTCGACGCCGATGAAATCCGTACGGCGTACTGCAAGACCAAGGAAGGCGAGTTCTTCGTCAACACCTTCAAGACCGAGAAGCTCAAGGACGAGTGGATGGACCGGGCGCCCGAGTACAACCCGCATCTGGTGGGCCCGCGCTGGACCGTCCTCGGCCCGCTCGAGGTGCTGGAGGTCCTCAAGCCGCAACTCAACGGCGACCTGCACCTGACCGATCACCGGGTCTCGCAGACACCCAAGTGATCCGTTGGGTGCCCACATGACGCCGCCGCCTGCTCCCTCGGGCAGCGGGAGAGGCGGCGGCCCTATCCAGCGGTCGTGCGTTACCGCATCAGCTCGTACTGCGCTCTGACCTCGCCTGGTGACGCCACCCGGTCCAGGAACATCAACCCGTCCATGCGGCACTCGCACGGGTTCTGCTCCCTGGTGTTCTGCGGGTAGCTGCCACCGATCTTGATGCCGCGTGGGTCGGTCGCCGAGGTGACGTCGGGCTCGGGGTCGCCTTCGACGCCCCACGGGTCGCCAGCGACGGTGGTGAAGCCGGCGAGCGGGCGGCCGTTCCGGTAGAGCTTCATCGTCGCGGTGTCGAAGTCGAACGTCGCGGCGAGGAACACCCACTGGTCCCGTTGCAGGATCTCCTGCCACGGCCGGTCGGCGGCGAACGTCTGCGAGCTGCTGCCGTCCACGCGGCGGGCCAGCGCCACCACGCGCAGCTCGCCGTTCACGGTGATCAGCTCCAGGAGCGCTCTGACGTCGTGGCCCTGCGAGTTGCCGCTCAGCACCCCGGCCAGTCCGATGGCGTTGAAGAAGTCGGCCGGGTCGGCGGTATTGGAGTTGGGCGCGGGTCCCGTGCCCTGCATCTTGAACCAGCCCATGATGGTCACGCCCTGGACGGCGTTGAACGCCCGCAGGGTCGGCACGCCGGTCTCGCCGTAGATCCCGGCCTTCCAGTCGTCGTTGCCCGCCGTGGCGGGCTCGACCTGGCGGGTCTGGAGCGCATGGGTGCTGCCCCGGTAGGCGCGGTCGGCCACGCGCATGGCGGCGCCGCCGTTGACGAGCGTGATGTCGGTGCCCGACAGGCCCTGGTCCCGCTCCTTGGCCGGGTCGCCGGCCACCGGGTGCTCGAAGTCGTACGCCGCCACCAGGTCGTCACGCAGGCTCGGCAGCACGTCGGGCGGCGTCCACTGGGCCTTCGTGATCTTCCAGATCTTGCCGTTGGCCTTCGACAACACGTACAGCTCGCCGGCGGCGTCGCGGCCGAAGCGCAGGTCCACCCGGGTGTGCCCGGCCAGGTCCTGCATGGTGACCTGCTTGCCGGCGGCGTCCACCAGCCGCGGCTTGTGGATGGTGGCCCGGCGGCCGGTCTGCTCCCGCATCTGCGCGGCGACCGTGAAGAACACCTGGCCGTCCACGATGTCGCCGAACAGGTATTTCCCGTGCAGCAGCGGCAGCTTCGTGCCGCGGTAGACGAACCCGCCGACGACCGCGTGGCCGCTGTCGGCCGTGCAGGAGTGGCCGGGTGGCGGGTCGTGGTCGTAGGCCGCCACCGGGTACGTGTAGCCGAACTCCGCGTCGTTGTCCGGCAACGTGTAGAGGTGGCAGCGGTCGGCCCGGTTGAACAGGAACGAGCCTTCGCGCACGCTCCACCCCAGGTTGTCCCCGGCACCGACGTCGTAGATGGCCTCGATGGCGTGCTCGCCGATGTGGCCGAGGAAGAGCCGGTTGCCGGCTCCCGGGTCCCAGCTGAAGCGGTGTGGGTCACGCATGCCGTAGGCGTAGATCTCGCCGAGCGCGCCCGGGCGGCCGGCGAACGGGTTGGCGGCCGGGATGCCGTACCGGCCGTTGGCGCCGTTCGTGCCGGACGGGTCGATGCGCAGGATCTTGCCGTAGGGCACGGCCAGGTTCTGCGGGTCGTCGCTGCTGACGCCGCGCCCGCCGTCGCCGGCCGCGATGTAGAGCAGGCCGTAGTCCTGGTCGCCGGGGCGGGCGGCCGGGTTGAAGTCGATCTGCTGGATGCCGTGGATCTGGCCGGAGAAGCCGAGCCTCAGCACTTCTCTGCGAGTGCCCGAGAACGTGCTCGCCTTCGGGTCCGTCGCCGTCCACTCGGTGATCACGCCGTGGAACCTGACGCCCGGCTGGGGCGGAAAGTCGGGGGTCTTGGTGGTGAGCGCGTCACCCCACTCGGTGTGCACGGTGTAGAACGTGCCGTTGCCGCCGAACTCCGGGTGGAAGGCGGCGAAGCCGAAGCCGCTGCCCAGGCCGCGTCCCGAGATGAAGTCGGGCGCGAACGTGGCGCCGACGTCGAGGTACTCCCGCGGCTCGCCGCCGCTCTTGTCCAGGAAGTAGAGCTTGCCGTTGAGGTCGTTGACGTACAGCCGGCGCGAGCCGTCGGGCAGCTCGCCCAGGTAGTTGATCCTGGCCCAGCGGACCAGGCGCTGGTCGGTCGGCGGCGGGATCGTGTCGGTCTTCGGGAACGAGGCGAATTCCTCGAGCGTCAGCGTGAGGCCGGACGGGGTGGGCTTCTCGGGGATGGGGTCGTCGATCGGAGTCGGCTCCGCCTGCGCGACCGCCGGCGACGCGCATAAAGCGGTCACCAGCAGCACGGCGAGCAGGCCTCGGAGGGTTCTGGGCATGCCTCACCACCAAGGGGTGTCGATTCGCGGGTTCACTGCTCAACGGGTGCGGTGCCGTCGCAGGCCGGGGTGCCCTTGACGGTCATGTCGCGCATCCTGCCGATGTTGTCGAACGAGCCGAAGCCGACCCGGCCGGAGGTGAACGTGCGGTCGGTGGCCGTCATCAGCGGGGTTTCGGCGCCGTCCACGTAGACCGAGATGCGGCCGGTGTCCGTGCAGTGCGTGACGCGGACACGGTGCCACTCGGCGTCCGTCACCGCGGGCGGCGCGCCGACCTGGCCGTTCCACTGGTCGTCGATGCGCAGGCGGTCGGCGTTGTTGACGACGAAGATCCCGTTGTGCGGGTAGATGGTGTTGTCCTGCGAAAGGTGCACGTAGTAGAACTCGGTGTCCGACCGGTAGCCGAACACGATGATCACGTCGCGGTTGCTGACGCTGGTCGGTGTGTCCAGGCGGACCTTCGCGTCGATGCGTGCCGAGGCGAACTCGGGGCCGGTCTTCAGCACCGCGTACTCGAAGGGCCGGCGTGGTCCGGGGCGGGCGACCCCGGCCTCGGCGAGTATCACCTGGTCGCCGGGGAACTGCCACTTGGCAGGGGTCACGGGCGCCCAGTTGTGGCCGGCGTCCACCTGCTTCACGCGGGCGTGGCCGAGTGCGCAGTCCTGGGTGGTGACGGCTTGGGCGGGCAGGGGGAGTGCGGGAGCGGCCAGGGCGAGTGCGGCCGCGATGGTGAGAGTGCGAAGGGCTGACATCCGGGATCCTCTCGCCGGTCGTCGTAAGCGCTTCCGAAAGCGCTTACGTGGCTGCCTTCGAGCGGATCGTATCCCGGGGAAAGGGTCTGTCAAGAGGGCGGCGGCCGCTGTGAGGACGACAGGCGGTCAGGGCGGCGG
>NZ_VCKY01000008.1 GCF_005889735.1 Nonomuraea turkmeniaca
GTTCCCGGGGAGGGGGGCGAGCGGGTTGCGAACGGCCTCGTACACGGCGATCGTCCGCGCCGTGACCGTGCTCAGGTCGGTGTCCGACGTGCCCGAGTCCGGCACCATGTCCGGGGTGGGCGTGACGGCGCCTGCGTCCGGACCGGTCGCGAGGAGGTCGGTGATCGCCGCGGCCAGCCGGTCAGGGGCGCCAGGGGGGACCGCCCACGGGGAGCCCTCGAACAGCTCGGCCAGCCCGCCCGCGGTGGTCGCGATCACCGGTACGCCGAAGGCGCGGGCCAGGTTGGCCACCCCGCTCTGCTCGGCGTCGCGGTAGGGCAGGACGACGGCCTCCGCCGCGGCGAACCAGGCCGCGATGTCGCCGTCCGGCACGTACCCGGTGAACACCAGCCGGTCGCGCAGCCCGTGCCGGCGCGCCAGGCGGCGCACCATCGCCTGGTGCAGGTGGTCGCGTGCCTCGAACACCCGGAACGGGCCGTGCCGCCGACGTACCGCGCCGGCGACCACGACCCGCACCGCGCCCAGCGTCGCGGGCGGCAGCGCCGCCATTGCGCGCACCAGGTCGTCGAGCCCCTTGCTGACGTGGATGTGGCCGAAGGCCAGAAGCACGCGGGCGTCGCCCAGCCCGAAGCGGGCCCGCAGGCCGGCGGCGGTGCCGGTCGCGGGCGGCGGCGGTGCGGAGAAGTGCGGGACCACCGTGGCGTTGTCATCCAACCCGAGGGCGCCGAGGGTGTCCCGCGCGGCCCGCGTGTGCACGATGAGCCGGTCGCAGCCCCGCGCGATGTGCCGATACAGCGCCCTCCCGGGCCCACGCAGCAGCGCCGTGTCGCGGGTGACCTCGTGCAGCGTGGCCACCACCGGGACCCCGGGGCCGGCCAGCCAGCGCGCCACGGCCAGGGTGCGGACGCCGAAGGCGGGCACCGCGAACTGCACGTGCACCACGTCCGGCCGGAACCGGGCCACGGCCGCGCGCAGCGGCGCCACCCCTCCGCCCAGCGTGCCGATGACCTCCTCGGGCGCGTCGGGATGCGGGCGGGCGGCGACCACCGCGACCTCGTGGCCGCGGTCGCGCACGGCGCGGGCGAGCACGTGGGTGTAGGTCCCGATGCCGTCGCGGGCCGGCGGGTAAGGGCTGACGTAGAGGATCCTCACGGCAACATCGCCTTCACCACGTAGAAGGCGATCGAATCCAGGGCGTACTCGCCGACCCACGGCTCCGCCCGCGCGTCGTCCGCGGGCCCGTCGAGGGCGTCGGCCAGGGCTCCGGCGAACGCGTCCAGCGTGTGGTCGCAGACGATCCCCCGTCGGCTGCGCCGCACCAGGTGCTGGGCCAGGTTGTCCCTGGCCGAGGTGGTCACCACCGGCACGCCGCAGGCGATCGCCTCCAGCACGGCGATGCCGAACCCCTCCCTCGTGGACGGGAAGGCGAACACCCGGCCCGCCTTGACCAGCGAGTACACATCCTTCTGCTCGCTGACGTCGTGCCGGAACTCCACGGCGTGCGCGATGCCGAGCCGTTCGGCCTCCTCGAGCAGCGTGTCGCGTTCCGGGCCGTCACCGATGATCCGGCAGGTGACCGCGCGGCCGCGCTCCCGCAGCCGGGCGATCGCGGCGAGCAGCAGGTCCAGGCCCTTGTGCCGCATCAGCCTGCTCACCACGACCAGGTCGGTGCGCTGCTCGTGCGGCGTGGCCTGGTTCACCCCGTCGAGGTCGACCCCGTTGGGTGCGATCGTGATGGGGGCCCGCTCGCCGAGCTCGGCCCGCAGCCGGCGGGCCGTCTCGGGGGAGACGGCGATGATGCGATCGGGCGCCCGCATCGCCAGCCGCTCGATCCACCACGCCGGCCGCCAGCCGGCGCGCATGCTGTCGCGCCAGTACTCCGGGCCCCACACCTCGTGCCAGGTCGCGATCAGCGGTTTGCGGCGCAGTGTGGCGACCAGGCGCAGCGGCAGCAGGTGCAGGAACGGGATCTGGTCGACGTTGAGCACGTCGAACCGATGCCGCAGCAGCCGGAGGCAGGCCACCGCGAAGACCAGCGCCTGCCAGGTCGAGCGGACACCGTGCCGGTACATCGGCAGCAGCGGGGAGATCGCGTGGAACGTGACGCCACCCTCGGTGCGCACCCGGGGACCGTGCCACCAGCGCATGGTGAACACGTGGAGGTCGGCGTGCGGCGTGAGGTGCGCGTACAACTCGTGGTAGCGGATCTCCCTGCCGCCGAAGCTGTACGGGTGGATGGCATCGGTGACCAGCGCCACCACGGGCCGTCTGGGCACGCGCCTACCCCTCGTCGATGTCCGCGGAGCAGGTGGCGCGGAACGCGATGGCCTCGCCGCCTTCCAGCAGGACCCCGAGGGTGATCGGGCCGGGCTCGCACAGCGCCTTCGTGGGCGGCGTGATCGTCACCGGCTGCCCGTCGGCCAGGGTCACCCGCCCGCCGGCGACGGTCCGGGTCCTGCCGGACTCGGTCAGGCGT
This sequence comes from Nonomuraea turkmeniaca, assembly GCF_005889735.1. GTDB lineage: Bacteria > Actinomycetota > Actinomycetes > Streptosporangiales > Streptosporangiaceae > Nonomuraea > Nonomuraea turkmeniaca. The sequence goes on from NZ_VCKY01000008.1 coordinate 2,477, forward strand.
ACCGACCAGCCGTACTCGCGCTGCCGCCCGGTGACGTTGCGGATGGTGAAGGAGGGCGGGGCCAGGAAGGACGTGGCGGGCATCCGGGCCGGCAGCGCCTGGGGCGCGGCGAACGCCAGCTCGGTGTACCCGGCGGGCGCGCCGGCCAGCCCGGCCGTGCGGAGCAGGTGGCCCCCCTGCTCGGTCTGCGCGCCCAGCGCGGCCACGACGACCGCGCCGAGCAGGGCGGCAGTCGCTGAAGAGGTGAAACGGGGAAATAATCGCGTCATTTACGGCGTGACTTCACCATGATGCCAATGGGACGGTTGATCCTAATGTCCCGGAAGGGGCTGGTGCTCCAAAATGACAGTCACAACGGTACAAACGTTATTAAGGACCGTTCCAATTGGACACTTCGCAATTTCGAGCATTGCGGCGAAAGAGTGGGCTCAGCGCTGGCGGTACACCCGCACCCAGTCGACGACCATCCGCGCCGGGAAGCGCGTCGTGGTGGTCGGGTTTCCCACCCAGCTGCCGCCCACCTGCAGGTTGAGGATCAGGTAGAAGGGCTTGTCGAACGGCCAGCCGGGATAGCGCGGGTATTGGGCGTACGGCTTGCCGTCCACCCACCAGGTGATGCTCTGGGGCGTCCAGTCGACGCCGTACACGTGGAATCCGGCGTCCAGCCGCTCCGGCAGCTTGATCTGGCCGCCGCCCTTGCGGCCCTTGGAGTGGGTGTAGGCCCTGACGAGATGGGTCTCGTGGCCGCGGTTCTCCATGATGTCGATCTCGCCGTACGTCGTGGAGCCGGATCGGCCGGCGTCGCTGCGCTTGAGCCAGAAGGCCGGCCACAACCCCTTGCCGAGCGGCAGCTTGATCCGCGCGGTGAACCGCCCGTACGCCTGGTCGAAGGTCTTCCTGGTCTCCAGCCGGGCGGAGCTGTAGTCGCACGGGCCGTACCAGCAGGCCGGCCGGGTTGCGGCCCGCGTCCGTAGGGCGGAGATGACCAGGCGGCCGGAGCCGTCCTGCACCGCGTTCGCAGGGGTGTAGTAGTGCAGCGCCTTCCGGTTGGACCAGCTCGTGCCGGACAGGGCGGTCCATTTGGCGGCTCGGCCCCGCCCGTTGAACTCGTCGGACCAGCTCAGTTTCCAGGACGCCTCGGGCAGCGCCAGCGGCGGAGGCTCGATCGACTGTGCGGGCGGCGGCGTCGTCCCCCCGTTCCGAGCCCCGTCCGAAGGCGTCTCACCGATGGTGCGGACCCCTGCCGCGCCGGCCGCGACCACGGTGGCGCAGATCGCCGCGGCGAGGATCCAGGTGCGGGAACGGGCCGGGCCGTCAGCCGCCGTCATCGGGCCGGCTGGCGCTCGGACTTCGTTTCGTCGCGCTTCCCATAAATAATGACTTCCGGCGAGGGGCTCCGTCCTGGCCGGGAGAATACCAAAGGGAGAGGCTGCGGTGACCGGAGGTGGCTGGAGGAGCGAGACGGGCGATCCCGACGGTTCGCCCGAGCAGGTGAACGAGCGGCTCTCCCAGCCGTCCCTGCCACCGAACGAACGGTTGTCCCAGCCCTCGCTACCGCCGGTCGAACGCTTCTCGCAACCCTCGTCACCGGTCTCTCAACCGTCGCTGGCGTCATTACCGTCGTTACCGTCATTGCCACCTACCACCGAGCTGACCGACCCCGACGTCGGCTACCCGGCGACCGACCCGATGCCTCCGGGCCGGCAGAAGCGCTTCCGTTCGCTGCTGATCGGCGGCGCGTCCGTCACGTTCGCGATCATCGTGGCGGCCGGTGTGCTGGTGGCCTCCCGCCAGAGCGACGAGCCGGCGGCCGCGGAGCTGGCCGGCAACCTGTTCGCGGCGAGTCCGGCCGGCGGCGCCGACGGCCGGCAGCTCGAGCTCAACGGCGTCGCCGCCGTGGGCGCCACGGTGGTGATCGCGGGCGGCGAGGACGCCGACTCCGGCTACCGGACCGAGTTCTTCCTGTCCAAGGACGCGGGCCGCACCTTCGCCCGCGCCCAGGTGCGGACCGCGAAGGGCGAGCCGCCCGTCGCCGGCGAAGTCCCCCGCCATCTCGCCGCGGGCCCCGCGAGCTCCGGCGGCTGGGTCGCGCTCGGCGACCGCGTCGGCGGCACGGTCGTCTGGACCAGCCCCGACGGCGCGGCCTGGACCCGCCAGCCCGACGCCACCGCCAGCCTCGCCTTCGGCCCGCGCGACCGGGTCGCCGACGTCGCGTGGACCGGAAACGGCTTCACCGCCGTGGGACAGACCTCGGACAAGGGCGACTTCACCGACGCCTCCCCGGTGGTGTGGCTGTCCCGCGACGGCCGGAGCTGGGAACGCCGGGCCGGCTGGCGGCTCCACCCGCCGACCGGCGGCACCCTTGCCCTCACCGACGTGGCCAGCGTCAAGGGAGCCATCGTCGTCCGCGGCGAGAGCTCCAACAAGCCATATGACATCACCTGGCGCTCGACCGACGCCGGCAACACCTGGCAGGCGTTCGCCGTCCCTGGCGAGTCGCGCAAGCCGGAGCTGACCTTCGCCGCGACCGCGACGACCATGCTCGCGGTGCGCCAGAGTGGCTCCCGCGCCACCACCTACACCTCGCCCGACGGCGTGCGCTGGACGACAGCGGCGAGGATCGACGTGCCGGGCTTCCGGCGCCTGTTACGGCTGACCGCCACGTCGCATGCCGCGGTCGCCGCGATCGAGACCGACAGCGGGATCCGGCTGGTCCGCAGCACGGACGGCCGCTCCTGGCAACCCGCCGGCACGACGGCCGGCGGCGCCGAGGTGCGCGACGCCGCCGCGGCCGCGGACAACACCGTCGTGGTGGGCGCCGACGCGGCCCACGGCGGCACGGGCGCCCTGCTCGCGGTACGCGACAAGGCCGGGAAGGACGTCCCCACCGGCATCCCGAACGCGATCGGGAGCGGCAAGGTCGTGGACGCGCTCGGCGCGGCCGACGGCCGGGTGGTCGCAGTCGGTGGGGCCAATGGGGAGGCCGCCGTCTGGACCTCCGCGGACGGGGCCACCTGGCGGCCCGTCCAGGACAAGGAGAAGGCCCTGGCCGGCCAGGGGCGGCAGCGGCTGACCGGCGTCACGCCCGGCTTCGCCGGCTGGCTGGCGGTCGGGTCAAGCGGCCGGGCGCCCGGCCGTCCCCTGGTCGTCACCTCGGCGGACGGCGAGAGCTGGCGGCGGGCAGACGGCGCGGCGGCGTTCCAGCCGGACGGCACGAACCCGCTGATCGCCCGCGGCGCCGCCGCCGGCCCGGACGGCTACGTGATCGTGGGTGAGGACGGCTTCGGCGCGGGCACCTGGTGGTCGCCGGACCTCAAGACCTGGGAGCGCGGCATCCCGGCGGGCGAGGACAACCTCGTCGGCACGCCGGCGACCAGGCGGTGGATGCACTCCGTGACCAGCGGCATGTTCGGCTTCGTCGCCGCCGGCGGCGTCACCGACCCCAACGCCTACGGCGGCGTCTTCATCCGCCGCCCCACCGTGTGGATCTCGCCGGACGGCCGCAAGTGGTCGCTGGTACGCCTGCCGATCCCGGCCGGCGTCAACGAGGGCTGGCTGCCCCACATCGCCTCCCACGACGACGTCCTGGTGACCGCCGGTACGGCCGTCACGGGCAACGGCACGGGCACTGCCGCGTTCGGGTACGCGTCGGTCGACGGCGGCCGGAGCTGGCAGCCGATCTCCCTGCCGGTGGTGGCCGGCGAGCAGTCCAGCGTCACCGCCGTGGCCGTGACCCCCCGGGGCTTCGTCGTGGCCGGCACCGTGGGCAGGCCCGGCGACGTGGTCATCTGGACCTCGGCGGACGGCCGCTCCTGGAAGCCGGAGCAGCCGCGCGGCATCGGCATGTCCGGCCCGGGCGACCAGCGGCTGACCGCGTTCACCACGGTGGACGGCGAGCTCGTCGGCGTGGGTTCCACGGCCACCGGCCAGGGCGACGAGCCGACCGTGTGGCGGCGCCCGCTGTCCTCGGACGAGACCGGCACTCCGTAGCGCGTGCCCCGCACTCTCAGCACGGACCGGCACTCCCTAGCGCGTGCCCGCACTCTCAACACGGGACCGGCACTCTCTAGCGCGTGCCCCACACTCTCAGCGTGGCGTCACCGGCGACCCCGGTGATGGTCGTGCCGTCCCGGCTGAACGCCACCGAGTAGACCCAGTCGGCCGGCCCGTCCAGCTCGCCGGTGCCGCGTCCGCTCGCCACCTCCCACAGCCGTACCTTGCGGTCATAGCCGCCGCTGGCCAGCGTCTTCCCGTCCGGGCTGAAGGCGACCGCGGAGGCCCAGCCCCGGTGACCGGCGAGCACTGTGCGCTCCTTGCGGGCGGCGACGTCCCACAGCCGGACGGTGCGGTCGGCGCTCGCGCTCGCCAGGGTCTTCCCGTCCGGACTGAAGGCCACCGAGAAGACCCAGTAGCGGTGGCCGGAGAGCACGGCGGTGCTCTCGCCGGTCGCCGGATGCCAGAGCCGTACGGTCCGGTCGTGGCCGCCCGTGGCGATCGTGGCGCCGTCCGGGCTGAACGCCACCGAGTCCACCCAGTCGGTGTGGCCGGCGAGGATCGCGGTGCCGTCGCCGGTCGCGGCGTTCCACAACCGCACGGTCCGGTCGCGGCTGGCGCTGGCCACGGTCTTGCCGTCCGGGCTGAACGCCACCGACCCGACCCCTCCGGTGTGGCCGGTGAGCGTGCCCCTGCCACGCCCCGAGGGCAGGCTCCACAGCCGTACGGTCCCGTCGTCGCTCCCCGTCGCGAGCGTCTTGCCGTCCGGGCTGAACGCCACCGCGTGGACGCCCTTGGTGTGGCCGTCGAGCGAGGCGGTGACGCGGCGGGTGGCGGCGTCCCACAGCCGCACGGCCCCATCGGCGCCGCCGGTCGCGAACGTCTTCCCGTCCGGGCTGTACGCGACGGCGTAGGCCGGGTCCGGGGAGAGGGTCCGGGTCACCTGCGGCTGGATCACCGGCGTCGTAGGTCCCGGGACGACGGTGGGTCGCGTCACGACCGTGGGCGTCGCCGGGGTGGCCAAGGCGAAGTAGGCGCCCGTGGCGACGGCCCCGGCGGCCACCAGCCCGAGGGACGCGGTGACCAGGGTGCGCCGTGACCTGAGACCGCCGCGGACGCGCGGACCGGCCAGCGATTCGGTGGCCGGGACCATCCCCGCGTCAGGGAGCGGCACCCCGGCCGAGACCAGGGACGGACCCGAAAGCGAGGGAGGACCGGACCGCGACAACGGACCCGACGGGGATGGCGGACCCGACGGGGATGGCGGACCCGACGGGGATGGCGGACCCGACGGGGATGGCGGAGCCCACTGCCACGACGGACTCGACTGCGAGGACAAGCCCGGCGGCGAGGACGACCCCGCGAGGGACGGTGCGCCCGTCTGGGACGCGGCACCCTCGCCACCGTCCTCCTGCGGCCGCGTCCCGACCGGGAAGAGGGATTCCTGGCCCGTCGCCTCCCGCGCGGGATGGGGGACGCCGTGGCCGAGCAGGTTGAACAGCAGGTCGGTTGCCGACGGCCGGGCCGCGGGACTCTTGTCCAGGCACGCCACCACCAGTGACCGCACCGGCTCGGTGAGCCCGGTGAGATCCGGCTCCTCGTTGAGTATGCGCTGGAAGATGGCCGGGATGCTGTCGTTCCCGAACGGCGGCCGCCCGCTCGCCGCGTAGGCCATGGTGGCGGCCCAGCTGAACATGTCCGACGCCGCCGTCACCACGCCGGCGCTGAACTGCTCCGGCGCCATGTAAGCAGGCGTTCCGAGGATCTCGCTGCTCTCGGCGACCGTGGAGTCCAGGGCCCGCGCCAGCCCGAAGTCGATCACCCGGGGCCCGTCAGGACCGCAGACGACGTTGCTGGGCTTGAAGTCGCGGTGCACGATGCCGGCCTGGTGGATGGCGACCAGCGCGGTGACGGTGGCGACCGCCAGCCGCTCCAGCGCGTCAGGGTCGCGGACCCCCTGCGTGGTGATGAGCCGGCTCAGCGAGATGCCCTCGACGTACTGGCTGACCACGTACGGCTGGTCCCCGCTGGTGTCGGCGTCCAGCACCCGGGCCGTGCAGAACTGCCGTACCTGCCGGGTCGCGGCGATCTCCTGGAGGAACCGCTCGCGGGCCTCGGGTTCCTCCGACAGCCGGGCGTGCAGCACCTTGATCGCGACGACCTGGCCCTCGGGTGACTCTCCGACGTACACGGTGCCCTGGCCGCCCGCGCCCAGATAGCCCGTCAGCCGGTAAGGACCCACCTGGCGCGGGTCGGTCGGCCGCAGAGGACTGAAACTGGGCACACGTACCTTCCCCAAGAAGGATGCTCAGCAGAACGATGGCTTACGGACGCTTATGCACGAAATGCAGCGCTAAAAGCCTACTCTCATGAGGCGCGCATCCGGCCTATCCGGCGGGGCGGTTGGCGAGGAGGTGGGCCTGCGGGATGCCCCGCTGGGGATCGACACGCGCGGCAGCCGCAGGAACGTCAACCCATCGCCGTCAGGGTGTCCCGCAACCGGCGCAGGTCCCGCATGCGGGCCTCGTACGTCGCCCCGACCACCACGAGCAGCAGCCCGCCCACGGCGATCGGCACCCAGCGCGGCACTGCGAGGAACATCTCCGACACGTACGGGGCCAGTTCGCGCACCGCGACCCCGGCGCCCACGACGGCTCCGATCGCCGTGGGCGCCTGGAGGCGGGACCGGGCTCCGGCGAACAGCACCACCAGCGCCAGCGCGCCCAGCGCCAGCGACCGCCGCCATTCCGTGTCCGAGTAGACCGCCACCAGGCTCGGCAGCATCGTGAAGCAGAGGCCCGCACCGTAGGCCGCCCACGACGAAACCGGTGCGCCGCGCCGCCGCAACCAGCCGGATCCCAGCAGGACCAGCGAGCACGGCACCGTGTACGCCTCGACGACGGTGACCTCGTCCGCCCCCAGCCGCAGCCACGAGGCCAGCAACAGCAGGGCGGCGCCGGTGTACCTGAGGCCGTTCACGCCGCCTCGGCCGGCCGAGCCCGCCCACAGCGACATGAGCAGCACCAGCACACCGGCCACGGCGAATCCCACGCTCGCCGCAACCAGGACGCGCAGGCCGAGCGATAACCCCACCGCCATCGCCTCCAGCCCGAGGAACAGCGCGGCGAAGCCCAGCCCCCAGACCCGGAGCTCCTTCAGCCTGGCCACCAGCGCCATGGCGGCGGCCGCCCCCGCCAGGATCGGCAGCACGATCAGCGTCGCCGGCTCGCTGCCGAACGCGAACGCCGCCGCATGTACCGAGGCCGGACCGGCGGCGAGCGCGCATGCCACCGCCCACCAGGGCGCCCGGCCGAGTGTGGCGGCCACCGCCAGCGCGACGGCCGGCGCCGCCTCCACCGCCACCGCGGCCGGGTAGGGCAACGCGAAGGCTTGGGGGACGACCGCGACCATGAGCACCCCGGACACCAGCGCGCCGGACGCCGCCGCCTTCATCGGCCGCCCGCCGGTGCCGCGTACGGCCGCCGCCTTCATCGGCCGCCCGCCGGTGCCGCGCACGGCCGCCGTCAGGAGGCCGGCCGCCACCACGCCCAGCACCACCACGTCCACCGGCGACGCCATCTCGAACGGCTGCCACTGCCGTCCGTTCCACGTGCCCGTCCAGAGCACGTCCAGCCAGGCCAGCGGCGCCGCCAGGGTGGCCACGAGCCGAGGCAGCAGCGTCAGCGTGACCAGCACCGTCACCAGCCCGCCGGTGGCCATGCCCGCCAGCCGTGCCCTCCGCCAGGGCAGCCAGGCGGCGGCGAGCACCACCGCGAGTGCGGGGACGAGGTAGGCCAGGGGCCGCCAGTCCGTGCCCGGGCCCTCCAGTGCCGGCCCCGCCAGCGCGGCCGGCACGGCGATCAGCGTGAGCGCGGTTCCGACGGTGACCGCGGGAGCCCAGATCTCCCCCTCAGGCTTGCCCGGCCTGGCCAGTAGCCATGTCACGAACCCGCCGAGCAGGGCCAGCGCGACCAGCGGCGCCGACCTGACCATGGCCTGACCGACGGACGGGGACACGAGCGCGTACGGCGCGCCGCCCAGCAGGGCGAGGGTTGCGACCCCGCTGCCGGCCAGGGCGGCCGTCACCCGCACCGCTCCCCCGCCGTAGCGGACCACTGCGACGTCGAGCGCCGCCGTGGCCACCAGCATGGCCACCAGCCAGGTCGGCGACAAGTCTCCGGCCAGCAGCGGCAGGACCGGCTGCGCCAGCACCACGGCGACCGGAGCGGGTCCGCGAAGCCGGGTGACCCGGGCATAGACCACCAGGATGAGCGCGGTGAGCCCGAACACCCCCGCCGTGTAGTGCAGCGCGTCGAGGCCGCCGACCCCGAGGAATCCCACCCGCCTGGCCGCGTAGCCGTCGAGCAGCAGCAGCGCGACCGCGAACCCGGCCACGGTCTCGGCCGTCGCGGTGAGCCTGCGCCGGATCAGCACGACCGGCGCCAGCATGACCAGCGCGGTGAACGCGGCCAGCACGGCCGCGCGCCCGCCGATGCCCAGCCGCCCCCAGCTCACCATGGTGAACACCACCGCCGCCACCGTCAGCAGCAGGCCGCCGAGAATGAGCAGGACGTTCCTCGCGGCGCCCGGGGAGACCTCCCGCGTCGGGACCCCGGGCCCCGTGGCTCCGGCTCCGGCCGCCGCGCCGGCGCGTAGGACGCCGAGCAGTTCCGTACGGCGGGCCCGCAACCGCGCCTCCTGATCCCTCAGCCCGGCGAGAGCCTGGTCCACCTGCCAGAGCTCGTGCGCGGCGGGTCCCTGCAGAGGCAGCTCACACCTCGGGCACCTGGACACCGGCTCCTGGGGGCCAGTTCCGGACAACATCGCCCCGCAGTCCGGACATTTCATACTTCCACGCACCCGATACTCCGTTTAAGCCTGTCGAGATGACCCATAGTTCACCGCGACGTCCTTGCGAACCACTGTCACCGGGAACCACGAGGAAGGAAGTTGAGAGGCGCCTAATCTGATGCCGGCCGACTCCTTCTCTGGACGGCCTCGGACTTCGATCCCGCGGTCGACGCGGCCCTGATGGCCTGGCACGGCTGGGACACCATCAGGAACGCCGTGGATTCCGAGACCTACCGACGCGCCCGCGTCTACGACGCCCCGTTCGGGGTCGGGCATCTCGTCGGGGTCCTTGACGGCCGTCCGCTGGCGAACGTCGAGGGGTACGTGCGCAGCATCGTCGCCTGGCTTGAGAGGAACGCCTAGCGATCTTCGTAGCCAGGACGGGCTCCCATGGCTTACCCAGTCCTCAGCTCACCGCTTTCTTCACGAGCGCGGATCGTGGAGGCGGTCACCCGGGTCGCGAGCACGAGGTGGCGCTCGCCATCGCGCGCGGCCGTACGAACGCGGACATCGCCGCCGAACTCGCCATGGGCATCACGACGGTGAAGGCGCACGTCTCCAGCATTCTCACCAAGCTCGGCCTGGACAATCGCACTCAGATCACGCTGCTCGCCCACGACTCGGGCCTTGCCTGACCGGCACCTGTCCGAGGACGACATCGCCGTCCTGGCTGCCCCCCGCTGATTCTGCACGCAACCTCCTCGAAGTCCGATCAACCTCGGCGCAGCGCGGACCATCGGATAAGGCGTGAGGTTCTTTGTCGCCCAGATGTTCCGCTTCGCGTGGGCCGAGGCCAGATCGTGCGCGTTCGCGGTCGCCTTGTTCGCGGGGCTGGCCGCTTCGTCGGTCCTGCCGCTGCCCATCCCGCGCTATGACGCGCTGCTGGTCTATGCCGTGGCGGTGACGGTGACGTTCCGTGCGCTGCGGTGGGAGAGCAACCAGGAGACAGCCGTCATCGCCGGGTTCCACCTGGTCGGGCTGGCCTTCGAGATGATCAAGGTACGGCTCGGATCGTGGAGCTATCCGGAGGATGCCTACACCAAGCTCGGCGGGGTGCCGCTGTACAGCGGTTTCCTCTACGCCGCGGTGGGCAGCTACGTCTGCTCGGCCTGGCGGATCTTCTCGTTGCGCCTCGTGGCCTACCGAACGGTGCCGGTGACCCTGGTGGCGCTGGCGATCTACGTGAACTTCGTCAGCCAGCACTGGTGGATCGACCTGCGGATCCCGCTGGCCCTCGTGCTCGTCCTGGTCACCTGGGGGACGGTGGTGCACTTCACCGTGGGCGAGCACCGGTACCAGATGCCGCTGGCACTGTCGCTCGCTCTCATCGGGTTCTTCCTCTGGGTGGCTGAGAACATCGCGACCTACCTCGGCGCCTGGCAGTACCCGTACCAGCGGGAGACCTGGCAGTTGGTCCACCCCGCCAAGTTCGGGGCCTGGGCGCTGCTGGTCAGCGTCACGTTCGTGATGGTCGCGTCCTGGCAGGCGAGCCGGGGACGGCTGCACCTGCCGATGGCCTCTCGGGGCTGCTCCCGTGGCTGGGCGCTGCCGGTGCGCCGCGTCCCTCCTCAGGTTGCCGCAGCATCTCCAGTTGCGCCTGCTCGCCCGAGCCTTTGGAGGGCAGCGCCTCGCGGCCGCCGACCTCCCGTGCCCGGCGCCGGCGATCGGCCGACATCCGGCTGAGGCGGAAGGCACTTGGCCACGCAAAAGGGTGCGTGCTACTCCAGGGGGAGCAGGCCGCGCTGGAAGGCGACGGCGACGGCGGCCGCGCGGTCGTTGACGCCGAGCTTGGCGTAAATGTGCAGCACGTGGGTCTTGACCGTGGCCTCGCTGATGAACAGGCGTGCGGCGGCCTCGCGGTTGGTGGTGCCCTGGGCGATCAGGGTGAGGATCTCCAGCTCCCGCGTGCTCAGCGGGTCGACGGGAGTGCGTACCTGGCCGAGCAGGCGGGTGGCGACCGACGGGGCGAGCGCGGCCTCGCCGCGCGCCGCCGCGGCCACGGCGCGCACCAGCTCCTCGCGCAGGGCGTCCTTGAGGAGGTAGCCCGTCGCCCCGGCCTCGATCGCGGGCAGCACGTCGCTGTCGGTGTCGTACGTGGTCAGGACGAGCACGCGTGCCTTGAGGCCCAGCCTGGCCAGCTCCCTGATGGCGGTCACCCCGTCCATCCTCGGCATGCGCAGGTCCATGAGGATCACGTCGGGGTCGAGTGCCCGCGCGAGCTCGACCGCCTGGGCGCCGTCGCCGGCCTCGGCCAGCACCTCGAAGGCGGGGTCGCCGGTGAACATGCCGCGCAGGCCGTCCCGGACGATGGGATGGTCGTCGGCGATCAGCAGCCGGATGGGGGCCTCAGACACCAGGGGACTCCTTGAGGATGGCGGGGACGATGGCGGAGATCGCCGTGCCGGTGCCCGGCTCGGATTCGATCTCGAAGCGGCCGGCCAGGCGGGTGACCCGCTTCCGCATCGACGCCAGGCCGAAACCGCCGCTGTCCATGGCCCGCACCGCGTCGAAGCCGGCGCCGTCGTCGCGTACGTCCAGGGTGATCACGTCCTCCATGTACGACAGCGTGACCCCGACCCGGGACGCCTCCGCATGTTTGGCGATGTTGGCCAGGGCCTCCTGCGTGATGCGGAGCAGGGTGGCCTCGACCTCCGGATGCAGGGCGCGGACCGTGCCGGTCGTGGTGACCTCGGCGCGTACGCCGTTCAGGTCCGACCACCCGGCGGTGATCTCCCCCAGCGCGTCCGGCAGCGGAGCCGTCTCCAGTGCCCCTGGCCCGACGGCGTGGACGGACCTGCGGGCCTCGGCGAGGCTCTCGCGGGCCAGCCGGGTCGCGTTGTCGACGTGCCGCCGCCACGCGGGAGGGTCCTCCTCGGCTCGTACGGCCGCCTGGAGCTGGGTGATGATGCCGGTCAGGCCCTGGGCGAGGGTGTCGTGGATCTCCCCGGCCATTCGCTGGCGCTCGTCCAGCACGCCTGCCTCGCGGGCCTGGACGAGGAGCTGGGCGTGCAGGCCGGCGTTCTCCCGCATCGCCTCCTCCAGTCGCGTCACCATCCGCTTGCGCTCGGCGCTGCGTTCGGCCGTGACCTCGCCGACGAAGCTGAACAGGCTGACGACGGCCACGATGGCGGCGGTGAAGAGGACGTGGGTGAGGATCCCGGCCGGGGTGGGCTCGGGCAGCCCGCCGTTGTACGCCGTGATGCTGATGGCCGCCGTGGCTGCCACCCCGGCGAACCTCCACTTCCCGCTCAGCAGATGCCAGGAGTGGAGGTAGCCGGTGAAGGCGAAGAAGCCGGCGAACCAGATCCCGCGCGTACACAACACCGCGATCAGGATGATCAGGCCGGTGACGTAGACGGCCGGTTGACGAGCCGCCATCAGCCGGATCCAGGCCGCGGCGAGCGCGGCCAGGCCGAGCGTGACCAGATGGTACGTCCACGCGTGGTCGCCGGTGAGCCAGGAGAGCACCGTGGAGATCGCCAGCAGCAGGTACGGAACAGCGGCCATGAGGCGCTCGAGGAGCCGCTCCCATCGGTCCAGGCGCGTGTCCGCCACCGTCGACATCCTTCACTCCCAGCGGAAGAACTTGGCTGCGGCGAGGCTCACGACGACCGCGTACGCGGCCATGACACCCAGCGGCAGGAGGCCAGGCGACGCACCCGCCCAGACGTCCTGAAGGGACTCCCGGAAAGCGCCCAAAGGGGTGAATTCACCGATACGGGCCAGAATAAGGGGCATCATCTCGGCGGGCTGCATCAAGCCGGCGAGGTACGCCATCGGGAAGTACAACATCACGCCCACCCCGTTGGCGGTGCGCCCGTTCGCGGCCACGGCGGCGATCAGCAGGCCGATGGCGAACATCGCGGCCGTGCCCAGCAGGAACGCGGCGGCGAGCGGCACCACCTGGGACGGCACGTGCGCGCCCAGGACGGTGCTCGCGACGGCGAGCAGCAGGCCGCAGGCGGTCAACGCGAGCATGAACTGCAGGATGAGCTGAACCCCCAGCAGGCTGCCCGGCCGCACCGGAGTGGTGGACAGGCGGCGCAGGATGCCCCGCTCCCGGTACGTGGCGAGCGTGGTCGGCACCTGGTACAGCCCCACGAGCCCCACGGCGATGGCCAGCGTCATGGGCAGGAGCACCGTGTCTCCCGGCGAGATCGAGCTGCCGAAGACGATCAGGATGAACAGCGGGATGAGAATCGTGAAGATCGAGCCGGGCTCGCGGGCCAGCAGCTTGAGCTCGACGGTGGTGAGCTTGGCGATGACGGTCATGTCGAGATCTCCTCAGAGGTTGAACGAGCGGCCGGTCAGGGCGAGGAAGGCGTCGTCGAGCGTGCGCTTGTCGATGCGCAGGTCGGCGACGGGGATGAGGTTGCGGGCCAGGGCCGAGGTGACGGCGGTGGCGAAGTCGCCCCGTCCGGTGACGGTCACCTTGGAGCCGTCGCGGGTCACGCCGGACACCCCGGGCAGGCCGCTCAGCAGGGCGACCGGGTCGGTCGTGGCCATCAGCGTGAACCGCATCTGGTGGTCGGCGTCGACCCCGTCGATCAGCTGCTCCGGAGTGCCGGTCGCGATGATGCGGCCGCGGTCGAAGACGGCGACGCGGTCGCAGAGCTCCTCCACCTCGTCCATGAAGTGGCTGACCAGGACCACGGTCACGCCGGACGCCCGTACCTTCTTGATCAGCTCCCAGGTGGCCCGGCGGGCCTGCGGGTCGAGCCCGGTCGTGAGCTCGTCGAGGAACGCCACCCGCGGGTTGCCGACCAGAGCGAGGGCGATGAACAGCCGCTGCTTCTGGCCGCCCGACAGCTTGCCGAAGCGGGCGTTCCGCTTGTCCGCCAGACCCCACTCCTCCAGCAGCTCACGCCAGTCGCGCGGCTGGGCGTAGAAGGAGGCGTACAGGTCGAGTGCCTCCCAGACCTTGATGTTCTCGGGCAGCTGGGTGTGCTGGAGCTGCACCCCGATACGCTCGCGCAGCTGGCGGCCGTCCCTGATCGGGTCGAGGCCGAGCACCCGGATGGAGCCGCCGTCGGCGCGCCGCAAGCCCTCCACGCACTCGACGGTGGTGGTCTTGCCGGTGCCGTTGGGGCCGAGGAGGCCGAAGATCTCGCCTTCTTCGACGGAGAACGAGATGCCGTTCAGTACGGTGTGGTCCGCGTACCTCTTGGTGAGGTCGGTGACGTCGATGACTGCCATGGATCAATCATGATTTTCCAGCTCACGGCGCGAATCGCCTCGTTGGCTGTGATTCGCGGTGGATGTGGTTGATCCGGAAATCCACCGAATGGTGGATGGCGCAGGAGGTCGTCAGGGGTCGGCGTGCCGGCGAGCGGCGGCTTTCCGGGGGACAGTGGTAGCTGGGATGCGTGGCGTTACAGACCTTTTGTGATAGGTGGGCGACCTCCCGAGCAGCCGCGCTGTCACAGTCGGGCGCGTGGAACACGACGAGCTCATGGAACGGATGCGGCGTTCCTTCAGCGTGGTGTTGCGCGGCTACGCGAGCGCGGCCCGCCATCTGGTGCCACTGGTGACGCCGGGCGCGCTCGTGCTCGTGCCGCTGAGCGTGGCGTCCACGCTGATCTTCTTGATCGCGGTGAACGACTCCGCGATCGTGGCCAACCGGCAGCTGGAGCTGACGGATGTGCCCCTGGGGATGGTGCTGCTGTGCGCGGCGGTGGTGCCGGTCATCTCGTTGGTCATGGTGGTGCTGGTGTTTCCGGCGGTGCTGATTCTGGCCGTGGGGCTCCTGGTCGAACGGCGGGTGCCGGCCCGTGCGGCATTGCGGGCGGCCGCGCGGCGGGTGCCGGCCATGCTCGCCTTGACCGGGATCGCCGTGCTGGTGCTCGCGTTGATCGTCGCCGCCGGATTCGGGACGCTGCTGGGCACCGGGACGCTCTGGGTGTGCGTCACCGTGATGGCGGTGCTGGTCCTTGTCGCGATGCCGGCTGTGCTGGCCGTGCCGTGCGTCATCCTGGAAGGCCGTTCGCCGCTCGGCGCGGTCGGACGCGCGTACCGGATGTGCGGCCTGCGGGCCGACGCCACCGCGGTCAAGCTGGCGATCGGCGTATGGGTGCTGCCCGTGCTGGCCGTCCGTGCGCTCGACTGGGGCGTGGAGCACCTGACCGGCCCCCTCGCGACGGTCGTGCCCGGTACGGCGGGGCCCGCGCTCGCCCTGATGATCATGCCCTTCCAGGCCGCCGTCGTGGCCCGGCAGTTCCTGCACCACATCGCCCGGATATACGACGACGAGGGATTCGACGCCATCGTCAAAGCGCTGCCCGGCCCGCCACCGCGCCGGGTCTGGGCCGTGCCTGTGCTGGCCGCGCTCTTGGCGCCTGGGCTGGTGTTCAGCGCGGCCTTCTTGGTCAACCCGCTCGGCTGGCCGGAGGTCACCAATCTGCGGAAGTTGACATGGAGCCAACGCGTCGATGACAACCGGCTTCTCGTCTACCCGGAGGATGTACGGGCCCTTTACGCCGATCCCGGCGGCGGCCTGACGGTGTTCTCCGACCATGAACACTACAGCGCCTCCAAGTTGCTCACCTGCGCCGACATCCGCTGCGATGACATGCGAGTCCGCTGGAGCGAGAAGGACGAGGACGAGCCGGGATCGAGCTCACGTCCCCCCGCGACCGCCACCCGGTTGCCCGATGGGCGGCTCTTGCTGCTGAAGTGGGCAAGGATGCCCAAACGCGAGTGGCACGCCCGGCTGCTGATCTGCGACCGAGACGCCTGTGCCCCCGCCCCGGGCGGTCAGCTCATCGCCCGGGCGAGAGACCATGCGCACCTGAACTCGGCACTTGCCCTACGGCCCGGTGGCGGCGTGGTCATCGCCCAGGCCAACGCGGAACCGGAAGAGTGGGGGCCGTCGTATCAGGACACGGTCTCCTTCACCCTCTGTGACGACGTCTCTTGCACACGTCCGCGGACGAAGCAGGCCTCCCGGATGAGTTCGCCGGGATTCACTGACGCGCGGAACACCCTGGCCGTCGCCGTGGGGCCCGACGGTCGCCCGGTCGCGGTGCGGACGGACGTCGAGAACGGCGCCGTCCATGTGATCTCCTGCATGGATCCCGCCTGCGACGAGGTGCGGGCCAGGCGCCCCCTCGGCCCGGTCTGGCCGAACGACATGGACGGGGCGACGGACCAGTACTCGACGCGCCGGGATCAGATCTACGAGTACCGCAACCAGATCGGCGCGAGACTGGCCGTACGGGCGGACGGCCGGCCGGTGATCGCCTACCGGGACGCCGTCGGCGGTGCGGTGCGGCTGCTCGACTGCCGTACGCCGGACTGCGCGCTGGCCGACTCGGTCACGCTCGACCCCGCCGGTCGGGAGCACGCCGTGCCGGCGCTGGCGCTGGACCGGGACGGGCGGGCGCTGGTGGCCTACCAGGATCTCGCCCGCCGCCGGATCATGCTCGCCACCTGTGCCGGCATCCGCTGCACGACCATGACGGTGAGCAAGATGCGCCACGGTCCCGGTCGTGTCATGGCGATGACGCTGGACGCCCAGGGACGGCCGCTGTTCCTGTGGGAGGACGACGACCCGGAAGACGAGGAGCCCTGGGACCTGTTCGTCACCGTCGGGTCCCGGCTCATGACGGAACGGCTGTCGGCTCGTCGTTGAAAGTTTCAACCGTCGTCGCAGATGAACGGGTCACGCCGGACACGAAGATTGAGATCTGGCTGTCCGCATGCCTACGGTGCTGACATCCGCCTACGGCGATCCGGTCAAGGAGTCCGTCATGCGCGCCCGTGTCGTTCCGGCTCTGGTCTTGGCGCTACTCGCTCTGTTCATCAACGTTCCCGAGGCTCGTGCCCAGGTGGTGGGCGGCTTCGACTTCTCCCGGGCCGAGGTCTCCGTCACGGGCCTGCAGGTTCCTTGGGCGCTGGCCTTCCTGCCGGACGGCAGCGCGCTGGTCTCCGAGCGCAACACCGCGCGCATCCTGCAGGTACGCCCCGGCCAGACCCCCACCCCGGTCGCCACGATCAGCGGGGTGAGCGCCTCGGGTGAGAGCGGCCTGCTCGGCATCGCCGTGTCGCCTTCCTACGCCCAGGACGGCTGGGTGTACGCGTACTTCACCAGCACCAGCGGCGACAACCGCCTGGTCAGGCTCCAGCTGAGCGCCCCTCAGACGCAGACGGTGATCTTCTCCGGCGTCCCCAGCGCCACCGTCCACGACGGCGGCCGCATCGCCTTCGGCCCGGACGGCATGCTGTACGTGGCCACCGGCGACGCCGGCAACACCGCCAACGCCCAAAACCTCAACAGCCCGGCCGGGAAGATCCTGCGCATGACGCCCACCGGCGGGGTCCCGTCGGGCAACCCGTTCTCCGGCTCCCGTGTCTGGAGCTACGGCCACCGCAACGTGCAGGGGCTGGCCTGGGACTCCCAAGGCAGGATGTACGCCACCGAGTTCGGCCAGAACACCTTGGACGAGATCAACCAGATCGTCGCGGGCGGCAACTACGGCTGGCCCACGTGCGAAGGCACCTGCTCCAACCCGTCCTTCCGCAACCCGATCGTCACCTGGACGACCGCCCAGGCGTCGCCGAGCGGGCTGGCGTACGCCAACAACACGCTCTTCGCGGCGGCGTTGCGCGGCCAGCGGTTGTGGACGGTGCCACTGACCAGCAGCGGCGGTGCGGGCACCCCGCTGGCCGAGCTCCAGTCCGCCTACGGGCGGCTGCGCGCGGTCGCCGTCGGGCAGGACGGCTGGCTCTGGGTCGCGACGAGCAACCGGGACGGCCGCGGCACTCCGGTGGCCCAGGACGACCGCATCATCCGCATCCCGCCGGCCACGAGCGGAACCGACACCACCGCACCGACCGCCCCGGGCAACCTGGCCGCGTCCGGGACGACCGCCACCGGCGCCACCCTGTCGTGGACCGCCTCGACCGACAACGTGGGCGTGACCGGCTACGACATCCTGCGCGCGACGGGCACGTCCGGCGGCACGTTCGCGCAGGCAGGCACCTCGGCGACCACGTCGTTCACCGACACCGGGCTGGCCGCGAACACCGCCTACCGCTACCAGGTCCGCGCCCGCGATGCGGCCGGCAACCTCTCCCCCGTGTCCAACACGATCACGGTCACCACCTCGGGCGGCACCGGCACGGGTGGATGCACGGCCACGCCGACCACGCAGTCCCAGTGGGGCACCGGCTACGTGATCCAGCCGGTCACAGTGGCCAACACCGGCACGTCGGGGATCAACGGCTGGACGGTGACGTTCACGCTGCCCGCCGGGCACACCGTCACCGGGTCGTGGAATGCCACGCTGTCCGTCAGCGGGCAGACCGTCACGGCCAGGAGCGCCGGGCACAACGGCACGATCGCGGCGGCCCAGAGCACCACGTTCGGCTTCCAGGCCACCCGCCCCAGCGGGAACACGCAGGTGCCCTCCGGCTACCAGTGCACGAGCCCCTGACCGGGTCCCCGATCTGAGGACGCCCACCGGCCGGTCCTGCCCGGATGCGCCGCTCATGACGATGGCGGGCCTGGTCTCTCACGCGCGCTGGACCGAGCACTGCTGGTTCGAGATCCTGTTCCTGGGCCGCGGCCAGGCCGACAACCCGCAGTTCGACGAGACCGTCGAGGACGCCGACATGCGGGTCGAGGGCGTCCCGCTGGCCCGGCTCCTCGACGAGTACGAGCGCCAGTGCGCGGTCTCGAACGAGATCGTCGCCGCCCATTCGCTGGACGACGTGGGCAAACATCCGGAGTTCCGCTCGGCGGGCGCCACCCTGCGCTGGATGCTCATCCACATGGTCGAGGACACCGCCAGGCACGCAGGCCACGCGGACATCATCAGGAGCTGCTGGACGGCCAGAAGGGATATTACTGAGCCAGCGCCTTCTGGTAGCAGCGGGTCAGGGGCGCGTCGACGTACTTGCCGTACGGTTCCGTGAGCGTGTACGCGCACCGCTCGTACAGCGCGATGGCCTCGGGCTGCCGCAGACCGGTCGCCAGCCGCAGCCGGTGGTAGCCCAGCCCGCGGGCCAGCTCCTCCAGCGCCGACAACAACGACGTGGCGATGCCCCGGCCGCGATGGCCGGGGACGACGTACATGCGCTTGAGCTCTCCGGTGACGGCGTCCACGGGCTGGACGGCGCCGCAACCGACGGCTTGGCCGTCCACTGACACCACCAGATATCGGGCGCCCGACTGCACCTGCGAACGTCCCTCGAGCCCGTAGCGGGCGACCAGCTCCGCGAACGCCGCGTCCAGCAACGCGGCCAGCTCGACGTCGTCGGCGGTGCGCTCCTCAATCAGCATGCTGACATGCTAGAGATTGCCGGTTTCGAGGAGTTCACGGCATCCGGGTCCTAGAGGCCGAGCACCTCGGCGGGGTCGGCGAGGATGCGCTGGATGACCAGCCCGGCCGCTCCCAGCACCGCCGCGTCGGCGCCGATCCCGGAGACCACGAGGGCGGGCGGCGTGCCGCGCATCTGCCCGAGCCGTGCGCCGAGGCCGTCCGCCACGGGCCCTTCGAGCCAGGGGAAGAGCCGCGCGAAGATCCCGCCGAGCACGATCCTGCCCGGATCCACCAGGTGCACCGCCGAGGTGAGCGCCACGCCGAGCGCGTGCCCGGCCCGCTCGCACGCCTCCAGCGCCCGCGGGTCGCCCGACTCCAGCCGCGCCACCAGAGCGGCCACCGAGTCCAGCGGCCCGAGCAGGGCGTCCTGGCCGGCGTACACCTCCAGGCAGCCCCGCCCGCCGCACCGGCACGCGGGCCCGTCGGGCACGACCACGACGTGGCCCAGCTCGCCGGCCAGCCCGAACGTGCCGCGGAACACCGTGCCGCCGACGACGAGGCCGGCGCCGATGCCGATCTCGCCGGACACGTAGAGGAAATCCGTGTCCCTGGAGCCGAACCACAGCTCGCCCAGCGCCGCCAGGTTGGCCTCGTTGTCGATCGCCAGCGGCAGGTCGATCACGTCCTCCACCCGCACGTCCCGCCACCCGAGATGCGGCGCGCTCCGCAACACCCCGCCCTCCACGGTCCCCGGCACGGCCAGGGCGGCGCCGATGACCCGCAGCCCGGCGGACTCGGCCTCGGCCGTGGTCTCCTTCGCCAGGTCGCGCAGCCGCTCCAGGATCTCCGCCGGGTTGGAGCTGCGGTTGTCGGCCGGCCGGGTGCGGCGCAGCCGCACGGTGCGGGTGAGGTCGACGACGCAGGCGGCCAGGTAGTCGATGTTGATCTCCAGCCCCAGCGTGGCCACCCGGTGGCCGCTCAGGCTCACCGCGACGCCGGGCCGGCCCCGCTCGCCGCCGCGCACCGCCCCGCTCTCGGTCACCACCCCCGCCTCCAGCAGGTCGGCGACCAGGCTCGACACGGTGGTCTTGGTCAACCCGGTCCGCTCCGCGAGCGCGGCCCGGGTGTGAGGTCCTGTTCGGTGGATGGCGTCGAGTACTACGGCCAGATTACGGGCACGCATGGAATCATGCCGGACACCTCTTGACGACACCCCATCCACCTCCTCAGGATTATGTACAGATTATGGACTAATATCAGGGAGCGCAGGAAAATGACCGCATTCACGCCCACGCCCGACGACCGCTTCACGTTCGGCCTCTGGACCGTGGGCTGGCAGGCCCGCGACCCCTTCGGCGACGCCTCCAGGCCCGCGCTCGACCCGGTCGAGACCGTCCACCGGCTGTCGGAGCTGGGGGCGCACGGCGTCACGTTCCACGACGACGACCTGCTCGCCGTCGAGCCCGACAGGGACAAGGCCATCGCCGCGTTCAGGAAGGCCCTGGACGAGACCGGCATGAAGGTGCCGATGGCCACCACGAACCTGTTCACCCACCCCGTCTTCAAGGACGGCGCGTTCACCAGCAACGACCGCGACGTCCGCCGGTACGCCCTGCGCAAGGTCATGCGCAACCTCGACCTCGCCGCCTCGCTGGGCGCGAAGACGTACGTGTGCTGGGGCGGCCGCGAGGGCGCCGAGTCCGACGCCGCCAAGGACGTCAAGGCCGCGCTCGACCGCTACAAGGAGGGCTTGGACCTCCTCTGCCAGTACGTCATCGACAAGGGCTACGACATCCGCTTCGCCCTCGAGCCCAAGCCCAACGAGCCCCGCGGCGACATCCTGCTGCCGACGATCGGCCACGCGCTGGGCCTGATCAACGAGCTGGAGCACCCCGAGATGGTGGGCCTCAACCCCGAGGTCGGCCACGAGCAGATGGCCGGGCTCAACTTCGTGCACGGCATCGCCCAGGCCCTCTGGCACGGCAAGCTCTTCCACATAGACCTCAACGGCCAGCACGGCCCCAAGTACGACCAGGACCTGATCTTCGGCCACGGCGACCTCAAGAGCGCTTTCTTCCTGGTGGACCTGCTGGAGCACCACGGCTACGACGGCCCGCGCCACTTCGACTACAAGCCGCTGCGCACCGAGGACCCGCAGGACGTGTGGGACTCGGCCGCCGCGAACATGCGCACCTACCTGATCCTCAAGGACAAGGCCACGAAGTTCCGCCAGGACCCCGAGGTCCAGGAGGCCCTGCGGGCCTCGCGCGTGGACGAGCTGGCCCAGCCCACGCTGGCCGCCGGCGAGACCTGGCAGGATCTGGCCAAGGACGACTTCGACGTCGAGGCGGCCGCCCTGCGCGGCTTCCACTTCACCCGGCTCAACCAGCTCGCGCTCGAGCACCTCATGGGGGTGCGCGGATGAGCAAACCCATCAGCGTCCAGCTCTACACGGTCAGGGAGGCGATGGCCGCCGACCGCGACGCCGTGTTACGGCGCATCGCGGAGATCGGGTATCAGGCGGTCGAGCCCTATGACCCGATGACCGACCCCGAGGGCTTCCGCCAGGTGGCCGATGACCTGGGGCTGAGCGTGTCGAGCACGCACGCGTACGCGCTGCTCAGCGAGGAGCCCGCGAAGGTCTTCGACGCGATCGCCACGGTCGGCACCGACCTGGTGATCCTCCCCGGCGGCGTCGCGGAGGAGGAGTTCACCACGCGCGACGGCCTCCAGCGCACCGCCGACCTGCTGAACGGCCTGGCCGAGCAGGCGGCGGGGCACGGGATGCGGATCGGCTACCACAACCACTGGTGGGAGATCGAGCCGCAGTTCGAGGGCCAGCACGCCATCGAGGTGCTGGCGGACCTGCTCGCCCCCGAGGTGTTCCTGGAGATCGACACCTACTGGGCGGCCGTGGGCGGCGCCGACGTGCCCGCCCTGCTCGGCCGCCTCGCCGACCGCACGCTGGCGCTGCACGTCAAGGACGGACCGGTGGTCAAGGGTGAGCCGCACACCGCGGTGGGGCAGGGCGTCATGCCCGTGCCCGGCATCCTGGCCGCCGCCCCCGGCGCCTGGCGCATCGTCGAGCTCGACGAGTGCGCGACCGACGTCTTCGCCGCTCTCGCGGACAGCCACGCCTACGTCACCTCTTTGGAGAGCTCTTGAGTCATGGCCCCGTCGGCGTCGCCCTGGTCGGCGCCGGAAACATCAGTGGCCAGTACCTCCGCAATCTCACTGCCTTCCCCGACGTACGCGTGCTCGGCGTCGGGGACCTCGACGCCGAGCGTGCCACCGAAGTCGCGCGGGAGCACGACGTCCCCGTGTCGGGCCACCTCGCGACGGTGCTGGCCATCCCCGAGGTCGAGATCGTCGTCAACCTCACCGTCCCGTCCGCGCACGCGGCCGTCGCGCTGGAATCGCTGCGCGCCGGCAAGCACGTGTACGGCGAGAAGCCCCTCGCCATGAACACCGACGAGGGGACGAAGATCATGGTCGAGGCCGCCAACCTCGGCCTGCGGGTCGGCGGCGCCCCGGACACCTTCCTGGGCGCCGGGCTCCAATCCACCGTGCACGCCCTGCGCTCGGGCCTGATCGGCGAGCCTGTCGCCGTCACGGCGGCCACGCAGAGCCTCGGCCCGGAGTCCTGGCATCCCAACCCCGAGTTCTTCTACCAGCCCGGCGGCGGCCCGCTCTTCGACCTCGGCCCTTACTACCTGACCGCCCTGGTGTCCCTGCTCGGCCCCGTCGCCCGGGTGGCGGCGGAGAATCGCAGGGCCCGTGACCAACGGGTCGTCGGCTCGGGACCCAAGGCCGGGAAGATCTTCCCCGTGGACGTGCCGACCCACGTCAACGCCCTGCTCGACTTCCCGGGCTCGGCCACGGCGGCGGCCACGTTCAGCTTCGACTCGGCCGTCAACCGCCGCATGATCGAGATCATCGGCACCGAGGGCGCGTTGTCCCTCCCCGACCCGAACACCTTCGAGGGGCCGCTGCTGGCCCGGGGGCTGCACGACGCGGACTGGCGGGAGTTGCCGCTGTCCGGGACCACGGCGGGGCGCGGCATCGGCGTCCTGGACATGGCCAGGTCGATCCGCGCGGGCACGCCACATCGTGCGTCCGGCGAGCTGGCGTACCACGTGCTGGAGCTCATGGTCGCCATCGCGGATTCCGGCGAGCGCTCGGAGTTCCGGCCGATCGCCTCAAGCCTGACCGCGCCGGAGCCGCTCCCGGACGGCTGGGACCCATACGTGGACACGCTGGCCTGATCGGGCATATCCGCAGTTCCGTTGGCTTGAGCCGCCGGGAACCGCGAGAATGGCCCGATGGCTACGAGTGGCGAGACCGATTGGGTGTCCAGGTTCGCGGACCAAGTGATCTCCGAAGCGGAGAAACGCGCACCTGGCACCCCCATCGTCTGCGCCTCCGGGCTGAGCCCGTCCGGCCCGATCCACCTGGGCAACCTGCGTGAGGTCATGACGCCGCACCTCGTCGCCGACGAGATCAGGCGGCGCGGGGTCGCGTGCACGCATCTGCTGTCCTGGGACGACTACGACCGGTTCCGCAGAGTGCCCGCGGGCATCGACCCGTCGTGGGCCGAGCACATCGGCAAGCCGTTGACCTCGGTGCCCGCCCCGCCGGGCAGCCCGCACGTCAACTGGGCCGAGCACTTCAAGGCCCCCATGATCGAGGCCATGGCGGAGCTGGGCGTGCAGTGCCGGATGATCAGCCAGACCGAGCAATACACCTCGGGCGCCTACCGGGAGCAGATCCTGCTGGCGGTGCGCGAGCGGGCCACGATCGACGCCGTGTTGTCGCGGCACCGGTCGAAGCAGGTGGAGGACTACTTCCCGTACAAGCCGTACTGCGACCTGTGCGGGCGCGACCTCACGACGGTCACGGCGTACGACGACGAGACCACCGAGCTGGCCTACACCTGCGAGTGCGGCTTCGGCGAGACCGTACGACTGGCCGAGCACGACCACGGCAAGCTGGTGTGGAAGGTCGACTGGCCGATGCGGTGGGCGTACGAGGGCGTGATCTTCGAGCCGTCCGGCGTCGACCACCACTCCCCGGGCTCGGCGTGGACCGTCGGCGGCAAGATCGTGTCCGACGTGTTCGGCGGGCGGCAGCCGATCGGTCCCATGTACGCGTTCGTCGGGATCACCGGCATGGCCAAGATGAGCAGCTCCAAGGGCGACGTGCCGACTCCGGCCGACGCCCTGGAGATCATGGAGGCACCCGTGCTGCGCTGGCTGTACGCCCGCCGCAAGCCGGCCCAGTCCTTCAAGATCGCCTTTGACCAGGAGATCCACCGGCTCTACGACGAGTGGGACGCCCTGGGCCGGAAGGTGGCCGCGGGCCAGACCCAACCCGCCGAGCTGGCCGCGTACGACCGCGCGGTGCACACGGCCGAGGGCCCGCTGCCCGTAACCCCGCATCCCGTCCCCTACCGGACCCTGGCCTCCATCGTGGACATCACGACCGGCCACACCGAGCAGACCCTGCGGATCCTGCGCGACCTCGACGGCATCGGCGACCTCGACGCGGCCCGGCCGCGCCTGGACCGGGCGCAGCGCTGGGTCGACGCTCACCTGCCCGCCGACCAGCGCACCCGCGTGCGCGAGGCGCCGGACGAGGAATTGCTCGACTCCCTCGGCACGAGCGAGCGGGAGTCGCTGCGGCTGCTGGCCGACGGCCTCGACGACTGGTCGCTCGACGGCCTGACCACGCTGGTCTACGGCGTACCGAAGCTCCAGGCGGGCCTGCCCGCCGACGCCGAGCCGACCCCCGAGCTGAAGGCCGCCCAACGGGCCTTCTTCGCCCTGCTCTACAGGCTTCTGGTCGGCCGCGACACAGGCCCGCGCCTGCCCACGCTCCTGCTTGCCGTCGGCGCCGACCGCGTCAGGAAACTCGTAGGCGCGTGAACGGCGCCGTCCTCATCACCGGCATCTCGGCCGCCGGCAAGTCCACCGTGGCCCAGGCCCTGGCCGAGCGGCTGCCCCGCGCCGCCCACGTTCGCGGGGACACCTTCCGGCGCATGGTGGTCTCCGGCCGCGCCGAGATGACCCCGGAGCCGGCCGACGAGGCGGTGCGTCAACTCCACCTCCGTTACCGGATCGCGGCGACGACAGCGGATCTGTACGCGGAGGCGGGATTCACGCCGATAGTCCAGGACGTCATCCTCGGAGCGGACCTGGAGGGCTTCACGAAGCTCATCCGCACCCGTCCCTTGCACGTGGTCGTGCTCGCCCCGGATCCCGCGGCGGTGGAGGCCCGCGAACGGGCCCGAGCCAAGGACGGCTACGGCGGCGGCTGGACGGTGGCCCTGCTCGACGACATGCTCCATCGCGAAACCCCGCGCATCGGCCTGTGGCTGGACACCGCACGCCAGACCCCTGAGGAGACCGTGGACGAGATCATCTCCCGGGCCGGCGAATCCAGAGTTCATGAAGGTCACACATAGAAAGGACCGATGCAAGGCACTCTCAAGCGCGTTGCATGTATGCGGGAGGACCTTGTTTGCATGAACAAGCAGCTCTCCGCCGCCAGCGTCAGTGTCATCGTTCCCGCGATGAACGAAGCCGAGAACCTTCCCCATGTCTTCGCCACGCTGCCCGACTGGATCGACGAGGTGATCCTGGTCGACGGCAATTCGACCGACGACACCATCGCCGTGGCGCGGAGGCTGCGCCCCGATCTCCGCGTCGTCGTACAGAGCCGCCGTGGCAAAGGCAACGCCCTCATCGAGGGTTTCCAGGCCGCCAGGGGCGACATCATCGTGATGATCGACGCCGACGGCTCCACCGACGGTCGCGAGATCCGCTCCTTCGTCGACACGTTGCTCACCGGCGCCGACTTCGCCAAGGGCTCCAGGTACGCGCCCGGCGGCGGCTCCGACGACCTCAGCCCGTGGCGCTCGCTCGGCAACAAGGTCCTCACCGGGCTGACCAACCTGCTCTACGGCACCAGCTACACCGACCTCTGCTACGGCTACAACGCCTTCTGGGCGCGCCACCTGGAGGCCCTTGACCTCGATTGCGACGGTTTCGAGATCGAGACGCTGATGAACGTCCGCGCCGCCCAGGCCGGGCTCGTCATCCGCGAGGTCCCCAGTCACGAGCGCTCCCGCATCCACGGCGCGAGCAACCTGAACGCCGTGCGCGACGGCTGGCGCGTACTCAAGACGATCATGCGGGAACGTACGCGCGGCACCGCCGTGACGACGCAGACCCAAGTAGCACTTGCCAAATGAGGGATGACATCCTCGGACAATGCGCTACATAGTGATCGGAGCAGGAGCCGTTGGCGGAACCATTGGTGCCCGCCTGCACCAAGGCGGGCACGACGTCCTCCTCATCGCGAGAGGCGCGCACTACGAGGCGCTGAAGAGCGACGGCCTGCGCCTGATCACCCCTGAGAGCACCGAGACCCTCGACATCCCCGCCGCCGACGGCCCCGTGCCGACCCGCGACGACGACGTGCTGATCCTGGCCACCAAATCCCAGGACACGATCGCCGCGCTGGGCGACTGGCCGGCCGACCTGCCCGTGGTATGCGCCCAGAACGGCGTCGACAACGAGCGCACGGTCCTTCGGCGGTTTTCCCGCGTTTACGGCATGTGCGTGTGGCTGCCCGCCCAGCACCTGGAGCCCGGAGTGGTGGCCGCGCACGGCTACCCGTACTCGGGCATGTTGCACGTGGGACGTTATCCCCAAGGTGTGGACGACCTCGCCACGCAGATCGTGGCCGATCTCGGCAAGCGCGGCCTCGTGGCCCGAACGGTCCCCGACGTGATGCGCTGGAAGCACGGCAAACTGCTCGGCAACCTCGCCAACGCCGTGGAGGCCCTCATCGGCCGCCCCGACGGCCCCGTGGACGGCAGGACGGCGGTCGTGGAGCGAGCCCGGACCGAGGCCATGTCCGTGCTGGACAAGGCCGGCATCGCTTACAACACCCCCGAAGAAGAGGCCCAGGTACGTGGCCACCAGGTCGACGTGCGCCCCATCGAGGGCGTCGGTCGCGGCGGCGGCTCGTCCTGGCAGAGCCTGGCCAGGGCCAGCGGCTCCATCGAGGCCGACTACCTCAACGGCGAGATCGTCCTGCTCGGCCGCCTGCACGGCGTGCCCACCCCGGTCAACGAGGTGCTGCGGCGCGAGGCGAACGAGCACGCCCGCGAGAAGCTCCCGCCCGGCTCGATGCCGCTGGAGACGCTGGTCGCGCTCATCGACGAGCGTTGCGCAGCCGAATCCCGCTGAACTCCACCGTGCTCTCGATCACCTCGTGCCAGAACGCCCACAGGTTGGGCAGCACCCGCAGCTGGATCCCCGCCTGCTCGTGCAGCTCGAACAGGTCGCTGACGGGCTCGGGCGGGCCCAGCGGTTCGACGGGGACCTTCGAGACCATCGCGTGCGGCGGGTCGCCGACGGGCGCGAAGTCGTCGGCAGGCAGACGGTAGGCGTACAGCTTGACGTCCATGAGGGCTTTCAGCCAGCAGTATTCAATGGCGTGCACCCGATCACCGCAGCCCCGCCCGATGATCCGGGCCCGGTCCTCGTCGGTCGTCCGCGCGCCCACCCATGCGATCGCGCGCGGGCAGGCACGCGGAAACCAGTAGTCAGGGCATCGGTCATGGCCGACCGCCCACACGTACGGCTCGGTCAGCGCGCTCGTGACCGCCACGTGCGGGACGAACCGCTCGATCGTCGGGTCCTCGGAGAAGTGCAGCACCTGGCCAGGCTCGGGTCTCATGAACGTCATCATCGCGCATACCCCGACGCCGTCTGGGAAGGTGAACCGCGCTCTGACGACAAGGGGTGAGTTGGATGATTCTTTTGGGTCTTCTCCTGGTCCTGCTCGCCGGCGGCGCGGTCGCCCTGGTCCTCACCGAGGAGAGTGCCAGGTACATCCTGTTCGGATACACCTTCGAGCTCAACCACGTGGAGATGTTCCTGGCGGGGGCGGCCACCGCGGCCGTCCTGCTGGTGGGACTCTGGCTGCTGGGCTCGGGTTCGCGCCGGACGGCACGACAACGCCGCAGGCTGCGCCACGCGAGGGCCGAGGCCTCAAGCGAGGTGGCTCGGCTGGAGGACGAGAAACGCGATCTGGAACGGCGGCTGGACCACGAGAACACGGCCGGCGACCGGCTCGTGGCCCGCGGTCCCGACAATCCGTGATCAGGCGGTCTGGCGCGAGGGCATCAGTTTGCCCTCGCGCCAGAGCGCGAACCCCGTGATCACCGCCCCCAGCCCCTCCCAGAGCCCGACGCCGAGGAATCCCGACGGCGCCGTCCCGGTCACCACCAGCGTGGTGAAGACGGCGAACGTCACGAGCCTGAACGGCACGGTCCAGCGGAAGAACGGCGTGTAGTCCGCCGACGCCGCGAACATGTAGTAGACACCCATGTTCAC
This sequence comes from Nonomuraea turkmeniaca, assembly GCF_005889735.1. Taxonomy (GTDB): domain Bacteria; phylum Actinomycetota; class Actinomycetes; order Streptosporangiales; family Streptosporangiaceae; genus Nonomuraea; species Nonomuraea turkmeniaca. The sequence continues at coordinate 30,990 of NZ_VCKY01000008.1, forward strand.
CGCCGCCATCGAGGCGGCGGCCATGAAGACCGCCGTATGGTCACCGGCCGGACGCACGTCGAGCACCTCGAACCCCATCATGGCCAGCTGCGTATCGGGCGAGATCAGCCCGATCAGGCCGAGGGCGAAGGCGAGGGATCCGAAGACCGCGATGGTCCAGCCGGAGAAAGAACGCGGAAGACGCACAGAAATCCTTCCAAAGGGGGGTGTAATCTGCGAGGCGATCTCATCATGCACCCGGAGGTCGCATGCCCCCCAAGCGTGGCCGTCCCATCGCTGTGAAACTCCTCATCCTGCTGCTCGTCCCGCTGCTGTCCCTGGTCGGGCTGTGGGCGTTCGCCGCGGGCCTGACCGGCGGCGATGGCGTCCGCCTGCTCGCGATCAACGATTTGGCCACGAACCTGGCCACGCCGTCCGAGCAGATCAACATCGCGCTGCAGGAGGAGCGGCTGTCCTCCGTGGAGTTCCTGGTCAGCGGGCGCGGCGCCGACGCGCTCGCCAAGCGGCGCGACCACACCGACCGGACCGTGACGACCTTCCGCAGCCTGGTCAAGAACGTACGCGACCTGTCGCCCGAGATGACCACGCAGCTCAACGCGCTGAACGGGGAGCTCGGCCAGCTCGCCGACCTACGCAAGGACGTGGACGGCGCGACCGTCGCGCCGCTCGACGTGATCGGCGGCTACAGCCAGATCGTGGACGCGTCCTTCCGCATGTACGACGCCATGGTCCTGGTGCCCGACATGGCGCTCTACCGGCAGGCCAAGGCCATCACCATGCTGGGCGAGGCCAAGGACCTGCTGTCCAGGGAACGGGCGATGATCGCCGTGGTGCTGGGCAAGGGCCAGGTGGAGCCCAGGGACCGGGAGGCGTTCACGGGGATGGTCGCCACCAGGCGGCTGCTGTTCTCGCAGGCGCTCTCGCATCTGGACGCCGACCTGCGGGGGCCGTACGAGACGTTGTCCGCCTCGCCCGTCTACCAGGAGTTCCTGAAGGCAGAGGACGCCATCAGAGGGCTGGCGGCCACCAACGGCCTGCCCGCGACGGCCGCCACCTGGCCCATCGACGGCGAGAACCTGTGGCGGGCGGTCGAGCGCAGCCAGGCCGCGGCCGTGACCGGCATCACGCAGCGGGTCACCCCGGCGGCCATCGGCATGCTCGTCAAGATCGGCGTGGCGGGCGGCGTGGGCCTCGTCGCCGTCATCGCCTCGATCATTCTCTCACTCCGCTTCCGCAAGCGCCTGGTGAGCGAGCTGGCCGGGCTCCGCGACGCCGCCACCGAACTGGCCGAGGTACGGCTGCCGGGGCTGGTCAAGCGGCTGCGGACGAACACGGCCACGCCCACGCCCGCCGAGATCGCGCCGCTGGAGGTCAGGACGCACAGCGCCGAGGTGGACGACATCGTCGAGGCGTTCAACCGCGTGCAGTCCACGGCCGTGGCGGCCGCGGTGGACCAGGCCAGGCTGCGGCACGGCGTCAGCCAGGTCTTCGTCAACCTGGCCAGGCGCAACCAGTCGCTGCTGCACCGGCAGCTGCTCCAGCTCGACACCATGGAGCGGGCGGCCGAGCAGCCGGAGATGCTGGCGGACCTCTTCAAGCTGGACCACCTCACCACCCGCATGCGGCGGCACGCCGAGAGCCTGATCATCCTGTCCGGCCACGCCCCGGGGCGCGGCTGGCGCAACCCGGTGCCCGTCCACAACGTGTTGCGCGCCGCGGCGGCCGAGGTGGAGGAGTACGAGCGGGTCGAGGTGCTCCAGACGCCGCCGGTCGCGCTGCTCGGCTCGGTGGTCACGGACGTGGCCCACCTGATGGCGGAGCTGATCGAGAACGCCACGTTGTTCTCGCCGCCCCAGACCAGGGTGGACGTGCGGAGCACGGCGACCCCGCACGGCCTGATGGTGGAGGTGGAGGACCGGGGGCTCGGCCTGCCCCGCGTCGAGCTCGACGAGCTGAACGACCGGTTGACGAACACCCCCGAGTTCGACCTCGCGCAGAGCGACCGGCTCGGCCTGTTCGTCGTCAGCAGGCTGGCCGCCAGGCACGACATCAAGGTCACCCTGACGCCCTCGCCGTACGGCGGCCTGACCGCGATGGTGGCCCTGCCCGCCTCGCTACTGGCCGACCAGCCGGTCATGAGCGGGCGGTAGGTACGACACCGCACCGGACTCCCGTGCGGCGGTCGCCGCCAGCAGCCGCCGGAGCGCGTGGCTCGACAACAGCCGCTCGGCCTCTTCGAGAGTGAAGAAGCCGTAGTCGTCCAGTTCCTCGGCCTGCAGCGTGATCGGCGTGTCCGAGCCGACCTCGCCGCAGTCGAACATGAAGTTCACCAGCGGATACGGCACGTCCGGCAGATTGTCCACCCAGGCCACGGTCAGCAGCCTGCCCACCTCCACCTCGAGACCGACCTCCTCGGCGACCTCCCTGGCGCACGCCTGCGCGGGATGCTCGCCCGCGTCGATGATGCCGCCGGGGAAGTTCCAGTGCTCGCGATAGTTGGGATCGACCAGCAGGACCCGGCCGCGCTCGTCCGTGATGTACGCCGCCGCCCCCGTGACCACCCGATTGACCGTGGCCCAGAAATCATTCACACCGGCACTATGGCAGAACTTGGAGCAGCGCCTGGTTCTTGGCCTTGGCCGGCTCCTCGATCCGCTGGAGCTCCGCGCCCGCGCGGTCGAGCACGACCAGGGTGTTGTGCTCGGTGCCGGCCACCCGCACCACCATCCGGCCGTCCGGCAGGTAGAGCGCGCCGATCAGCCGGCCCTTGACCTTCGGCGTACGCCTCTTGCCGGTGGCCGTGTCCACGACGACCGGCTTGAACCGGGACGGCCAGCTGCCGTCCCCGAGTGTGTCCGCGTTCCGCGGCACCTCCACGATGGCGTGGCGGCCGTCCGGCGACATGCTCTGCACGTGGGTGATGAGGCTGACGCCTTTGGCCTGGGCGGACTTGCCGGTCTTGACGTTGAGCCGGTAGAGGGCGTCGGCCTCGCCGGTGTAGCCGGCGACGTACCGGCCGTCCGCCGACCAGGCCAGGTGGCAGACGCCCCTCGACCTGCCGAGCCGGCGCGGGGCGGCGGTGGCGTCGGCCTTGACGGCCATGATCGTGTCGCCCTGCGGGTACGCCACCTCCGTCGAGTCGGCGGACCAGACCGGAGTGAGACATGGCGTGCCGCCCTGGAGGCCGCTCACCATCGTGGTGGTCCTGCCGCCCTGCCTGATCTGCAGCCGGCCGTCCGACGTCAACCAGGCCGCCTTCCGCCCGTCGGGCGAGGCGGCGAACTGCGGCAGGTCGCCCGTCTTGGCCAGCGTGCTCCACTCGCCGCCCTGGTAGCGGCTGAGCTGGTTATTGGAACCGGCATATATCGCCGCACCCGACAATTCAGGCGCGGCGGAGGCCGACGCCGCCGTAGGAGCCAGCACGACGACGGCGGCGGCCAGTACGCATGTCTTCATACGACGTCATGTTGCCCGACCCGCTCAAAGACGCAGGAAAGGCTCGCTGAAGTGGGCGGTGGCGAGAATCGCGTGCTCGGCCCTGAGCGTGGCGAGCATCTCCGCACGGATACGAGCGGCCGCTTCCTGGTCGTCGTCGTACAGGTAACGCACGCCGGGGTCGTCGAGCTGAACGGGATGCAGGACGAGGTCGCCGGTCATGGCCACGTCACCGGCCCGCACGATCTGGTGGCCCGGCGTGTGACCGGCCGTGAGGTGCACGTGGATCCCGGGCGCGACCTCGGCCTGGCCCTCGACGACGTGCAGCTGCCCCTTGATCGGGTCGAGCAGCCGGTCGAGCACGGGGCCTTTCGCGGCGTCCAGCTCGGCCTGCTGGAGCACGTAACGCGCGTTCTCGAACGCCGGAGTGCCGTCGTCGGTGACCACGCCGCCGGCGTGGTCGCTGTGCAGGTGGGTGAGGACGACGGTGTCGATGTCGGCGGGCGTGACGCCGGCCGCGGCCAGCTCACCGGCCAGGGTTCCAGGAACCGGCGCCCAGCTGGACGCCGGGGAATCGGCGCCGCCGATGCCGGTGTCGACCAAGGTGATGCGGCCTGCCGCCGAACGCAGCAGATAGCAGTGGAAGTGCAGGACCCACGGCTCGTCCCGGAGCCTCGAACCGGGGAACATCTCGGCGAGCGGGCGGCGGATCGCCGTCCCCATCGGCCCCACGGCGTCGCAGAGCGGTGTCACCTCGACGCCGGACACGTTTATCGGTTGATGCGGCACGCGCCCCAGATTAGGCGGCGATGGGGTGGCGCGGAACGTACTCGTTCTCGAGGTCGGCGGCGTAGACGGCGCGGCAGCAGTTCGCGCACCGGTACATGATCGGGCCCTCGTCGAGCTCGTGGTGGCACCGCGGGCAGTGGTTGATGGTCTTCATGATGCTCCCCCAAGGAGTGCTGTTGGTCTTATGGAACCCTCACCGAGTTGCAGGGGTCCTGCATGTCGCTTGACACACGATGACGCTGCTCTGGAGGGGGCTCGGTGCCCTTCGATACACCGGCCGCGGTAATTTTCCTCGCAGTACGGCGTTGAGAAGAACATTGTCACGCGGCGTGTCCCGCGCTTGTGCGCGAAGACCCGAGAATCGCCCGGGAATAGCCCAAGAGGGCTAGGCGTTTACTGGGTCAGATCGTGTGGTATGTTCCCACCAGCGTTGAGCTACGGCTCCGCTGATCTTCGATCTCAGCCCCGCTCCTCGGTTCGAGGGCCCGGCTTTCTTCATCACTCGCCGACCTTCGTGGGTTCGGCGCGTTCTCCCCCAGAGGGGTTCACCATGTCTGTACAAACCATTCCTGAACAGCGCACGGCCGCGGCCATGCGGCAGGTGATCGGTCTCCTGGACGTACGCGACAACTCCGCGTTCATCCGGGCCGGGCACCTGCCGGGGCCGGGCGACGTGCGCGTGCCGCCCGACAAGATCAAGCGGTTCGACCTGCGGCCCGGCGACCACGTGGTCGCCACCTTCGCCGGCAACAGGCTCGCCGACGTCGAGTCCGTCAACGGCGCCACGCGGTGGCGCGAGCGGCCCGGCTTCGCCGACCTGACGCCCGTGCATCCGACCGAGCGGCTCGTCATCGAGACCGAGTCGCTCAGCACACGCGTCATCGATTTGATCGCACCCATCGGCAAGGGACAGCGCGGCCTCATCGTCGCGCCGCCCAAAGCCGGCAAGACCATGGTCCTGCAGGCCCTGGCCGCCGGGATCGCCCGCAACCACCCCGAGGTGCATCTCATGATCGTGCTCGTGGGCGAGCGGCCCGAGGAGGTCACCGAGATGCGGGCCACCCTCGCGGGCGAGGTCTTCTCCTCGACCTTCGACCACCCCGACCGCGACCACGCCGCCGTCGCCGAGCTTGCCGTCGAACGCGCCAAGCGACTCGTCGAGTCCGGGCGGGACGTGGTGGTGCTGCTCGACTCGCTGACGCGGCTGGGGCGGGCCTACAACAACCTGGCGCCCAGCGGCGGCCGGGTGCTCACCGGCGGCATCGACGCCCGCGCGCTCTACCCGCCCAAGCGCTTCTTCGGCGCCGCCCGCAACGTCGAGGGCGGTGGCTCGCTCACCATCCTCGCCACCGCGCTCGTGGACACGGGGTCGCGGATGGACAACAACCTGTACGAGGAGTTCAAGGGCACGGGCAACATGGAGCTGCACCTCACCCGCGAGCTCGCCGAGCGGCGGCTGTTCCCGGCCGTGGACCTGGAGGCCTCGGGGACGCGTCGGGATGAGATGCTGCTGCACCCGGAGGAGCAGAAGGTCGTCTGGCGGTTGCGGCGGATGCTCGTCGGGCTGGAGAAGCAGCAAGGACTCCAGGTCCTCGTCGACAAGCTCCGCTCCACTTCCTCCAACGCCGCCTTCCTCCTCGAAGCGGCCGCCACCACCGCCTGACCATCGGCCCACGCGCCGTCGCCAGGGCGAGCCCCGCACCACGGGCCGTCTGGCCACCGCCTCGCAGCCCCCACACCGGCAGGCCGATGGAGCCCGCCAGGCCGCCCGGCACCCGGCGGGTGGACGGTGGGGTGGTGCACGAGAATGGGGCGCATGTTGGCTGACATCGTCGAATACCTGGTCTGCCCCGTATGCCGCGCCGACGTGCGGCTGGAGGAGCGGGCGGTGCGGTGTGCCAACGGGCACGCGTTCGACGTGGCCAAGCAGGGATACGTCAGCCTCCTCGTCGGCTCCAGGCCACCAGGCACGGCCGACAGCGCGGCGATGGTGGCCGCCAGGGCCGATTTCCTCGACGCCGGCCACTATGCCCCCCTTGCCACCGCCGTGGCCGAGAGCGTGCGGGCGCACACATCGGGGCAGAACGCTCCACTAGAACATGAGTCGTCCACCGAAACGAATGACGGCAGCGGGCTGAGGGCGTACCGTGGGGCGGGAATGGAGGCCGGTTACGGCGTGGGACCAGCAGGAGGTCCTGTGTCAGACCGGGACTACGTCGAGGGTCGCCGCGCGGAGGGCAGGACCGCACCGGTGATCGTCGACGCCGGCACGGGAACCGGGCATTATCTGGCGACCGTGCTCAATGCCGTGAGCGATGGCATCGGGATGGCATTCGATGTGTCGAAGCACGCTGTACGCCGGGCGGCGCGGGTGCATCCGAGGGCGGGAGCCTTCGTGGCCGACGTGTGGCGGCCGCTTCCCATCCGAGATGGGGTGGCCGACGTGGTGATCGACGTTTTCGCGCCCAGGAACGGGCCCGAGTTCAGGAGGATCCTGCGGCCGGACGGCGCTGTGGTGCTCGTCACGCCCGCGCGGACACACCTGAGTCCGCTCGTCGAAAGGCTGGGGCTGCTCTCCGTGGACGAGGAGAAGGAGCGCAGGGTCGCGCGCAGCATGGAGGGCTTCGCGGAGACCGGCCGGCGCTCGATCGAGTTCGACATGGAGCTGGGTCCGGGCGACATCGCCCAGGTCATCGGGATGGGCCCGAGCGCCTGGCACACCGACGCGCCCGACCTTGAAAAGCGCATCGAGGGATATGTCTCCCGAAATGTCACAGAAAAAGTAGTAACGCGCGCGGCGTTTCATCTGTCTATCTTCGAGCCCGCACCCCGCTCAAGACCTGTTCCTTGACGGACATGTGCGACTGGTGTTACTGATGGGGTATTTAGTCCGAAATTCCCCCACATTCCGTGAGTATTTCCCTGGTGCAGGCGCAATACTGGACGGCATCCCAGGCCGGGAAACGCGGGACGACAACGGGAGGGGGCGCGCGGGATGAAGGCGGAGGAACGCTGGCAGGCCAGGTTCCAGGCCTCGCGCATGACGCTGCCCTCCTGGGCGCGTCAGGCTCCGAACCGTTCGATCTACCGCTCCAACGCCACGGGGAAGTGGGAGGTCTACGCCTGGGATCGCGTGATGGGCTCCATCCGGCAGGTGACCGACCGGCCCAAGGGCACCGCGTACGCCGCCATCGACCCCACCGGCCAGTGGATCTACTGGTTCGCCGACACCGAGGCCGACGAGTTCGGCATGTGGTGGCGTCAGCCGTTCACCGGCGGCCCCGACGAGCCGGCCGCCCCGGGCCTGCCGCCGGGCCAGCCCGGCGGCATCGCACTGTCCACGACCGGGCTCGCCGCCATCACCCTCGCCAGCGAGGGCATGTTCCGCACTCATCTGGTACGCGAGGGCGAGCCGTACCAACTGCTCTACGAGCACGCCGAGGCCGCCTGGGTGTGCGATATGTCCCTCGACGGCTCTCTTATTGCGATAAATCACGGTGAATACGGCGATTTCCGTCACCCGGCGCTCCGCGTCCTCCGCGCCAACGGCGACACGATCAGCGAGCTGTACGACGGCCCCGGCAAGGGCGTGATCGGTCTCCACTTCGCCCCGGTCCTGGGCGACCGCCGCCTGCTCGCCCTGCACGAGCGCCGCCAGCGCCACGAGCCCCTGGTCTGGGATCCGGTGACCGGCGAGCAGCGCGAGATCTGGCTGAAGGACTCCGGCGATCTGGACGCCGAGTGGTACGACGACGGCCGCGGCCTGCTGATCCTCCGCGACGACCGGGCCCGCAGCTACCTGCACCGCTACGACCTGGCCGGCGGCGGCCTGACCCTCATCGACACGCCGCACGGCGTGATCGACGAGGCGGTGCCCCGGCCCGGCGGCCATGTCGAATACTCCTGGTCCAGCGCTTCCCGCCCGCCGGTCATCCGCTCCAGCACCGGCCAGGTCGTGGTCAACCCCGGCGGCCCGGCCGCGCCGCCGAGCGTGCCGGTCGAGGACATGGACGTCGAGGGCGAGGGCGGCCGCATCCACGCGCTGATCTCCAAGCCCGAGACCGGCACCGCGCCGCACCCGGCGGTCTTCCTGCTGCACGGCGGGCCGACGGCACACGACCGCGACGCCTTCTCCGCCGAGGTCGCGGCCTGGGTGGACGCGGGCTTCGCCGTGGTGCGGGTCAACTACCGCGGCTCGACCGGCTACGGCTCGGCCTGGCGCGACGCGCTCCACGGCGACGTGGGGCACATCGAGCTGGCCGACGTGGCCGCCGTACGCCACTGCGTGGTCGAGCGCGGCATCGCCGACCCGGACCGGCTGGTGCTGACCGGCTCGGGATGGGGCGGCTACCTCACGTTGCTCGGTCTCGGCACCCAGCCCGAGTTGTGGGCGGCCGGCATCGCGGCGGTCCCGATCGCCTGCCACGAGACCGCGTACGAGGACGAGGCCGAGAGCCTGCGCGCCTACCACCGCGCGCTGCTCGGCGGCTCACCCGACGAGCAACCCGAGCGGTACGCGGCCAGCTCCCCCATCACGTACGTCGACCAGGTCAAGGCCCCCCTGCTGATCCTCGCGGGCGAGAACGACACACGTTGCCCGCTACGCCAGATCGAGAAGTACGTCGCCAAGCTCGCCGAGCACGGCCGCGAGCACGAGGTCTACACCTACGACGCCGTCCGCGGCTGGCTCGTGGTGTCCGAGCGAATCGCGCAGCTCGCGGCGCAGTTGGAATTCGCACGGAAGCACGTAAACTCACACTGACCTTGACAACCTGTAAAGAGTTCCTGACCAGGCGGACTTGACCGTCGGGCCTGACCGCTGTCACGATTCGCGCGCACGGCCGCACACCGGGAGGTCCATATCGAGCACCACGCCGCGTCAGCGGGCGCGCAGCACCACGATGGCGAGGTCGTCGGCGCTCGGTTCGGAGGCGAATTCGGCCGCGCCCCTGCGGATGCGCTCAGCGACCGCCCTGGCCGACAGCCCGGCGCACTCGCCGAGCAGCTTGGCCAGGCCACCGTCGTCGTCGAGCAGGCGCCCGCCGGAGCGCCGCTCGGTCACCCCGTCCGTGACGGCCAGCAGCACGTCGCCGTGGTCGAGGTGGACGGTGTCGGCCTCGAACACGACCTCATGGAAGACCCCGAGCAGCGACTGCGGCGTGGTGACGGCTTCGACCTTGCCGTTCGGCTTGAGCCGCAGCGCCTCGGGATGCCCGGCCGACACGAGGCGGACCTCCAGACCGGTCTCCACGGGGGTGATGTCGCCGTGCAGGAGCGTGAGGAATCTCGCCCGCTCCCCCTCCTCCAGGATCGCCTGGTTGAGCCGTCCGAGCACGGCGGCCACGCCGTACCCCTCCCGCGCCAGCAACCGCAGCGTGTGCCGCGCGAGGCCGGTCACGGCCGCGGCCTCGGGACCGGTGCCGCAGACGTCGCCGATCGCGAACCGCCAGGAGTCGTCCCCCGCCTTGAACAGGTCGTAGAAGTCACCGCCGACCTCGTTGGCCTCGCCCGCGGGCTCGTAGATGACGCCGTAGTCCAGCCCCGGCACCTCGGGCTCGTTGGGCGGGAGCAGGCTGCGCTGGAGCGCCCGGTTGGCGGCGGCCTGCTGGGCGTAGAGCCGCGCGTTGTCCATGGCGAGGGCGGCGCGCCTGCCGATGTCGTCGGCGAACTGGATGACGTCGTCGCGGAAGCGGTCGGGCCGGCCCAGGCACATCATGCCGAGGCTGCGGCCGCGTGCCGTCAGCGGCACCGCCAGCACCTGGGAGTCCGCCAGGTGAATGGTGGAGGTGACGCTGGTGCCGGCGGCGGCGACGTCCATGTCCGCCAGCTGCCCGCGCAGACCGTCGATCCTGGCCTCGTCGGCGTGCCAAAGGTAGACCAGCCGCAGCGGTCCCGCGGCGCCGTCGGAGGTGTAGACGGCACACCAGCTCGCCAACCTCGGCACCACGATCTGAGCGATGATCGCCGGCACCATGTCGGGGTCGAGAGTGCCTGCGAGCAGGTCGCTCGCGTCAGCCAGGAACCCCAACCAATGCGGCCCGGCGGACCTCTCCTCCAGCCATTCAGCGGCCACCCTGTCCACGGAGCCAGGTAGCGTGAGCCTAGCCCAATGGACACGGGAATCGCCCGCGAAGGTGACTCCCCACTCTTCGACGTTCGCGGAAGGAGCTTTCGGATCACTCTGGGAGACGCTTCGTTGTCGGAATTCGACCTGTACGGCATCCCCGAAATGCTTCCAAATAACCTCAAACGGCTCGTCAGCGACTTGCTCGGCCAAGTCCCCAGCGACTTGCTCGGCGGTATGGAGCACGCCACCGGTGGCCCACGCGGTCATGACCTCACGCGTGAACCTCATCGCAGCCGTCACAGCGGTCTCGCCGGGCGCGAACGTCGCAGCCAGCACCGCATGGGGAGAAGCAGTCATCCCACCGTGCCTACCACACTTCTCACTGACTTGGGGTAAATCCAAGGACAGGACTACGAGCTACTCATCGTGACAGACTTGAATCACTCGCCGAGGCAGCAGCGAGTGAAGGAGGCCCCATGACCACGGCCAAGGCCGCGCTAAGCCCCGAGGAGAGGACGTACACCGAATCGGATCTCGTGCCGATCCTGGAGACCCTTTTCTCTTGGCGTGACGGCGATTTCCGGCGTCGGGTGCCTCATGCGCCTCCCGGCATTCTCAGCGAGGTTCGGCTGCTGCTCAACGAGGTGGCGGACCGTCGCGAACATCTGGCCAACGAGCTCGTCCGCGTCCGCAAGGAAGTGGTCAAGGAGGGCCGGTTCAACGAGCGGCTGACGCCCGGACCCGGCGTGGGCGCGTGGGCGGAGAGCGTCGAGTCGGTCAACCAGCTGATCGAGGCCCTGGTGAGCCCCGTGAGCGGGGCGGCCGACGTGATCGACGCGGTCGCCAAGGGCGACCTGTCGCGGCGCATCGACCTCGACCGGTCGGCCCGTGGCGAGGTGCGCCGCCTGGGCAAGGCCATCAACGGCATGGTGGACCAGCTCGCGCTGTTCAACTCCGAGGTGACCAGGGTGGCCCGCGAGGCCGGCACCGAGGGCCGGCTGGGCGGCAGCGCCAACCTCCGCGGCATGTCGGGAAGCTGGCGCGACCTCACCGAGGCCGTGAACACGATGTCCTCGCGCGTGGCCGCGCAGGTGCGCGACATCGCGGTCGTGACCACAGCGGTGGCCAAGGGCGACCTGAGCCGCAAGGTGACGGTCGACGCCGTGGGCGAGATGTTCGAGCTGAAGAACACCGTCAACACGATGGTGGACCAGCTGTCCGGGTTCGCCGAGGAGGTCACCCGAGTCGCCCGCGAAGTGGGCACCGAAGGCCAGCTCGGCGGTCAGGCACAGGTCACCGGCGTGTCCGGGGTCTGGAAAGACCTCACCGACAACGTCAACTTCATGGCCAACAACCTGACCTCACAGGTACGCAGCATCGCGACCGTGGCGACGGCGGTGGCCCAGGGCAACCTGTCGAAGAAGATCACCGTCGACGCCCAGGGCGAGATCCTGCAGTTGAAGGACACCCTCAACACGATGGTGGACCAGCTGTCGTCCTTCGCCGACGAGGTCACCCGAGTCGCCCGCGAGGTCGGCACCGAAGGAAAGCTCGGCGGCCGCGCCGAGGTGAAGGGCGTGTCGGGCGTCTGGAAGGACCTCACCGACAACGTCAACTCCATGGCCAACAACCTCACCTACCAGGTGCGGAACATCGCCCAAGTGACCACGGCCGTGGCCAACGGCGACCTCACCCGCAAGATCGACGTGGACGCCCAGGGCGAGATCCTGGAGCTCAAGTCGACCATGAACACGATGGTCGAGCAGCTGTCGTCGTTCGCCTCCGAGGTGACCCGAGTCGCCCGTGAGGTGGGCACCGAGGGCCAGCTGGGCGGCCAGGCGCAGGTCCGCGGTGTGTCCGGGGTCTGGAAGGACCTGACGGACAACGTCAACTCGATGGCCAACAACCTGACCTCGCAGGTGCGCCAGATCGCGGCCGTCTCGTCCGCGGTGGCGCAGGGCAACCTGTCCAAGAAGATCACGGTCGACGCCCAGGGCGAGATGTTGCAGCTGAAGGACACCCTCAACACGATGGTGGACCAGCTGTCGTCCTTCGCCGACGAGGTCACCCGAGTCGCCCGCGAGGTGGGCACCGAGGGCAAGCTCGGCGGTCAGGCGCGGGTGCAGGGCGTGTCCGGTGTGTGGAAGGACCTCACGGACAACGTCAACTTCATGGCCAACAACCTCACCTACCAGGTGCGGAACATCGCCGAGGTCACCACCGCCGTCGCCAACGGCGACCTCATGCGCAAGATCGACGTGGACGCCCAGGGCGAGATCCTCGCGCTCAAGACCACCATCAACCGCATGGTGGACCAGCTGTCGTCGTTCGCGTCCGAGGTCACCCGAGTGGCCCGCGAGGTGGGCTCCGAAGGCCAGCTCGGCGGCCAGGCCCGGGTCGAGGGCGTCGAGGGCACGTGGAAGCGGCTCACCGAGAGCGTCAACGAGCTGGCCGGCAACCTCACCACCCAGGTGCGTGCCATCGCGACCGTGACCAGCGCCGTGGCGCGCGGCGACCTGACCCGCTCGATCGCCGTCGAGGCCCAGGGCGAGCTGGCGGAGCTGAAGGACAACATCAACTCGATGGTGGCCAACCTCCGCGAGACCACCCAGGCAAACCAGGAGCAGGACTGGCTCAAGTCCAACCTGGCCCGCATCTCCCGGCTCATGCAGGGCCATCGCGACCTGTTCGAGGTGGCCAAGCTCACGATGAGCGAGCTGACGCCGCTGGTGTCGGCCCGCTACGGCGCCTTCTACGGCATCGACCCCGAGGGCGACCACGAGCTGGTGCTGATCGGCGGCTACGGCGTACGCCCCGGCCGGGGGCCGCGCCAGCGCTTCGCCATCGGCCAGGGCATCGTCGGCCAGGCGGCGGCCGAGGGCCGGCACATCGTGCTCGACGACGTGCCGCCGCAGTTCATCACCATCGAGAGCGGGCTCAGCCAGTCCACGCCCGCGCAGATCGTGGTGCTGCCGATCCTGTTCGAGAACCGCGTGCTCGGCGTGCTCGAGCTGGCCTCGTTCACCCCGTTCGGCGACGTGCATCTGGACTTCCTGCGGCAGCTCGTCGAGACCATCGGCGTCACGATGAACACGATCATCGCCAACTCCCGTACCGAGGACCTGCTGACCGAGTCGCAGCGGCTCACCCGCGAGCTACAGGAGCGCTCGGACGAGCTGCAGCGCCAGCAGGAGGAGCTGCGCAGGTCCAACGCCGAGCTGGAGGACAAGGCGGCGCTGCTGGCCAAGCAGAACCGCGCGATCGAGATCCAGAACTTCCAGATCGAACAGGCCCGCCGCACGCTGGAGGAGCGCGCCGAGCAGCTCGCCGTCTCCTCGCGCTACAAGTCCGAGTTCCTCGCGAACATGTCGCACGAGTTGCGCACGCCGCTCAACAGCCTGCTGGTGCTGGCCAAGCTGCTGACGGAGAACGCCGAGGGCAACCTGACCTCACAGCAGGTCGAGTTCGCCCGGACGATCCACAGCGCCGGCTCGGCGCTGCTGCAGCTGATCAACGACATGCTCGACCTGTCGAAGGTCGAGGCGGGCCGGATGGACATCCATCCGATCCAGGTGTCGTTGCCGAAGATGGTCGATCTGCTGGAGGCGGCGTTCGCGCCGCTCGCCCAGGACAAGGGGCTGTCGTTCAGCGTGGATGTCGAGTCCGATGTTCCGAACGAGTTGCGTGCCGACGAGCAGCGGCTGCAGCAGGTGCTGCGTAACCTGCTGTCCAACGCGGTGAAGTTCACGCCGCGGGGCGAGGTGAAGCTGCGGGTCGCGATGGCGCCGCCCGGGGTGGACTTCGACGACGACACGCTGCACGACGCCCGCGACCTGCTGGCGTTCCAGGTGGTCGACACGGGCATCGGCATCGCGCCGGACAAGCGGGACGTGATCTTCGAGGCGTTCCGGCAGGCCGACGGCACCACGAGCAGGAAGTACGGCGGCACGGGCCTGGGCCTGGCGATCTGCCGGGACATCGCCAGGTTGCTCGGCGGCGAGATCCACGTGGACAGCGAGCTCGGCAAGGGCAGCACGTTCACGCTCTACCTGCCGGCCTCGTACACCGGGCCGCTGGCCGCGACCGACGGCGGCGTGGGCCGCCGGCAGCTGATGGCCTCGCCGGCGGACGAGCCCGCCACCGTCACCCTGCCCGAGCCGCCGATGCCGCTCGACATGCCGATGCCCGAGCTGGTCGAGCCGCCGCTCGAGACGCCTGTCCAGTGGCAGGGCGACGACCCGCTCAGCGGCGCGAAGATCCTCATCGTGGACGACGACATCCGCAACGTGTTCGCGCTGACCAGCGTCTTGGAGCGGCACGGCTCGACGGTCGTCTACGCTGAGAACGGCCGGGAGGGGATCGAGCAGCTCGAACGGAACGAGGACGTCGCGCTCGTGCTGATGGACATCATGATGCCGGAGATGGACGGCTGGGCCACGACCTCGGCGATCCGGCGCATGCCGCAGTTCGCCGACCTGCCGATCATCGCGCTGACGGCCAAGGTCATGCGAGGCGACCGGGAGAAGAGCATCGCGTCGGGCGCGTCCGACTACGTGCCCAAGCCAGTCGACGTGGATCGCCTGCTCGAACGCCTGCGTGGCTGGCTCAGCCGCGGCCGGGGAGCCACATCCGACTCATCAGTCGAAGGGTCGTGATCGATGCCGGAGCGAGCGAAGATCCTCCTGGTCGATGACCGCGAGGAAAATCTCATCGCGCTGGAAGCCATCCTCAGCTCACTCGACCTGGTGCCCGTGCGTGCCCGGTCGGGTGAGGAGGCGCTCAAGGCGTTGCTCAACACCGAGTTCGCGCTCATCCTGCTCGACGTGCGGATGCCGGGCATGGACGGGTTCGAGACGGCTGCCCATATCAAGCGGCGCGAGCGGACCAGGAACATTCCGATCATCTTCCTGACCGTGGTGGACAGCGCGCCCGACTACGCCTTCCGCGGGTACGCGGCCGGCGCTGTGGACTATCTGACCAAGCCGTTCGACCCGTGGGTGTTGCGGGCGAAGGTGTCGGTGTTCACCGAGCTGTACAACATGAACAAACGGCTGGCCGAGCAGGCGTCCCTGCTGCGTGATCGGGTCAGCGGCGAGCTGCCGCCCGGGACCGGGGATCAGGCGTCGGTGTTGCCGGAGCTGTCGCGGCGGCTGACGGCGGTCGAGGACGAGCTGGCCCGGATCCGGGAGCTGGCCCGGAAGATCCAGGACCCGGCGCTGGCGGCCCCGCTGTCGGACCTCACGGACCGGGTGACGCATCTACGCGCCGGCTTCGACGCCCTGTCCTGATCTCCCCTGCACCGGTGGCCGGCCGGCACGTCCACGTCCTGCGCCCGGCCGCCCAGGGCGTGGGCGGCGGCGCGCATGTGCAGGGACAGCGGGTGGCCGGAAGGCGGCGGAGGGATGGCCGGAGAAGGCGGCGGCCTGAGGAAGGCGGCGGGCCGGGCTGCCGGAGAAATGGTGTAGCGGGAAGGTGCTGGTGCGGGGCGTTCAGTAAGGGAAGGGTGCGGTCAGTGACGGGCGCGTTCGAGTGCGTCCCAGAAGCCGCGACGCAACGCGTGGCGTACCTCATCGTGCAGCAGGAAATCGATCGGCAACGACGACCCCTGCAGCAGCCGCGCCTCCAGGTCGGACGGCATGCGCGGTTTGCGGGCCAGCACCGCCTCCAACCACAGCGCCGGCGCGTCCCTCGCCACGGACTCACCGAAGTCGTGGCCTTCCCGGTGGGCGGCCTTGACGGCGTCGGAGAGCGTGGTGGCGCCCGCGGTCGCGGCGGGCGGCGGCGTGACGGGCGCGGGCTGCGGCCCGGTGTACGGCCCGAGCTGCGACGGCTGGTACGTCCCCCCACTCGACGGCGAGGCGAACTGCCCGGTGCTGGGCGACTGCGGCTGCGCCTGCAGGGGCCCGGTCACCGGAGCCGATGACGTCGGCTGCTCCGCCTGCTGATAACTGGAATAGGTGGGCAGCACGGGCGGTGTGGAGGACGAATGCCCGCGTCCCGACGTCGACGGCCCGTTGGAGGACGGCTGGCTGCTCGACGTGGAAGAGGAGGACGACCCGGCCGCGTGGCTGCCGGTGGACGGCGTGGCCGGGGGCAACGACGACGGCATCGAGGACGGCGAGGGCGGCAGCGAGGCCTGCCCGTTGCTGAGCGGCTGGTGGTGCCCGTTGGAGGCGGCCTCGGTGATGCCGGTCACCAGGGAGATGTATGGCCGCAGGTGGACGGCGCCCAGCTCGACGAGGTCGTCGCACTCCTGCCGGAGCGAGCGGGAGACGGCCCAGCCGCCGTCGGCCGCGATGTGGATGACGCTCACCCTGATGCCGAGGTCCTGCGCGTCGCACACGACCTGCGCCAGGTCCTCGTCCCCGCTGACGACCACGGCGTCGCAGATGGCGTTGTTGCGGGCGAGCGTCATGAGGTCGCGGTGGACCTGGGCGTCGACGCCTTCGCGCCGCCCGGGCCTGATGCGCGACAGTCTGAGCTTGAGGCCGGGGATGTCGGCCAGCGCGTCGTGTTCCGGCGTGCGGCGGCCTTCGACCGTCGCCTCGTACCAGTAGCACCGCAGCAGGGGCAGGCCGGTGCGCTCGCGCGACAGGCTGGTCATCAGCTGGAGCAGCCCCGGGTAGTCCCAGGCAACCGCTTCTCGATGACGCGTGCCGTGCACGGCCATCGCTCCGTCAGCCAGCAGATAGCCGGCGTCTACGAACAGCGCACAGCGATCCACTGACACCGCCCCTTTCATGGTGGTCCGACCTTGCTGGCTCTGCACCGTCAGAGACCGGACTCGGCGGCCCTCTCTCAGGGTAATGAAAGCAGGAGATCGTGCGAGGGTTAATCCCGACGATTCGACGCCTGCCTGCGCACGCGCCAGACCGTTTAGGCAGACCGTACCAGTTTGTCCCGTTCGCGGTCACTGTCGCGCACGCACGCTCAGCGCGGCCACTCCGAACAGGACGACGTCCTTGTCCGTGGCGATCGTCAACCCCGGATCGACTCCGAGCTCAGCCCCGACCGTATCGACATCGACGCCGAACGTCATCTCCGCCGCGCCACTCGACGAGCCGTCGAAGACGTTCGCGGGATCGCGGCCGCCGCCCTCGGGGCTGAGGGCGCCGGAGCCGAGCGAGACCTTGTCACCCGTGAGGTCGGCGTCGCCCTCCCAGGTCACCAGTTCGAGCCTGGCGGGCGGGGCGGCGGGGGTCAGGCCGCCGAGCGGGATGTGTACCCGCCGTGACCGGCCGCCGATCACGGTGGCCGCGTCGAGCACCACGGCCTGGCTGTACGCCGCCGACGGGTCGGTGACGATCAGCACCAGGCTCCAGCCGGCGTGCCGTGCCACTCCCTCCTCCATCGGCGCGTCGGCCGCCCACCACGTGCCGTTCCTGCGTACGCCGGCGACCAGCTCGCTGACGTCGGCGAACGCCTGGTAGACCGGGCCCGCGGGCAGCTCGCGGACGGCCACGTGAGCAGGCCGGACCGGCACGTACGTCCGCCGCCCGGGCGGCCGGAGCTTGATGGGCCCGGCGCGTTCCCCGCTCGCCGACCAGTAGAGCCCGGCCCACACGACCCGGCCGCCCTTCGGCAGGGACAACTCGGCCGAGCTGGAGACGGCGGTGTCCGCCACGTCGTCCCGGTCGAGCGGGGTCATCTGCCACAGGTCGTTGTCGCGCTGGTCGCCCTCGCGCCGCCGGGCGGGCACGCAGCCCGACTGCTCCTCGGGACAGCTCAGCAGCGAGTTGCCGATCGCCCTGACGGTCACCTTGCCGTCGGTGGCGAACCTGGCCGGCGCCCCGGACGTGCGTACGCCTTCCTCGGCCCGCGCCGTGACCCGCAGCGAGCCGGCCTCGACCCGCACGGCGGGCCCCGCGCCCTCGGGCGCCTTCTCGGCGACCAGCACTCGAAGGAACACCGCCGTGCCCTGCCCCGCCGCGAGCGCCTCCCTGGCGCACCGCGCGCCGCCGGCGGCCGGGCGGCAGGCCCAGCCGTCCACCGTGCCCGCCGGCCCGACGAGGGCGGCGGCCTGGTGGCGACGTGCCGCCGGGATGAGCGTCACGCCCCGCGGCAGGTCCACGATGGCCGACAGTGCCGCGCTGGACGCGTCGCCGTAGTTGCGCAGGCGGATGCCGACGATGCCGGGCTGGGCGCGTACGAGTGCGCCGAGCGGGTCGATCGTGGCCCGCAGCCGCGCCTTGCCCGGCGGCTGCTCCGCCCGGACCGGCGGAGGCACCCGCGCGGGCACCTCGCTCGGCTCGGGCAGCGCCCGCAGCACGGACGGCGGCGGCTGGGGGATCGGTGCGGGCGTGCGCTTGTCGATCGGCCGCGCCTCCGAGACCAGCAGCAGCCCGATGGCCGCGGCCACCACGACGGCCATGCCACCGGCCACCGCGGCCTGCTGGTGCCTGGGCACCCGCCGCAACCACACCAACGCCCGCAGCAGCCCGCTCACCCCACCGATGACCGCCGACTTGGTGATCGCGGCCGCGTAGCCGCCGAACAGCGGCCCGCCGATCAGCGGTCCGACGATGACACGCAGCCCGCGGTTGACGTCGGCCAGCTCCAGCAGGACCCCGTGACACTCCTCGCAGCCGCTCACGTGATCGTCGACCGCCTTGGCGTCGCGCCTGGTCAGCCCGCCCCTGACGTAGGCGCTCATCTTGCCGAGCACGGGACGGCACTCGTGCTGCGGCTGCGTGCCCATGTGCAGCTGCAGGTACGCCTGCCGCAACCCCTCCCTGGCCCGGTACGCCAGCGCCGCCACGCCGTTGGCCGACAACCCCAGCAGCGGCGCCACCTCGGCCTGCTTGCTCCGCTCCACCTCGATGTGCCAGAGCACCGCCCGCCATCGCTCGGGCAGTGACAGATACGCCTTGGCGATCGGCGACTTCTCCAGCCCGACGAGCGCCGGATCGACGAACGGCAACCCCGGGTCGTACTCCTCGACCTCCTCCGTGCTCAGCCGGCCCTCGATCATGGAACGGTCGTGGACCGTGCGCCGCACCACGGTCAGCAGGTAGGTGCGGAAGGCGGACTCGGGGCCTCCACCCCTGCCGACCAGGTCGAGGATCTTGGTGAACGCCTCGGCGACCACGTCCTCGGCCTCGGTGTTCGTGACGAGCTGCCGGGCCAGTGCGCGGGCAGCGGCGACGTGGCGCTCGTAGAGCTGCCCGTAAGCGGCGGCATTGCCCTCTCTGACCGCTTGCAAGAGCTCTGCGTCGCTTTGCGGCGAATCGACACCCATGGTGACCTCACGATTACGAAGGGTTGCCCCGCGCAATCATTCCGCATTCCCGCCCATGACTAAACCGCGACGCCGCTTTTGCCCACGTGGGGTGCCTAAGCTTGGACCCATGACAGATCGCGACAACCTGCTGGCCGAGATCAAGAAGAAGGCCGTCGTGCACGGCAAGGTCATCCTCTCCTCGGGCAAGGAGGCTGACTACTATCTCGACCTGCGCCGGATCACTCTCGACGGTGTGGCCGCGCCGCTCGTCGGCAAGGTGATGCTCGACCTGACCGACGACCTCGACTACGACGCGGTGGGCGGGCTCACGCTGGGAGCCGATCCCATAGCGGCGGCGATGCTGCACGCGGCGGCGGCGCGGGGGCGCGTGCTCGACGCATTCGTGGTGCGCAAGGCGCTGAAGGAGCACGGCATGCAGCGCAGGATCGAGGGGCCCGAGGTGAAGGGGCGGCGGGTGCTGGCGCTCGAGGACACCTCGACGACCGGCGCGTCGGTGCTGACCGCGGTGGAGGCGTTGCGGGAGGCCGGGGCCGAGGTGGTGGCCGTGGCCACGATCGTGGACCGTGGGGCGCGTGACCGGATCGCCGGCGAGGGGCTCGACTACCGGACCGCCTTCACCCCTCAGGAGCTGGGTCTCTAGCCGACACCCCTCAGGAGCTGGGTCTCTAGCCGGGCGCGCGGACGGTGAACGCCTGCCTGGCGCCCTGCTCGCCCTGCTCGCGCGGCTTGCCGTTCTCGGTGACGCTGACCGTGCCCGCGTCGCTGAGCACCACGTCGAGCTCGGGCTCGAAGTAGCTGACCTCTTCGCCCTTGCTCATCTCGCGGTGCTGGAGCACGTCGCCGCCCGGCACCCGTACGGTGACGGTGGGGCAGGTGTCGGCCAGGCACTCGACGCGCACCGTCGGCACCTGGGCGGTGGTCTCCTCCGTGGCGGTGCCGGTGGTGGCGAGGCCGCTGGCGCGCTCACGCTCGCGTTCGGCCTGGGTCGGCGTGCCGACCGAGGCGAGCAGCGCGCGACCGCCTATGACCAGGAGTGTCACCACGGCCCCGACCGCCAGGACGGCGAGCGCAAGGCGGGCGAGGCCCATCGGATCTGACCTGTGGCGTCCCACAGTGGGCAGCGTACCGTGACGTACGCCACTCTCACCGGTAGTCGCCTACGCGGTCAGAACGGATCGCCCACGCGGTGGTGCTTGCCGTTGGGAGTGGGGAGCCGCTTGGCTTCGCGGCGCTTCTTGACGACCTCGACGAAGATCGGGATCAGCGAGATCAGCACGATGAGGAAGACGCCCGGCAGGATGTACCTGTCGATCTGCTTGGGATCGACCTGCCCGCCGAGGAAGTGGCCGATCAGGAGCAGGCTCTCGACCCAGAAGACCCCGCCGACGACATTCCACAGGAAGAAACGTTTGGGCGGCATCTCCAGCACGCCGGCGACGGGATTCATGAACGTGCGGACGATCGGCACGAACCTGGCCAGAATCACCGCCTTGGCCGGGCCGAACTTCTCGAAGAACTCCTCGGCCCTGAGCACGTGCTCCCTCTTGAACAACCGCGAATCCGGCTTGTCAAAGAGTTTGCGGCCGAATCGGAAGCCGAGGAAATGCCCGAGCTGGGCTCCCGCGATCGCGCACAGCGGGGTGCCGATCAGCAAGACCGGCAGCGAGAGCGGCTCGATGCCCATTCCCGCGGCCACCGACGCCGAGCTGAAAATCCCCGCGGCCACCAGCAGCGAGTCGCCAGGCAAGAAGAACCCGAGCAGCAGACCCGTTTCGGCGAAGATGATGGCCAGCACGCCGACCGTGGCGAAAGCGCCGAGAATCGTGAGCCACCACGTCGGGTCGAGGAGATTCAAAAGCCAGTCCACGCCGAGAGCCTACCCGGAGCGGGCATCCCGGGCGTCGCCATCGGGCCACGCGCCGTCAAGAACGCGTTCTATCTACCAGTTGGGGTAGTGAGCCGGGATACTGGGCCCTGGCGCGAAGCCGTAACTTCTCAGGGAGATGAATCATGCCTATTGCGACTCCAGAGGTCTACGCCGAGATGCTCGACCGGGCCAAGGCCGGCGGATTCGCCTACCCGGCGATCAACGTGACCTCGTCTCAGACGTTGAATGCCGCTTTGCGCGGCTTCGCCGAGGCCGAGAGCGACGGCATCGTTCAGGTCTCCACCGGCGGCGCCGAGTTCCTCGCCGGCGCCACCGTCAAGGACATGGTCACGGGGGCGACGGCGCTGGCCGAGTACGCCCGGATCGTGGCCGCGAAATACCCGGTCACGGTGGCGCTGCACACCGACCACTGCCCCAAGGACAAGCTCGACGGCTTCATGCGTCCGCTGATCGACATCTCGCTCGAGCGGGTCTCCAAGGGTCTGGACCCGCTCTTCCAGTCGCACATGTGGGACGGCTCGGCCGTGCTGCTCGAGGAGAACCTGGAGATCGCCAAGGAGCTCCTGGAGAAGTGCGCGCGGGCCCGGATCGTCATGGAGATGGAGATCGGCGTCGTCGGCGGCGAGGAGGACGGCGTCGTCGGCGAGATCAACGAGAAGCTCTACACGACCGCCGAGGACGCGCTGGCCACCGCCGAGGCCGTGGGCATCGGGGAGAAGGGCCGCTACATGCTGGCCGCCACGTTCGGCAACGTGCACGGCGTCTACAAGCCGGGGCACGTCAAGCTGCGGCCGAGCGTGCTGAAGGAGATCCAGGACGCGGTCGGCGCCAAGTACGGCAAGGAGAAGCCGTTCGACCTGGTCTTCCACGGCGGCTCCGGCTCGCTGCTCGAGGAGATTCACGAGGCCATCTCGTACGGCGTCGTCAAGATGAACGTCGACACCGACACCCAGTACGCCTTCACCAGGCCGATCGCGGACCACATGTTCCGCAACTACGACGGCGTGCTCAAGGTGGACGGCGACGTGGGCAACAAGAAGACGTACGACCCGCGCTCGTACGGCAAGGCCGCCGAGGCCGGAATGGCCGCGCGCGTGGCGGAGGCGTGCCAGAGCCTCAAGAGTGCTGGGACGAAGATCTCCTAGCCACTGGTGCGGCCTGGCGGGTATGACTTGTCCTATGGATAACCTTCTCGCCGGGCCGCCCCCGACTCATCTGCCGGACCAGCCCGAGGCCAGAGAGGCGCTGGAAGCCGGCGCCAAGGCCGCCGACGTGGCCGCCCGCTTCCCCGCCTTCCCGGCGGCGTGGGCCGCGCTCGCGGAGGAGTACTTCGCCCAAGGGCACGCGGTCACCTCGTACGCCTTCGCGCGCACCGGCTACCATCGTGGGCTCGACCAGCTGCGCCGCAGCGGCTGGAAGGGCCACGGGCCCATTCCTTGGGAGCATGCGCCCAACCGTGGCTTCCTGCGCTGCCTGTACGCGCTGTCGCGAGCCGCCCAGGCGATCGGCGAGAAGGACGAGGCCGAGCGGTGCCTGCAGTTCCTGAAGGACAGCACGGAATCCGGTTACGACGCGCTGTCCAAGGGTTAGCCCTTGGGGTGTTTAGGCACGTTCGGGTAGTCTCACTACGCAAGAGCCCCTGTCGCGCTTGCGCCAGGGGTTTCGTTTTGTGCTCAGGAGACTGAACCATGCCGGCTGCCGTTCTCGTTGGTGCCCAGTGGGGCGATGAGGGCAAGGGCAAGGCCACCGACCTGCTCGGTGGCGACGTCGACTACGTCGTCCGCTATCAGGGTGGCAACAACGCGGGGCACACGGTCGTCATCGGCGACCAGAAATACGCCCTCCATCTGCTTCCCACCGGAATCCTCTCGCCGGAAGTCGTGCCGGTCATCGGCAACGGCGTGGTGATCGACCCAGGTGTGCTACTAAGTGAGATCGACGGCCTGGCCGCGCGGGGCATCTCCGCCGAGCGGCTGCTGATCTCCTCGAACGCGCACCTGATCATGCCCCACCACAAGGCGCTCGACAAGGTCACCGAGCGTTACTTGGGCAAGGCCAAGATCGGCACCACCGGGCGCGGGATCGGGCCCGCGTACGGCGACAAGATCGCCCGCATGGGCGTGCGCGTGCAGGACCTGCTCGACCCGGGCATCCTGGCGAAGAAGATCGAGGTCGCGCTGACCGAGAAGAACCAGGTGCTGACCAAGGTCTACAACCGGCGCGGGATCGACCTTGAGGCGGTGCTCGAGGAGTACCTCGCCTACGCCGAGCGACTCAAGCCGCACATCGCCGACACCTCGCTGGTGCTCTCGAAGGCGCTGGACGAGGGCAAGTTCGTGCTGCTGGAGGGCGGGCAGGGGACGCTGCTCGACATCGACCACGGCACGTACCCGTTCGTCACGTCGTCGTCTCCCACGTCGGGCGGCGCGTGCGCCGGAGCCGGGATCCCGCCGAACCGGCTCACCAAGATCATCGGAATCCTGAAGGCGTACACGACCCGTGTCGGCTCCGGGCCCTTCCCGACCGAGCTGACGGACGAGATGGGCGACTGGCTGCGCCAGACCGGCGGCGAGTACGGCGTCACCACGGGCCGCAACCGCCGCTGCGGCTGGTTCGACGCGGTGATCGCCCGCTACGCCACCCGCATCAACGGGATCACGGACTACTTCCTCACCAAGCTGGACGTGCTGTCGGGGCTGGAGCGGATCCCGGTGTGCGTGGCATACGAAGTGGACGGGGTGCGGCACGACGAGATCCCGATGACGCAGACCGACTTCCACCACGCGACGCCGATTTACGAGGAGTTCCCGGGGTGGCAGGAGGACATCACCAGCGCCAAGTCCTTCGATGACCTGCCGCCGAACGCGCAGGCGTACGTGCGGACGCTGGAGGAGATGAGCGGCGCGCCGATCTCGGCCATCGGCGTCGGCCCTGGCCGCGACCAGACCGTGGTGGTGCGCTCCCTCGTCTGACCGGGCTTCGGCGTTCCTCAGGCGGACGCGCTGACGTCCGCACGCGTTGCGCCGAGCTTCACCCCTCACCTTCGCGCCGCACCGGCGCCGGGGTGAGGGGCTCGGCACAGTGCGTGCGGCCCATGACCAGGCGCGGTGGTCAGGGGGTCAGGACGACGGCCGTCATCGGGGTGTGGAGGGTCCAGCCCACCGTCTCGTACAGCGCCTGGCCCTGGGCGGTGGCCACGAGGATGCCCGTCCGCGCCCCCAGCGACGCGGCCGCCGACGACATCGTGCGCATGATGATCGTGCCGAGGCCGCGGCGGCGGTGGTCGGCGGCGGTTTCCACCTGGTCCATCACGGCGGCGGAGCCCGCCACGGCGAACTGGCCGCGGGCCGCGACCTCGCCTGCCGCCGTCAGGAGCCGGGCCGCGGTGACGCCGGCCCTGGTGGTGACGGCCAGGGTGTAACCCGGTGGAGCCTGCGGGGGTGCGGTGCGGGCCAAGGAGGCGGTCATCATGAACTCCCGGTCCATGACCGTCCAGGCCGGCGGCAGGAAGGAGGCGACGGCCTCGGCGGGGGCGCAGAGTTTGAGCCAGGTGCCGGGCGTCGTCAGCGTCGTGGTCAGGTGGTGGAGGACCTCCGGGGTCGGGGTGGGGATGACGTGGCGGGCCACGTGGCCGGGCAGGCCGACGTCCACACGCAGGCCCCACGGTTCGCGTACGGGACTGGGTGCGCTGCGGGAGATGACCCAGCCGTCGACCCATGCCCGGACCGTCCCTGAATCGGCGGGTTTGAGAACCTCCGTCATAGACAACAGCCTATTGTCCGCCGGTCACCACACGACGGGGCGTAGCAGGATAAAAAGGACACGGCGTGGCACCTCCTAGTCGTGCCCGGCGGCGGGTAGGGTCCCGGGTGTGCACGTTGAGATTCATGGTCACCGAGGTGCGCGGGGCCTCTGGCCGGAGAACACCCTGCCAGGTATGAGCCGCACGATGGAGCTCGGCGTTCACGCGCTCGAGCTCGACGTGGCGCTCACCGCCGATCGGCGCCTCGTGCTCACGCACGATCTCACGGTCTCCGCGGTGACCAGCGCCGACAGACGGCCGCTGCACGCCGGCGACCCGCTCTTCCCGTACGTCGGCAAGCCCATCAACGCCCTCACGCTGGCGCAGCTGCGCATGCTGGACGTGGGCGTGCGGCTGCCGAGGCATCTCGACGACCCCTTCGCGCTGACGCAGGTCGCCATGCCGGAGACCAGGATGCCGACGCTGGGCGCGGTCCTGGGGCTGGTGAACGCGTACGAGGCGGAGAGCGTACGGCTGCACGTCGAGCTCAAGTCCGATCCCACCAGGCCGGAGCTGACGCCGGACCCCGAGATGTTCGCCCAGCTCGTCGTCGACGAGCTCGACCGGCACGGCAGGCTCGGCAACGTCGCCATCCTGAGCTTCGACTGGCGGATCCTGCGGCACGCGGCGCGGATCGCGCCTGGCACGCGCCGGTTCGCGCTGATCGAGCCGGACACCCTGCACTGGCACGAAGGCGGCCTGGGGGACGACATTCCCGCCGCCGCCCGCGCGGCAGGGGCCACCACGCTCTCGCCCGAGCACGTCATGGTGGACGAGGCGCTGATGGCACAGGCGGCCGCGGCGGGACTCGATGTGGCGGTATGGACGGTCAACGAGCCGGGGCTGGCCGGGCGGATGCTGGATCTCGGGGTGGCGGGCATCGTGACCGACTATCCCGATCGCATGCGGGAGGTGTGGCGGGAGCGGGGGCTGGAGCTGCCCGAGCCGGTCGGACCGCTCAGGCCCGTCGGCGTCTGACCCCCGCCATCAGCCGGCGCCGACCCCGGCCATCAGCTAGAGCCAGCCGTTTCTGCGGAAGCCGCGATGCAGGAACACACAGGCGGTGACCATGAGGGCCAGCACGGCCGGGTAGCCCCAGACCTGCTTGGTCTCCGGCATGAAGTCGAAGTTCATGCCGTAGATTCCGGCGATCATCGTGGGCACGGCCAGGATGGCCACCCATGAGGAGATCTTGCGCATGTCCTCGTTGGCCAGCGCGTTCGAGCGGGCCAGCGCGGCCTGCAGGATCGAGCTGCACAGCTCGTTCGAGGACTCCACCTGCTCGCACACCCGGGACAGGTGGTCGCCGACGTCGCGGAAGTACTCGCGCATCTCCGACGGGATCACCCGGCGCTGAGGCAGGGCGGACAGCGGGGCCTGCAACGGGGTGACGGCCCGCTTCATCTCCAGCATCTCCCGCTTGAGCTGGTAGATCCGGTTGATGTCGCGGGAGCTGACGTCGGCGAACACGGTGGCCTCGACCTCTTCGAGCTCCAGCTGCATGAGGTCGGCGACCTGGAGGTATTGGTCGACGACGTGGTCGGAGATGGCGTGCAGCACACCGGCCGGGCCTCGGTTCATCAACTTGGGCTTGTCCTCGAGGCGCTCGCGTACCAAGGTCAGCGGGCAGTGCTCGCCGTGCCGCACCGTCACCACGAAGTCCACGCCGAGGAACACCATGATCTCGCCGGTGGCGATGATCTCGCTGTTGGCGGTCAACTCGTCGTGGTCGAGGTAGGAGACGGTCTTCAGCACCATGAACAGCGAATCGCCGTACCGCTCGACCTTGGGGCGCTGGTGCGCCTTGACGGCGTCCTCGACGGCCAGCGGGTGCAGGCCGAACACCTCTGACAGCCACTCCACCTCAGGGGCTTCCGGCTCGTGCAGTCCCACCCAGACGAACGCCTTGGCGCCGTCAGCGGTCTTGTTGTGCTCGCGTACGTGCTCGAGTGCCTCGACGATGCCGGTCGCCGGGACCTTCTTGCCCTGGACGTAGGCGCCGAATTCGACGATGGAGTCGACGGGGGGCACGCAGATCTCACGCACCGGCTTGATGTGCTGGTGCGAGACGCGCGACGGCATGGGGTGACGGTTGATTCGACGGAAAAGCGTGGACGAGCGCATGGCAGTCCCTTTCCGCCCGACATGGCACGCTCCACGCGCGACGAAAAGTCACCTCAATCAACACATATGCGTGGAGGCACGATCAGGCTGCCGGATTGGAGTGGTCGGGGGTATGCGGGGAGTACGTGGCGAAGCACGTACTGCTGGGATCACCAGGATTCATCCCGGACCACCTCCAATCACAAGAGACGCCGCAAAGCCGCCCTAACTTACCACAGGCGGGTGAACTTCTCTGACCCTACCGGCTCGGGGGCGCGCCGCTCAGGTAGAACTCGACAAAGATTGTTGCCCATTCCAGCATGTGGTGTCCTGGAGACCGGAGCCTGCGCCTGGTCTCGGGGCTGCGACAATAGAGCGTGTGCGCGTTCTAGTCATCGGTTCCGGAGGGCGTGAGCACGCCCTGTGTCGTTCGCTCAAGCTCGATCCCCAGGTCAGCGAGGTCCTTTGTGCCCCGGGCAACCCGGGCATCGAGCGGTACGCGGCCGTCTATCCCGTCGATCCCCTCGATCCCGGGCAGGTGGCCGAGCTGGCCACGCGGCTGCGGGTCGATCTCGTGGTGGTGGGGCCGGAGGCGCCGCTCGTCGCCGGCGTGTCCGACGCCGTGCGCGAGGCGGGCATCGCCTGCTTCGGGCCCTCCCGCGAGGCGGCCATGATCGAGGGGTCCAAGGCGTTCGCCAAGGAGATCATGAAGGCGGCCGACGTGCCGACCGCGCGAGCCAGGGCGTGCACCACCGAAGAGGAGGCCGCGGCCGCCCTCGACGAGTTCGGGGCGCCCTACGTGGTCAAGGACGACGGCCTGGCGGCCGGCAAGGGCGTGGTGGTCACGCATGACCGCGAGCAGGCGCTGGCGCACGCGCTGACCTGCGACCGGGTGGTGATCGAGGAATACCTGGACGGCCCCGAGGTGTCGCTGTTCGCGCTGTGCGACGGGAGCACGGCCGTGCCGCTGCAGCTCGCGCAGGACTTCAAGCGGCTCCACGACGGCGACGGAGGGCCCAACACGGGCGGCATGGGGGCCTACACGCCGCTCCCGTGGGCGCCGGAAGGCCTCACCGAGCAGGTCATGCGGGAGGTCGTGCATCCGACGATCGCCGAGTTGTCGCGGCGCGGGCTGCCCTACCAGGGGGTGCTCTACGTGGGTCTCGCCCTGACCTCGAAGGGGCCGAAGGTGGTCGAGTTCAACGCCCGCTTCGGGGACCCGGAGACGCAGGTGCTGCTCGACCGGCTGGAGACGCCGCTGGGCGGGCTGCTGATGGCGTGCGCGACGGGCGAGCTCGGGCCGGACCCGGTGTTCAAGCAGGGCTCGGCGGTGGCCGTGGTGATCGCGGCACAGAACTATCCGGTCGCGCCGGTCAAGGGCGACGTGATCACGGGGCCGCAGGGGACGGAGCACGCCTACGTGCTGCACGCCGGGACCAAGTGGGCCGACGACGACGTCGTCTCCGACGGCGGCCGGGTGCTGAACGTGGTCGGCAACGGGCCGGACAAGGAGAGCGCGCGCCAGGCGGCCTATGACCTCGTCGGCCGGATCAAGCTGCGTGGCTCGCACTACAGGACGGACATCGCCCGATGAAGCTCGTGCACTCCGGCAAGGTCCGCGATCTCTACGAGACCGAGGACGGCCTGCTGATCATGGTCGCCTCCGACCGGATCTCGGCCTTCGACTACGTGTTGCAGCCCGACATCCCGGAGAAAGGGGCCATTCTCACGCAGATGTCATTGTGGTGGTTCGATCAGCTCAAGGATGTCGTGCCCGACCACGTCGTCGCGCGGGGCGACGACGCGCACAGCGTGGTGTGCCGGCCGCTGCGAATGGTGCCGGTCGAGTGCGTGGCGCGGGGCTACCTGACGGGTGGCGGGCTGAGCGAATACCGCCGTGACGGCATGGTCTCCGGCGTGCCGCTGCCCGACGGGCTGGAGGACGGGTCCAGGCTGCCGGAGCCGATCTTCACGCCGTCCACCAAGGCGCCCGTGGGGGAGCACGACGAGCCGATCTCGTACGAGCAGGTCGTGGCCGAGGTCGGCGCGGAGACCGCCGAGGCGTTGCGGCGGATCACGCTGGCCGTCTACACGCGCGGCGCGGAGATCGCCCGCGAGCGCGGCATCATCGTGGCCGACACCAAGATCGAGCTGGGCTGGGACGCCAACGGCGTGCTGACGCTGGGCGACGAGGTGCTGACACCGGACTCCTCGCGATTCTGGCCGGCCGACGAATGGCGGCCGGGTCGGTCGCAACCATCTTTCGACAAGCAATTTGTACGAGATTGGCTGCTGTCACCCGAATCTGGATGGGACAAAGACTCTGGAAACCCCCCACCCCCGCTACCCGACCATGTGGTCGAGCAGACCAGGCAGCGATACCTAGAAGCGTATGAGCGGCTCACGGGGGCTCCCTTTAGCGGATGATTCGGCTGGGTCATGTGGTGTTAGCGACTACTGTTGGCCCGATCAAGCCTCACCGTTGATTTCAAGGAGCCGCACGAATGGTCCGTTACCGCGTGCGCGGTGGCAACGCACTGCGTGGAACCGCGTTCATCCAGGGCGCGAAGAACGCCGTGCTCCCCATGATCGGTGCGGCTCTGCTCGCCCCGAAGGGGCGCACCGTCCTGCGCAACGTGCCGATCATCGAAGACGTCCGCCGCGCCGTCGAGCTGGCCGAGGCGGTCGGCGCGTACGTCGAGCTGCACGAGTCAGAGCGCACGCTGGTCATCGACGCCTCCAGGGTGGACAGCCCGGTGCTGCCCGCCAGGATCGCCCGGCGCTTCCGCGGCTCCGTCCTGTTCACCCCCGCCCTGCTGCACCGGCTGGGCGAGGCGATCGTGGAGGGGGTCGGCGGCTGCAATCTCGGCAGCCGCAACCTCGACTTCCACTACCTCGGCTACAAGCGGCTGGGCGCGATCGTGGACGAGGAGGAGACGGTCATCCACGTCAAGGCGTCCGGGCTGACCGGCGCCACCCTCTACCTCGACACCCCGTCCCACACCGGCACCGAGAACCTCATCATGGCCGCTGCCTTGGCCAACGGCACGACCGTGATCGAGAACGCGGCGCTGGAGCCCGAGGTGCTCGACGTCATCGACATGCTCACCAAAATGGGCGCGCGCATCAGCGGCGGCGGCACCGGGTTCATCACCGTGGAGGGCGTGGACGAGCTGCACGCCGTCGAGCACACGGTGATGCCCGACCGGCTGGACGCGGGCGTGTTCGCGATGGCCGCGGCGATCACCGGTGGCGAGCTGAGCCTGGTGGGCACCGGCCTCGACCTGGGTGTGGTGCGCTACAAGCTGGAGCAGATGGGCGTCGAGTTCGCCCGGCAGGGCGCGGTCCTGCACGTGCGGTCCGAGGGCAAGCTGCGGCCCATCAACATCATCACCGACACCTATCCGGGCTTCGCCACGGACCTGCAGTCGCCGATGATGACGGTCGCGGCGCTGGCCGACGGCACCAGCTACATCCACGAGCGCATCTTCGACGGCCGGTTCGCGCTGGCCGGAGAGCTCAACAAGATGAAGGCAAATGTGGAGGTCGACGGCAGCCGGGCCGTCGTACGCGGCCGCACGCCGCTGACCGGCACCCAGGTGACGGCGCACGACCTTCGCTCGGGCATCGCACTGGTGCTCGCCGGCCTCGCGGCCGAGGGCGAGACGGTGATCGACTCGGGATACCTGATCGATCGCGGTCACGCACATCTCGCGGCGCGAATGCGCGCGCTCGGCGCGGACATTACACGAGAGATTTCCGAGCGCTAAAAAGCGTGCGAAATACCTCGTTGAGCTGCTAAGACATCTTGTCGGACGGTCAACCTCAACGGCTTTCCGGAAAAGTCGGGCGTGACATTACGGCCCCCGCGAGCGATCGTTCCAAAAGAGAGCACTGCAACGGACGGCAGGATGGGACGAACATTGGTCGAGAGGGCCGAAGAAACTCCCCGAGTGTCACGCCCGGGAGCAATGACACCGGACCTCACCATTGGTGTGGTCGGACCCCACGACTTGGTGGAGCGGGTCATGCTGATGGGTCACGCCGCGGCGCCGTTGCCGTGTCGCCTGGTGGCGGCTGCCTACCGCGACGAGCAGGAGGCGCCGGACAAGGTGACGCGGCTCGGTCCCGGCGTCGACGCATGCTTGTTCGCCAGCCCGGTCCCTTACGACCTGGCCAGGCGTTCCGGCGTGCTGACGATGCCCGCGACGTACGTGCAACTCGGCGGAGCAGCACTGGTGGCGGCGTTGGCCAAGGCCGCGCTCGACACCCGGATGGACCCCCAACGGGTCAGCATCGACGTGGTCAGCCGGGCCGATGTCGAGGAGGCGTACACCGACCTCGGCATCCCCGCGACCGACGTCCACAGCCGCGACGAGCCGGGCGCCACCGGCACGATCGCGGCCTACCACGAACGCCTGGCCCGGCAGGGCGCCACCACGGGAGCACTGACGTGCCTGCCCGCGGTGGCCGAGCGCCTCCAGGCGGCCGGGGTGCCGGTCATCAGGATCAGGCCCACCTCGGCGGCTGTGCGCACGGCGCTGCACACGGCGGCGTTGCTCGGCGCGCACCACCGGCTGGAGGAGTCGCAGTTGACCGTGGTGCTGGTGGAGGTGCCGACGCTGCGCGAGCCCGTGCGCCGCGCCGCGCCCCGCTACTGGCGCGACGAGCTGCGGCTGTCCCTGCACCGGCTCCTGGTCCAGGAGGCGAACCGGATCAACGCCACCATCTGGCCCATCGACGATCACAGCTACCTGGTCACCGCGACCAGGGGGTCGATCGCGGCGGCGACGGACGGGTTCAGGGTGTTGCCGTTCGCGGCCAGGATCAGGGACGAGCTGGGGCTGGCGGTCGAGGTCGGCGTGGGCATGGGGCGTACGACGCACGACGCGGAGTCGCACGCGCGGGCCGCGCTGGCGCGTACGCAGGCCGGCAAGCAGGCACAGGGGTTCGCGGTGGACCGCGAGGGTCGGGCGCTCATCCCGGCCCCGCGCATGCCGCCGACGGGCTCAACCGCACTCAAGCCCAAGGGAGTGGAGGTGCTGGCCAGACTGGCGGCCAAGCTGGAGGGCGGCGACACGGTGGTCGACGCGGAGGGCGCCGGAAAGATGCTGGGGGTCACGCCCCGCACGGCTCGGCGGTTGTTGCGCACGCTGGTTGACGAGGGACTCGCGTGGCCACTTCCGCCCAACCGAACCCCGCAACCGGGTCGGCCCCGGCAGCTGTACCGCCTTATCGTGGAGAAACTCGGTCCCCGGTGATTGGTTGATCTTTGGTTCGGCCTTTGGCCCGCCGTTCGTCACGGCGGGCCTTTGGCCCGCCATCACATCCTTCTTTTACGGCAAGCCGACCTGGCGCCACCCGCCGTACGGGGCCGGTGTCCGTCCAGGGAGACGCTTCTGACTCGTTCACCGGCGGGCCGCCGCCACGGCGTCAAGTGGGCCGGTTACGAGGTCATATTGACTGGCGCTGTCAGTCTGGGAACTTACTCATTGACTCTTGTGAACTTGTTGGTTGACCCGCGTCGATGAGGGTATGTTCACGGACGCCCCCGATCGACAGGATTCGGACGGGGGCACCAAACTTTTCGGCGTGCCCTTGCGCGTCAGAGTGGGCGCTGCGCGGGGCTGTAGAGGTGCTGGGCGGGCCAGTGAGTGCGACCTAATGGCGTGATTAGCAGCCGCACGTGATTCCGCGTACAGGGGCTGTCAGGGCGTCCACCTCGCGGCGGGTGATCCCGGAGGCGGTTTCTACCGGGAAGCCCTCCCTGGCCCAGTACTCGAAGCCGCCGATCATTTCCTTGACCATGTAGCCGAGCTTGGCGAACTCCAGAGCCGCCCGGGTGGCGCCGTTGCAGCCGGGGCCCCAGCAGTACGTCACCACCAGGCTGGTCTTCGGGATCAGCGCGAGGGCTCGGGTGGCGATCTCGGCGGTGGGGAGGTGCACGGCACCCTCGATGTGACCCTGGTCCCAGCTCTCCAGGCTGCGCGAGTCGACGACCACGATGCCGGGAGCCCCTGCGCTCAGGTCGGCGGCCACGTCTGAAACGTCGGTCTCGAAAGCCAGCCGGGCGGCGAAGTGGGTCAGGGCGACGGCTGGGTGGACGGCGGCGACTGCGGACATCTGCGGGGTTCTCCGTTCTTGGTGGGGTCTCGCACGGTGACAGGACAGATCCTGCCAACCACCCCTGTAGGGCCAGAAGTGGCACGAAAGCCCACTATCGCTAATATCCCGCCAGGGTTCGTGGTCCGATACATGCCGGATATTGTCGGAGCCGACCTGTATTGTCATCAGCCATGAGGGTGAACACCACTGACAGCCGCGCTCCGTTCCTGATCTGGGGCGCGTTGGCCATCGTCTACGTGGTGTGGGGTTCGACGTATCTGGGGATCGGCATCGCGATCGAGTCGATACCGCCCATGCTGAGCGGGGCCCTGCGGTTCATCACCGCTGCCGCCCTGCTCGCCGGTTTCCTGCTGGTGCGGTCGGGGCCGGCGGCCTTCAGGATGTCGCGCAGGCAGTTCCTCGGCGCGGCTATCGTGGGCGTGCTGCTCCTGACCCTGGGCAACGGGATGCTGGCGGTGGCCGAGCAGTACATCTCCACGGGACTGGCAGCGCTCCTGGTGGCCTCGGTGCCGCTGTGGCTGGTCGTGTTCAGGTTCGCGGTGCGCGACCGCCCCAAGGCGCTGACGCTCGCGGGCGTGCTGGTCGGGCTCTGCGGGGTCGGGGCACTGTCGCTGACCGGCGCCGAGGGCGGCAGCGGCACCGGCATCGTGGTGGTACTGCTCGCCTCGGTGTCATGGGCCGTGGGCTCGTTCCTGTCGAGCCGGATCCAGATGCCCGCCAACGCGCTCGCCACCAGCGCGGTCGAGATGGTCGTCGGCGGTGCCGGGCTGCTGGTGCTCGGCACCGGACTCGGCGAGCGGCTCGACCTGTCGGCCGTCACCACCAGATCCTGGCTGGCGCTGGCCTACCTGATCCTGGTGGGGTCCCTGATCGGGTTCACGGCGTTCTCGTGGTTGCTCGGCAACGCCCCCATCTCGCTGGTTTCCACCTACGCCTACGTCAACCCGGCCGTGGCCGTCGCGCTCGGCGCGCTCGTGCTGCACGAGCCGATCACGACCCAGGTGGTCCTCGGCGGGCTGGTCATCCTGGTCGGCGTGGCGCTGGTGATCTCAACCGAGCGCAAGGGACCGAAGCGCGTCCTCGAAGACCCCGACGGTGGCGGCGACGTCCGCCTCGGTGTGGGCGGTGGACAGGAACCACAGCCCCCGCGGCACCATGTTGATCCCGCGGTCGAGCAACGCGGCGTGTAGGCGGGCCATCATGGCGCGGTCGGTCCCGGCGAAGTCGCGGTAGTCGCGCACCGCGGGCGCGTCGGTGAAGTACGTCTGGAAGACCGGCCCGGGCCCGCCCACCAGCATCGGGACACCCACCTTGGCCGCGGCCTCGCGAAGGCCGGTCATGAGCTGCCGGCCTCGGGCGTAGAGGGTGCCGTAGACCTCCTCGCGCTGCTCGTCCAGGATGCGGAGCGTGGCCTCGGCGGCGGCGATGCCGACGGGCTGCGAGTTGAACGTCCCCGCGTGCGCGACCTTGCCCGAGGAGATGGCGTCCATCACGGCCGCCCGCCCGGCCAGCGCGGACACCTGCATGCCGCCCGCCATCGCCTTGCCGAAGACCGACAGGTCGGGGCTGACGCCGAGGTACTCCTGGGCGCCGCCGGGGGCGAGCCGGAACCCGGTGATGATCTCGTCGAAGATCAGCAGGCTGCCGTGGCGGTCACACAGCTCGCGCACACCCTGGAGGTAGCCGGGATCCGGCTCGATGGCGCCGGTGTTGCAGAGCACCGGCTCCGTGACGACGGCGGCGATCTGGCCCGCGTGCTCGTCCATGAGGCGGGCGAGTGCCTCCAGGTCGTTCCAGGGGCAGATCACCAGGTCGGTGGCGGGCGGCTGGCCGGCGGTGCCGGGGACCGCACGAGGGTGGTCCTGCGGCCCCGCGTCGTCCAGTGACGGGTGCACGCTGTAGAGAACCGGGTCGAGCCAGCCGTGGTAGTGGCCCTCGAACTTGAGGATCTTGGGGCGTCCGGTGAAGCCACGCGCCAGGCGCCACGCGGCGTGCGCGGCCTCGGAGCCGACGGTGTTGAAGCGGACGCGCTCCGCCGAAGGCACCATCGCGCACAACCGCTCGGCGACGCGGGCCTCGGCCGCGTGCTGGGCGGAGTAGACGATGCCACGGGCCACCTGGGCGGAGACGGCCTCCACCACGGCCGGCGGACAGTGGCCGAGCAGCGCGGGACCCTGGCCGAGCACGTAGTCGATGTAGACGTTGCCGTCGACGTCCCAGAGCCTCGCTCCCGAGGCCCTGTCCACGTAGAGCGGCACCCCCGCGGTACGGCGGGCGTCGCTGGAGACGCCACCTGCGATGTAACGCCGGGCAGTGGTGTAGAGGTCGCGGCTGACGTCCAGGGTGCGGGTCATGTCGACCATCAAACGGGGACACATCGCCTGACGCCAAGAAACACAGCAAGAAGCAGGTCGTAAGCGCAAATTTCGGTGCTTGTGGAGGTTATGGGGCCTTGATGGGCTTACGGACATGTTTCTTGGACGCATTCGGCGTACCCCCTCCGGCCCCGTCGAGCTGGTGGCCCGGCGCGCGGCCGGCGAGCTGGTGAGCCTGGCCGGCCTCGGGCCTGCTCTCGGATCAGACCCGGTGGCGGCCCTGCACTCGTACGGGCTCGACCGCCTGACCGAGCTGGTGGCCGGCCACGACGGCCCCACTCTCGACGAGAGCGCGGTGCTCTTCGAGCCGCCCGTGGCCACCTGCACGAAGATCTGCTGCCTGGCGCTGAACTACCAGGAGCACGCCGACGAGAGCGGCCTGGAGGTTCCGCCGGAGCCGGTGCTGTTCTTCAAGCCGCCGTCCGCGCTCGTGGGCCACAACCACCCGGTGCTCGCCCCCGCCCGCACCCGCCATCTGGAGCACGAAGTGGAGCTGGCCGTGGTCATCGGCAAGGTGACCAGGGATCTGCCGGCCGAGCGGTGGCGCGAGGCCGTCGCCGGATACACCGTGATCAACGACATGACGGCCCGCGACCTGCAGCTGGCCAATATCGCGCGCAACGTGCCGTGGGACCAGTCGAAGGGGTTCGACACCTTCGCGCCCGCGGGCCCGTACCTGGCGACGGTGGACGAGGTGCCCGATCCGCAGGCGCTGGAGCTGACCTTGGAAGTGGACGGCGAGGTCAGGCAGCGGGCCAACACCAGGCAGATGGTCTTCGGCCTCCCCCGTCTCATCGCCGACCTGTCCGACGGGATGACGCTGATGCCGGGCGACCTCATCGCGACCGGCACCATCGCCGGGATCGCCCCGCTCAAGGACGGCGACACCATGCGGGCCACGGTGGAGGGAATCGGGACGCTCGTGAATACGGTCAAATTTCGGTCCGCCTAAAGTAGGGACATGACCTACGCTGTGGCCGCTCTGGTGGACATCGACGACTTCATGGTTTCCGAACAGGGCCGGGGGCGGTCGTGGGCGCACCGCCAGCTCCAGCACGCCGACCAGGCGGTGCGCGCGGCCACCAGCCGCCGCCCAGGGGCGACCTGCCAGCCGCAGCCGCCCGAGGAGTGGCTCGTCCTGCTGACGGGAGCCGATCCCGAAGCCCTGATGTCCGACGCGACCGCGCTGGCGGAGGAGGTACGCGCCAGGATCGTCCGCGAGACGGCCTGGACCGCCACCGTCAGCCTGGGCTCCCCCAGCGTGGGCTCCATCGCGGCCGAACGGGACGCCCGGCGGGTCAACGGCTACAAGCTCGTGCTCGGCGGCGACCGGGTGATCGAACCCCAGTCCGGCGGCAGAGTGGCCGCGACGCCTCCCGTACGGATCGAGCGGGAGCTGACCAGGCGGGTCCGCGCGGGCGACAGCAACGGCGCGGCCGGGCTGCTGGCGAGCTGGGTCGACAGGTGCGCCCAGGACGCCGATCCGCAGACTCTGCGCGACTGGCTCATCGGGCAGTTGTTGTTCGTCGTGGACGTGGCCAACCGGTCCAGGCTGGCCGACGGCTCGACCGACTGGGTCGTGACGTGCGCCCGGCTGCCCATCGAGGACATCATCACGGTCGGCGACATCCACGAGCGCTCCTACCTGCACATGTGGTTGCGCGAGACGCTCGGGCGGCTGATGCCCGAGCCGCCGCGCAGGGACGTGCTGGCGCTGGCGGAGGCGTACATCGCCGAGCAGTACACCGATCCCGGGCTGCGCCTGGCCACGGTGGCGGAGGCGGTGAACGCGAGCCCGTTCTACATCTCGCACCTGTTCGCGGCGGAGCGCCGCACCACGTTCCTGCGCCACCTCACCGGCCTGCGCCTGCGGCATGCGCGCCGGCTGCTGTCCACCTCCACCCTGCCGGTGGACGCGATCGCCACGCGCACCGGCTATGCGAGCGCCAAGGCCTTGCGGAGCGCGTTCGGCCGGCACGTCGGCTGCTCTCCCACCGAGTACCGCCGGACCGGATTTCGGCCCGGCGCCTGACCCGCACCTCACCACATCCGGCCTGCGCGCCCACTCCCGCCGCACTTCGTCGTGGGTCCCTTGGGCCGCCAGCGTCGGTGGGGAGGTCGGTTGCGGCGGAAGGCGTCTCCCGACGGTGGCCGGGGTCTTGGAGAAGGCGATCGCGACCGGCGTCTAGCTCCGCACGAGCCGGTACGGCTGGCGGGGCCTGCCTGCCTGGGTGCCCTTGACCGGGGGCATCGGCCAGGCCAGGCCCTCCTCCGCGAGGCTCTGGAGCACCCGGCGGGCGCTGCGCGGAGAGACCGACAGCACGTCGGCGACGATCTCGGCGTCGACCACCAGCGTGTCGCCGTCGTCGAGGCTGTCCACCAGGCGGTCGAGCAGTTTGGCCGCCTTGGTGGCGACGACGGGCTCGCTCTCCTGCCGCTTGCGCCTGCGCACCGGCAGCGACAGCACGGTGCCGTCGCCCCCGACCAGGTACGCGGCCGCGGCTCCCGCGTTGCGCGCCTTCTCGGCGGCCGCCACCGCGTTGGCGTCGGCGTCGCGGGCCGTGCTGCCGAGCCCGATGCCGACCTCGACGGCGACCCCGGCGTCGGAGTGGATCCGGTCCATGAACGGCGCCACCCTGAACCCGTCGGTGGCCTGGCCGAGAGCGCCGACGGTGGTGGTGACGACGTAGCTGTTCTCGTCCCGGGGCACCACGGTGGCGCCCATCAGCCGGGCGTCGGCGAGCAGCGACCTGTGCAGCGACAGTTTCAGCTCCTGCTGCCAGTAGTTGCCCGGCCCGGAGTAGCTGGGCTTGGCCGAGGCGGCGAGCTCGACGACCACGATGGCGATCTGCGCGTCCTCCAGCCTGCTGCCGGTGCCGAGCAGGGCGGCGGTGTCGAGCGCGAGGCGCAACGTGTGCGAGGTCGGCAGCAGGCGCAGCACGGGAACCCCGGCCGCGGTCAGCTTGTTGGCGACGCTCCTTATCGTGGTGAGCGCCGCGGTGGTCTCGCCCTGGCGGTAGAGCTGCTCGTGAAAGGCGGTGAAGCCGCGTGCCGACTCCGGCCGGTCGTACTCGGAGAGGTGCACGCCCGCCGTGCTCACTCCGATCTCGCCGTACGCCTCGTCCACGTCGGCGGCGGGCAGCGAGTCGATGCTCACCCTGGACGGGTCGACCCCGTGGGAGAGCACCCCGCGCAGCAGGCCGGCGTACAGGCCGGCTCCGCTCATGGGCACGAATGTGGCCGGGACCGGCAGCTCGCCCGCCTGCCTGGCCAGGTCATGCTGGAGAGGCCCGGTGAACAACACCGCGTCGATGCTGTCGGCGATCCTCAGGAACTTGTCGTAGGTCTCGTGCTCCTCGGCATGCGGCGCGCCGACCAGCCGCCAGTCGGCCGCGGCCGGAAGGTCGGCGCCGATCATCATGATCTGTTCGACGAGATCGTGCGGTCCTACGATCCCGATCGCCACCCTGGGCCGTGACTCGGAACGCAGCCGATCCATGATCTTGATCACCCCAGTCCGGATCTCCACTGAAGCAAGCGGGTCATCGTCGCGCCGAGCACCGCGGCCTGGTCCCTTTCCGCGAGGCCACTGAAGATTACCCTCCCCAGCGAGATCCGAAGATCGATGAAGGGAAAGTCGGATCGGCTACCGCGCCAAGGCCGCCGAGTACATGGAAGCCTGCCGGCCAGGCACGGCCGTGCACGACCCCGAATGCGGTCGCCTACCGCAAACTGGTCGGGCCGCAGGCAGTCAGCCGCGGAAGGTGCTCGCCGCGGTGAGGAAGGCGTCGTTCGCCTCCGGATCGCCGATCGACACGCGAGCGCCTTCCCCGGCGAACGGCCGCACCGCCACCCCCTCCACGGCGCAGGCGGCGGCGAAGTCCATGGTGCGCTCGCCGAGCCGCAACCAGACGAAGTTGGCCTCGCTGTGCGGCACGGTCCAGCCCTGCGCGATGAGCGCCTCGCGAACCCGGGTGCGCTCCTTGACCACGTGCTCGACCCGCTCCAGCAGCTCGTCCTCGGCCTTCAGCGAGGCGATGGCCGCCACCTGGGCGAGGTGGTTGACGGCGAAGGGCACGATCGTCTTGCGTACGGCCGCGGCCACGGGCTCGTGCGCGATCATGTAGCCGACCCGCAGGCCCGCCAGCCCGTACGCCTTCGAGAACGTGCGCACGACGCACACGTTGGGCCGGTCCTGGTAGAGGGCGAGGCCGTCGGGGACGTCCTCGTCGCGCACGTACTCGCGGTAGGCCTCGTCCAGGACCACCAGCACGTGCTCGGGCACCCGGTCCAGGAACGACTCCAGCTCCGCGCGCCGGATCGCGGTGCTCGTCGGATTGTTCGGGTTGCACACGAAGATCAGGCGGGTGTCGTCGTTGATCGCCGTCGCCATGGCGTCCAGGTCGTGGTCCTCGCCCGCCAGCGGCACCCGCACGGACCTGACCCCGGCCAGATCACAGAGCAGCGGGTACGCCTCGAACGAGCGCCACGCGTACACGACCTCGGCCCCGGGGTCGCCCACCGCCTCCAGCAGTTGCTGCTGCACCGTGACCGAGCCCGGGCCCAGCGCGACGTGGTCGAACGGCACCCCGTACCGCTCCGCGACGGCCTCGGTCAGCTTGACCGCCCCGGCGTCCGGATACCGGTGGATGTGCCGCGCCCCCTCGGCGATCGCCTCCACCACGGACGGCAGCGGGTCGTAGGGGGACTCGTTGGACGACAACTTGTACGACCGCCCGTCGGAAGCCGCGACGGCCTTGCCCGGCTTGTAGGGGGCCATGGAGTCCAGGATCTGGCGGAAACGAGGCATGGCCTTACATTAGTTCCTGGCCAGGTGCCCACCCACTTGGACATCTGCGGCCCCGGGCGTGCGCCACTCGCCGACATTTTCGTCGGCGAACCAGATGTCGCCGACAAAAATGTCGGTTACGTTAAACCTATGGACTTCGTCGGCCGAAGAGATCAGCTGCGTACGCTCCAGGACTGGTGGGAGGAGCTCCATCCCCGTCCCGCGTTGCTTTGGGGGCGTCGCAGGGTGGGCAAAACTGCCTTGCTCCAGCATTTCGCCAAGGACAAGCGGGTGATCTTCCACACCGGCGGCGGCCGGACCCCGCCGTCGGAGTTGAAGGAGCTGTCATCGCGGGCGGCTCCCGTCATACCCTCGGCCACCCGCGACCTCGTCACCCGCCCTTACCAGA
Source organism: Nonomuraea turkmeniaca (assembly GCF_005889735.1). Lineage (GTDB taxonomy): Bacteria > Actinomycetota > Actinomycetes > Streptosporangiales > Streptosporangiaceae > Nonomuraea > Nonomuraea turkmeniaca. The sequence goes on from NZ_VCKY01000008.1 coordinate 72,014, forward strand.
CCTGGGACGAGGTGTTCGATCACCTCGGCAGGGAAGCGGCCGAGGAGCCTGTCCTGCTGATCCTCGACGAGTTCCCCGAGCTCATAACCGCGGCCCCTGAACTGGAGGGCGTTCTGCGCGCCTTTCTCGACCATGCGCATGGACGCACCGGCCTACGGATCATCATGTGTGGTTCCGCGGTACGAACGATGCAATCCGTTCAGGAGTACCGAGCGCCGCTCTATGGGCGTTTCGACCTCACCATGCAACTGCATCCCTTCCGGCCGCACGAAGCGGCCGAGATGTTGCCCGAGTTGTCGCCCGCGGACCGGGCACTGGTGTACGGCATTGTCGGCGGCATGCCCCTCTACCTCTCCTGGTGGCGGTCCGACCAGTCCGTGGAGCGCAATCTCGCACGCCTGGCCTGTCATCCCGACGCCAAGATGATCCGGGAGGGCGATCTGGTCCTGGCGACGGAGGCGGGGAAGGGCGTCCACTTGGCCGCGACGCTCCAGGCCATAGCCGAGGGTTACACCAAGCACAACGAGATAGCCGACGCCATCCGGGCGGATCCGACCAGGACCCTCAACGATCTTCTAGCGCTGCGGCTGATCGAGCGAATCCAGCCGGTCACGGAGGCGACACGCACCCGCCGCAAGATCTACCGGATTGCTGACAACTTCCTCGCCTTCTATCTCGGCGTTCTCTCCCGGGTCATGCCCGAAATCGATCGCGGACTCGGCGAGACCATCCTTCCCGTGCTCATCGACTCCTTGAACGACCAGCTCGGCGCAGCGTGGGAAGAGGCCTTCCGCGACCACCTCCGGCTGCGGGCCGCCGAGATAGCCCCAGACGTCGTCGCGATCGGGCCGTGGTGGCGGGCGGACGGGCAGCACCAGATCGACGCGGCCGTCCTGGCCGGACGCTCCCGGCGACCGATCATGGTAGGTGAGGCGAAATGGGCCAGGAGGGTGAACGCAGGCCGGATCGTGACCGGGCTCGCTGGGAAAGCAGCACATCTGAGCAATGACGTGGAGCAGCTTCGGTTCGCAGTGTGCGCTCGGGATGAGATCCCTGATGCTCCTCCCGGCACATTGTGCGTGACGGCGGCTGACATCTTCGCCTTTGGACTGAACGGGTAAGGCGAGCCTCCCTGAGGCCTACACCTGCGAGCCGTCCGTGGCCCCCGCACCGATGACCCGCCTGGGCTCACTCCTTGAGCGAGCGGAGCATCGGGGGGTGGAGGAGCTCGGCGGGGCCGCGGCGGTAGAGCTTGGCGGGGCGGCCGCCGTCGCGCGTCGTGGTGCCCCCGGTCTCCACCAGGAAGCCCTCCGCCTTGGTGACCTTCCTGTGGAAGTTTCTGGGGTCCAGGGTGCGGCCCCAGACGATCTCGTACACGCGGCGCAGGTCCGCCACCGTGAACTCGGGCGGGCAGAAGGCGGCCCCCAGCGACGTGTACTCCAGCTTCGCGCGCGCCCGCTCCACGCCGTCCAGCATGATCCGGCGGTGGTCGAAGGCCATGGCCGTGAGCGCGTCCACCGGCTGCCAGCTCATGTGGGCCTTCTCCGAGGCCGGCAGGTCCGGCGCCAGGCCCAGATAGGCGACGCTCAGGACTCGCTGGCGCGGATCGCGGTCCGGGTAGCCGTAGGTCTGCAGCTGCTCCAGGTGCACCGGCGCGCCCGGGAGGCCCGCCCGTTCGGCGAGGATGCGGCGGGCGGCGTCCGGGAGGTCCTCGTCCAGCTGGATGAAGCCGCCCGACAACGACCAGCGCCGCAGGAACGGCGGGTTGTCGCGGCGCCACACCAGAGCGCTCAACGCGTGGTTGCGCACGGTGAGCACGACCAGGTCGACGCTGACCGGCACGCTCGGGACCATGAACGCACGTTACACGCACATGCGTGCGAGCAGCGAAACGGCCGCTCTAGGTCGCGACGCGCACGTGTAAGGGCTCGGTGGCGGCCTTGCCGGACGAAGCCTTGACCGTGATCCTGACCCATTCCCCGGCGGGCACCTGAGCCCAGTCGAACGGCACCCAGGCGGTGGACATGCCCTCGGGAAGGTCCTCGATCGGGTTCTCGTCCAGCCACCCCACCGACGACACCACCAGGTCCTTGGCGCCGCCCGACCACTGGACGGTGATCGTGCTGTCCTTGACGTTGTAGCCGCGGACCTCCACGCCGTCCTGGATGTCGCGCGAGCGCCTGATGGCGTCCACCGCGATCGGGCGCTGCCAGTCCGACGTGATCTCCTCTTCGAGCGAGGGCTGCCCGCAGGTCATGAAGTCGCTCCACATGTAGGAGACGACCTTCTGGACATACCGCCCGGCCATGGTGACCGCCTGGTCCAGGCGCTTCTTGTCGGTCTTGCCGCGGGTGCCCTGCGGGGCGCAGGGCTGCTGGCCGGACGGCTCGAACGCCTCCACGTTGGCCCACAGCTGCACCTGGTAGCCGGCCTGGACCATCTCCTCGCGGGCGATCGACATCTCGCGGTAGTAGTCGCGCGTCGACCCGTGGTACGCGGTCCCGTACGTGGACTCCCCGACCACCGGTCGCAGCCGCTCGTCCACCTCGGTGTCGCGCTCGTCGGGCCAGAACAGTCCCACCTTGCCGGTGCCCCGGCTGTCCTGCGGGGCGATGATGCCGACCCCGGTCTTGGCCAGTGCCTTGAACGCCTCGGCCACCTGCTTGGGCGTCTGGCCGAAGCCCACCCGGCGGCGCGCGTCCATGTAGGGACTGATCAGGATGGGCTTGCCGGGCAGCACCTGCTCGACGATCGTGTGCTGGTCGGTGTACACCTCGAGCGTCGGGTTTGAGGCCAGGGTGGCCGACATCTGGACCTCGAAGGGCTGGTAGACGCCGCCCAATGACTCGCGGTCGGCGAAGCGGGCGCCGTAGTCCTGCAGGATGCGCCGCGTCAGCGTGGTCAGCGTGCCGAGGTGGTGCTTGTACGCCCTGATCGGGGTTTTGGGATCGCGCGGGGCCAGCGGTAGCGCGGGGAAGATCCGGATGCCGAACTGGTCGCCCAGGGTGAGCAGCTGGGTCAGGCTGTCCTTCTCCGCGCCGGCCACCAGGATCAGGTCATAGGAGCGACCCTTGCCGGAGAAGTCGCAGGTGGCGTCGTCGGAGCCGTCCGGCTGGGTGACGAGGCGGAAGTAGGTGCGGTTGCCCGCCCTGATGCTGTGCTCCATCTCGGGGCAGCGGAACACGTTCTCACCGAACGACTCGTCGGTGCGGTAGACGTACGTGCGGCCGATCCTGTTGCCGGGGTTGGCCTTCTTCAGGTCTCGCTCGGCGGCGTCGTGGCAGGTGAGGCCGTCCTCCTCACAGGCCTTGTAGAGCGAGTCCAGCTCGCCGTCCCTGGTCAGGATCTCGCCGTCGTCGGACACGGTGCGGAACTGCAGGCCGTACCCGATCCTGATGATCGTGTCGCCGCCGACGTCGTGGATCTCCTGCAGCTGGTTGCGCCAGGTGCAGGGGTTCGACCTGGGCATGATCCAGTAGCCGGTGACGGCGTACGGGGCCTTCTCCTTGGTCTCGAACGTTCCGCAGGAGTCGGTGAACTCGCTCACCTTCGGCGTCGGCTCGGTCGGCGACGGCTTGGCCACGGCCGACTGGCCGGCCGTGGGGGCGGACTCGTCGGAGGAGGGAGGCAGCACGATGACCACGGCGGCGACCACGGCCAGGACGGCTGCGCACACGACGAAGAAGAGCCAGCGCACGTGAGGCAACCCGCTATCGCTTGACCCCGGCCCAGGACTCCAGCTGGGCCACGAAGCGCTTCGCCGAGTTGGGCCAATGGTGGTTGGCGCGGGCCGCCGCGTAGCCGCGCGCGCCCTGCGCCCGCCGCTCGCGTACGTCGTCCCGCAGAGTCAGTACGGCCTGGGCGACGGCCTTGGGGTCCTGCCAGGGCACTACGACGCCGCTGTCGTACCGCTCGATGAGCTCCACGGCGCGCGGCGACGGGGTGGTGATGACGGGGATGCCGTGGGCCATGTACTCGACGATCTTCGTGGGCATCGAGTGCCGGTAGTTCGGCTCGTCGTGCAGCAGCGAGAGCCCGGCCAGCGCCCCGTCGAGCCGCTTGAGCGCCTCGTCGTTGGGCATGAAGTCGCGCCACTCCAGCAGGCCATCGGTGACGGCCTGGTTGAGCACGGGGCGGCTCTGCGGGTCGGCGTACCCGATCAGCTCCACGGCCACCCGGTACGGCTGCAGCAGCTTCGCCACCTCGACGGCCTCGATCACGCCCCTGGCCTTGGAGAGCCAGCCGAGGTAGACCACCCGGTCGTCGCCGGGCGGCGTCACGGAGTCGGGCACCCACGTCTCGTTGGGGACGATCGGGTGGGCGTGCTTGAACCGGCCCGCGTACGCGGTCTCGGCCAGCATGAGGTGCAGGTGGCGCTCGGCCGTGCCCTCCAGCAGGCGGGCCAGGAAACGTACGGGCGGCCGCAGCGGCGAGGGCAGCCAGGGCTTGAGCGACAGCGTGGCCGGCGTGTCCTCGTGCACGTCCCACACCACGGGCGGCCTGTTGCGCACCCCCCACACCGCGAAGAGCAGCTCGGGGTCGTGGACGAGGACGAGGTCCACCTTGTCGCGCATGCGCTTGAACACCCGCCGCGCGGCCCATGTCGCCGAGATCCGATTGCGCTGGGCCGCCCTCGGCAGGTCCACTCCGGTGACCCAGGGACGCGGGACGACGCCGAAGGCGGTGAAGGCGGCGGCATACGTGACCTCATGACCGGCATCCACGAGGGCACGGATCTGCCGATGCAGGATCCGAGCATCCTCGGGGTTATGCACCACCGTCATGACGAGCACGTGCACTGCGCGCAGCCCTCCGTCGCTACAGCCGCTCGACGCGTTCACCCTCGGCGAGCACGCCGCGGGTGTCGAGCACGAGCCTGGCCTTCGCCTCGACCATGTCCAGGTCGAACGCGGCATGCTGCTGCATGAGCAGCGTCACGTCCGCGTTGACCACGGCCTCGGCCAGGTCCTCCTCACGCGGCACCGGGGTGCCGTCTACCGACCACTCCTTGACGTACGGGTCCGCGAACGAGAGATCGGCACCCAGTTCCAGCAGCGCACGCGCCACCGGCAGGGCCGGGGTTTCCCGTTCGTCGGCGATATCCGGTTTGTAAGTGACGCCGAGCATAACGACTTTGGCCCCGTTGACGGGCTTCTTATGCCGGTTCAGCAGACGCTGGACGCGGGCCACCACGTAGGACGGCATCCGCTCGTTGATCTCCTGCGCCAGCTCCACGAACCTGAACGGGTAGCCCAGCTTGCGCACGGTGTACGACAGGTACGACGGGTCGACGGGGATGCAGTGCCCGCCGACGCCCGGTCCGGGCAGGAACTTCTGGAAGCCGAACGGCTTGGTCGCCGCCGCCTCGATGGCCTCCCACAGGTCGATCCCGAGCTCGTCGCAGAAGATCGCCATCTCGTTGACGAGCGCGATGTTGACGTGCCGGTAGGTGTTCTCCAGCAGCTTGGCCATCTCGGCCTCACGGGTGCCGCTGACCGGCACCACCTGCTCGATGAACTGCCCGTAGAACGCGGTCGCGCTGTCCCGGCAGGTCGTGGTGTAGCCGCCCACGACCTTGGGGGTGTTGCGCAGGCCGAACTTGGGGTTGCCCGGGTCGATGCGCTCGGGCGAGAAGGCGAGATGGAAGTCCTCACCGGCGACCAGGCCCGAGCTCTCCAGCAGCGGCCTGGCCACCTCGTCGGTGGTGCCCGGCCAGGTGGTGGACTCGAGCACGACGAGCGTGCCCTTGCTCAGGTTGCGGGCGACGGTCTTGGTGGCGCCCTCCACGGCGGACAGGTCCGGGCGGTGGTCCTCGTCCAGCGGGGTGGGCACGCAGATCACGATCGTGTTGCTCCGGGCCAGCACGGTCTCGTCGAGCGTGGCGGTGAACCCGTTGACCAGCATGTGCTCGAGGTCGGCGTCGGTCAGGTCATCGATGTACGACTGCCCGGCGTTGAGCGCCTCGACCTTGGCGGGGTCGACGTCCACGCCGACGACGCGCAGACCGGCGCCCACCGCCTCCTTGGCGAGCGGCATGCCTACGTAGCCCAGACCGATGACAGCCAAGTCTATTTCTGTCACAGCTGTGCCTTTGAGGGCCGGAAACAACACTTCATGGTCGCAAAGGTTATCTCAAGTCCACCTAGCTCACGCCTAATGCGACGGAAACCGTCAGAAGAGACAGCCAACTTGAAGGTCATCATTCAGCCAAAGACCGGTATAGGGCTTGATAAGACTCTGCCACGCGGCTCCAGGTGCGCTTCGCGGCCACCTCGGCCCGGCCCGCCTCACCCATCTCGGCCCGCCTGGCCGGGTCCTCGCTGAGCCCGGCGAGGGCCTTGGCGAGCGCCTCGGGATCGCCCGGCGGCACCAGCAGTCCGGCGCCGTCGGAGCCGACGAGCTCGGAGAGCGCGGGCAGATCACTGAGCACCACGGGCTTGCCGAGCGCCATCGCCTCGACGGGTTTCAATGGCGTAACGAGTCGGCATACCCGCAGGTCCTCGCGCGGGCACGCGAAGATGTCGATGGCGTCCTGCGCCTGCAGTGCCTCCTCGGGGCCGACCCGGCCGGGCAGGATCGCGTCGCTCAGGCCCAGCTCGCCGACGAGCTCCAGGAGGTTGTCACGCTCGGCGCCGTCGCCGACGATGAGCACCCGCACCGGCGTGCGCCCGTCACGCAGCAGCGCGGCGGCCCGCAGCAGGGTGGCGAAGCCCTCGTAGGCCACGATGCTGGACACCGAGCCGACGACGATCTCGTTGGGCTTGATGCCGTACGCGTCCCTGAACGAGGCGCCGTCGTAGTGCGCCGTCAGCAGCGAGTCGTCCACCGCGTTGGGCGCCAGGTGGATCTTCTCCCTGGGCACGCCGCGCTCGACGATCTCGGAGGCCATGGTCTCGGCCAGCGTGACCACCGCATCCGCCTCGCGCATGAGGAACGCCTCGCGCTCGCGCTGGAGCACGTGCCGCTCGCTGCCGATCCTGGCCGGGTCGCGGGAGGCCCAGGTCTCCTCCAGGAAGCCGCGTACCTCGTAGACGAACGGCGTGCCCGTGCGGTCGCGCACGGCGTGCGCGACGGAGCCGTTGCGGTGGTCGGTGGCGGCGTGCAGCACCTGCGGACGCAGCTGGGTGACGAGCTTGGTGACCGCGTCGGCGCCCCTGATCATGCGCCCGCGCATCTCGAACGGCACCTCGCCGTGCCCGTCGGGCAACAGCCGGTAGTAGGGGATGCCGTCGAGCTCCTCGAACGGCGGCGCGTCCGCATGCCCCTGCATCATCGGCCAGCCCCAGCTGGTGACCACGTGCGGGTCGAGCCCCGCCGCCTGCTGCGAGGTGACGATGCGATGGGTGCGCACGGTGTAGCCGGCCTGCGTGTACGGCAGCGCGTTGGTGACCAGGTGCAGCACCCGGCCCTCGACCCGCTCCAGGATGGCCGCCTTGGGGCCCGGCGGGATCGGGTCCGGGCTGATGGCGGCCAGCTCACCCCGGTAGTAGGCGGCCCTGCGCTTGACGAACGGGTATTTGGTGTGGGCCTCGAGCACGGCGGCGGCCTGGCTGACCCGGCCGGCGTCCCAGTGTTCCTTGGCGTCGTTCCACGGCCCCTTGATCACACGCATGCCGAGCTTGCGCACCAGGCGCCTGGCCTGGCGCGCGGCGGGCCAGGCCACGCTGCCCACGATGGGGCGCAGCCGGGGCGGGAGCGCGTCGGCGGCTGCCTGGGCCACGCGGACGGGGTCGGATTTGACCTTCGTCACGACGACGCGGGAGACGATGATCGGGTGCTGGACGAAGCCCTTGAGAAGTCCACCGACGCCGGCACGGGCGGACTTCGCGGAAACCTTGGAGGAGTCTTGACGACTGGCGTCGGATGCCACGCAGGGACCGTACCATAGGCAGCGTTTTTTCCCTTCCGCTATGAAAGGCGAGGTCAATGAGGGAGAACCCCCTGGTCCTGCACGTATTGGGTGCTCGTCCCAATTTCGTGAAAGCGGCCCCGGTGGTGCGGGCACTCGGTGAACTCGGCGTGCGGCAGGGCATCATCCACACCGGCCAGCACTACGACGCCCTGATGTCCGACGTCTTCTTCGCCGACCTCGGCCTGCCCGACCCGGTGGCGAACCTGGCGGTCGGCTCGGGCAGCCACGCCAGGCAGACCGCGGCCCTGCTCGTCGGCCTGGAGGAGGTCGTCCAGGAGCACGACCCCGACCTCGTCGTGGTGTACGGCGACGTGAACTCTACGCTGGCCGCGATCCTGGTCTGCGCCAAGCTGGGCGTGCCGACCGCGCATGTGGAGGCGGGGCTGCGGTCGTTCGACCGGGGCATGCCCGAGGAGGTCAACAGGGTCGTCACGGACGCGCTCGCCGACCTGCTCTTCGCCACCTCCCCCGAGGCTTTGGCCTACCTGTCGGCGGAGGGGGTGCCGCCGTCCAAGGTGCACCTGGTCGGCAACCCGATGATCGACAGCTTGTTCTCGGCGCTGCCGGCGCTGGACCCGGCGCCCGTGGTGGCGCGGCTGGGCATACCGGCTCGGTATGCCGTGGCGACGTTGCACCGCCCCGCGAACGTGGACACGGCCGAGGCCGCCGAAGAACTGGTCGACGCCGTGCTCGAGGTGTCGCGGCAGACCCCCGTCGTGATTCCGGTGCACCCGCGCGGCAAGGCGCGGCTGGCCGAGGCGGGCCTGGTCGACGGGGAGACGATCAAGGTCATCGAGCCGCTCGGCTATGTGGACTTCCTCTCACTCGTCCGCGGCGCCGCGCTGGTGGTCACGGACTCCGGCGGTGTGCAGGAGGAGACGACCGTGCTGGGCGTGCCCTGCCTGACGCTGCGGCCCAACACCGAACGGCCGATCACGATCACGCACGGCACCAACCGGCTGGTCACGCCCGCTCTCCTGCCCGCGGCCGCGGAGAAGGCGCTGGCCGACGGCGCCGCGACGCCGGCCGGCGAGCTGCCGGTGTTGTGGGACGGCAAGGCGGGGCCGCGGATCGCCACGGTGATCGCGGCCTGGCTGAAGGGTGACAACCTGGCGCCTGCTTCCCAGGCCAAACGCCCCGAATAGCCTTCGCTTCCGACGTAACATGACATCCCCTCAAGCGATAGGCGTAGCACCATGGCCGAGAACCCCGAGCCTCCCGCATACCAACGACTCGGACCCGTCAACTGGCTTCCCGAGGAGCGCAAGCTCGTCGAGCGGTACGAGGCGGAGCTCAGGGAGCTGCGGCGGCGGCTGGAGATCGCCGAGGCCAAGGCCGCGTACTCCACGTGGAAGCTCGAGGCCACCCAGGCGAAGCGGACGTTCAAGCTGAGCGAGGCCCTGGGCGCGAAGAGCCCAGGGAAGATCGTCGAGGCGGTCCGCTCCAAGGACAAGGCGCCCACGCCTCCGATCCCGGTCACCGAGGCGACCGAGATCGCGAACAACCGGCCGCCGCTCGTCGAGGTGCCGCCGGCGAAGTGGCCCAGCGGGCCGGTGAACCGGCCCGACCTGAAGGTCGCGGTGATCCTGGACGACTTCTCCAGGATGGCCTTCCGCTACGAGTGGGACCAGATCGAGTTCGGGCTCAAGGACTGGCCGGAGATCTTCGCGGAGAAGCGGCCCGACCTGCTGTTCTGCGAGTCGGCCTGGCACGGGAACCAGGGCCGCTGGCGCTACCAGATGACCGGCACCAACGCCCCCAAGGAGCCGCTGCGCGACCTGGTGGCCTGGTGCAGGCAGGAGGGCATTCCGACGGTCTTCTGGAACAAGGAGGACCCGCCGAACTTCGACTTCTTCATCGACACGGCCAAGCTGTTCGACTACGTGTTCACCTGCGACGGTGACATGCTGCCGAAATATCGGGAAATTCTGGGGCATGACCGGGTGGACGTGCTGCAGTTCGCCGCCCAGCCCCGTGTGCACAACCCGATCCAGCAGAAGCAGGGGCGGCTGCACGACGTGGTGTTCGCCGGGATGTACTTCCGCGACAAGCACCCCGAGCGCCGCGAGCAGATGGAGACCGTCCTCGACCCGGTACGCGAGCTCGGCCTGCACATCTTCGCGCGCAACGGCGAGGTGGACGAGAAGTACGCCTGGCCGGAGAAGTACCGCCCGCACATCGTGGGCGAGCTGCCGTACGACCAGATGCTGGCCGCGTACCGGATGTACAAGGTCTTCCTGAACGTCAACTCGGTGCTGGACTCGCCGACCATGTGCGCGCGGCGGGTCTTCGAGCTGTCCGCCTGCGCGACCCCGGTGGTGTCCGGGTGGTCGCGGGCCATCGAGGAGACCTTCGGCGACCTGATCCCCATCGCGCGCGAGCCGATCGAGTCGTACAACCAGGTCCTGCACCTGATCAACAGCCCCGAGCTGCGGGCCAGGACAGGGCACCTGGCGTTGCGCGAGGTCTTCGACAAGCACCTGTTCTCACACCGCGTGGACCAGATCCTCCAGGACCTCGGGCACCAGGTGACACCCAGGACCCGGTCGATCTCGGTCGTGCTGCCCACCAACCGCGCCTCCCAGATCGAGCACGCGATCTCGTCGGTGGCCCGGCAGATCCACCGGCCCCTGCAGCTGATCATGGTGCTGCACGGGCTGGACATCGACCCGGTCGTGGTCGCCGACAAGGCGCGCATGGCGGGCATCACGGACGTCGTGGTGCTGCCGGCCGACGCCTCGCTGTCGCTCGGCGCCTGCATGAACCTGGGCATCGCGGCCGCCGAAGGCGACCTGATCGCCAAGATGGACGACGACAACCTGTACGGCGATCACTACCTGTCGGACCTGGTCCGGGCGTTCGACTACTCGGACGCGGAGCTGGTGGGCAAGGGCGCGCACTACGCGTACTTCGAGGGCAGCAACACCACGATGCTCCGGCTGCCCGGCCTGGAGCACCGTTACTCGTTCCTCGTCCAGGGCGGCACGTTCCTCGGCAAGGCGGACATGTTCCGCTCGTACGGGTTCGCGGACATCACCCGCGGTGAGGACACCGAGCTGGTGCGGCGGCTGAAGGCGGACTCCGTCAAGATCTACTCGGCGGACCGCTTCAACTTCGTCTACTGGCGCAGCGCCGACGCGTCGATGCACACCTGGCAGGCCGACCACATCAAGCTGACCCGCAACGCCCAGTTCTCCTTCGTCGGCCGCCCGGACGCCCATGTCCTGATCTGAGGCCCGCGGAGCGGGCCCGGCAGCGGCGGATGGGCCGGGTCCAGCCGGGCCATCGGGCGGGCCTTACCTGGCCACTCGGGCCAGGTTCTGGTCGGCGAGGCCGGCGAGCTCGTACAGGCCGGCCGGCTTCACCTGCTGGCCGACCACGAGCATGCTCATGATGAAGGTGCCCCGCCTGATCATGACGGAGCCGATCTGGGCGTTCTTCTTGCCGCCCGCGGCCGTGGTCAGGTATGCCCGCGACTGGTCACCCTTGGTCGGCATGGGCAGGACGCGCGTCTTGTACGAGATCTTCGAGCCCTCGACGTCCGCCGCGTACGAGGTGCACTGCTCCGGCAGCGGCGCCGGGAAGGACGCCGACGGGAGGCGCACCACGGCCTGAGTGATCGAACCGCGCTCGGCGGCGAAGGCGATCACCGCTGCGGGCGCCTTGGCGACGTCCGGCTTGGCGGCGTCGAGCTGGGCTGCCCCGGCGCACTCCGGCCGCTCCAGCCTGGCCTGGCGGACCGCCGCCAGCCCCTTCTGGGTGGACTTGAGCGAGCCGAAGGCGCCCAGCTCCGGACCGTACGAGATCTGCATGCCCGCGGGCACGGGCAGCAGCGCGGCGCGGAGCCCGGACGCGTCGGCGGCCGACGACGCCGACGGCGGCGCCGAGGCGGCGGGCGCCGCCGCGGTCTCGTCGGCCGAGCATCCGGCTATCGTCACCATGCTCAGACATATGCCGGAAATGGCCTTGCGCATGAGCCCTCCCCCTTCACTCCAGCGTCATTCTCGAAAACGCTAGAGGAATCGCGGCCCACACATCTGTGCAACGTCGCTATTCGCGGAATTCCGTGGCTTTAGGAAATTCAGCGGCTTTAGGAATGATTTCCGATTCGCCGTTGTTCGGATTTCCGCCATTGAGCAACGCCCTGGCCAGACCCAGTCCGGTGCCGCCCAGCGTGAGCGCCTTGGCCAGGAGCTCCTCGACGCCCTGGGCGCCGTTCAGCACCACCATGTGGTCCACGTTCGCAAACGCCTTCGCGCCTGCCTCCACGACCTCCGGCCAGCGCTCGGCGAGCTGCTGGGCGATGACCGCCTCCTGGTTCTCCTTCAGCGCCTGCGCCCGCGCCTTGATCGCCTGGGCCTCCGCCAGGCCCTTGGCCTGCGACGCCTCGGCCTCGGCCAGGCCCAGCGCCTTGGCCGCCTCGGCGTGGGCCAGCCCGCGGGCCTGGGTGGCCGCGGCTTCGGCCTCCCCGGTGAACCTCGTGGCCGCACCGGCCGCCTCACCGCGCAGCCGCACGGACTCCGCCTCGGCCGCGGCGGCCTGCTTGACCTGGGAGGCCTGCGCGACCGCCCTCAGCTCGGTCTCCCTGGCCTCGGCCTCCGCCTGTGCGATGCGGGCGTCGCGCTCGGCCTGGGAGAGCGTGACGGTCTCGTACGCCTTGGCGTCGGCGGGCTTGCGCACCTGCGACTGCAGGCGCTGCTCGGCCAGCTGCGCCTCCAGCTCGGCGGCCCTGGTCTCCTGGACCACCACCTCCTGGCGGGCGGTCGCCTCCGACAGCGGGCCCGCCTGCCTGGTCGTGGCCATGGCCCGATCGATCTCGGCCTGGTAGGAGGCCTCCTTGATCCGGGAGTCGCGCCGGGCGGCGGCCATGTTGGCGGCGGCGATCTGCTCGGCCTCGGTGGCCTCCTGGTCGCGCTGGGCCTGGGCGATGCGGGCGGTGGCGGCGACCTTGGCGGCGTGCGGCTTGCCGAGATTGACGATGTAACCGGTCTCGTCGTCGATCTCCTGGATCTGCAGCGAGTCCACGATCAGGCCGAGCTTGCTCATCTCGTCGGCCGCCGAAGCCCTGGTCTCGCTGGTCAGACGCTCGCGGTTGAGTATCAGGTCCTCGATGGTGAGGTTGCCGATAATCGAGCGCAGGTGTCCGGTGAACAGCTCGTGGATCGCGCTGGTCATGAAGTCCTGCTGGTCGAGGAAGCGGCGGGCGGCGTTGGCGATGGAGGAGAGGTCGTCGCCGACCTTGTAGATCACCACACCGCGGATGTGCACCGGGATGCCCTGCTGGGTGACGCAGGAGACCTGGAGGTTGGCGGCCCTGGTGTCGAGGCGTAGCCGCCTGGCGGTCTGGAAGCCCGGCAGCACGGCCGTGCCCTTCCCGGTGATGATTTTGAAGCCCAGGCTGTCGAGGCTCTCGCCGCGCCGGCGCGCGCCCAGGCCGGAGATGATCAAGGCCTCGTTGGGCTCCGCGACCCGCCATACGGCCTTGAACAGCAGGGTGATGACGATCGCCGCGACGATGACGGTGCCGCCGATGATGTAGAACTCAGGGGACATCGGCCCCTCCCTAGATGAGTGCTTTGGCCACGTAGACCGTGCGCGGGGGGAAGTAGTCCACAACGACGACGATGGCTCCGACGGGGATCTCCTCGCCGGTCACGCTCGGATGGGCGTAGAAGGCCTCGACGCCGCCCCTGATCGGAATCATGACCTCGCCGACGAGTCCAGGGCCGATCTTCCCGGTGACCCTGCCCTGCCTGCCGACCACCTCTGACTCCCCCCGTTGGTGATATTCCGGACGGTACTCCAAACCGGCATTCGCGGTAATAGGTCACGCAAAATGTTCCTCGAGGCGCTGCGCGGCTCTGTGCGGCATTTGGCCTGGCCTGCTGATGATCGCGCCATGAGCTTGAGCCCGCGCGCCCTTGGGATGAATCAGCCTATTTCCCGCCGTGACTTCTTCGACGGCATTGCCATGAGCGCCCTTGTGTCCGCGGGGAAGGCTGAGACCGCTGAGGAGGCCGGGGCTCCGCCCGCGCCGTACGGATTCCGTGGCGGCGCCGCCGAGGCGCTCAGCGTGCCGCACGCGCTTCGGGACGGCCGCTTCTGGCAGTACGCGGGCCCGCCCGAGCCCACCGGCGAGAGCTACGACCTGGTGGTGGTCGGCGGCGGGCTCAGCGGCGTGAGCGCGGCCTACGAGTGGCTGCGGCGGGATCCCGGCGCGGGTGTGCTCGTCCTCGACAACCACGACGAGATCGGCGGCCAGGCGCGGCGCGCGGTCTTCCACCGGCAGAGCGGCCGGGCGCACACCGACCCTGGGCTGACCGACGGCGTGATGTGCGACGCGGAGAGCTTCGGCGCGGACACGCTGGTCAGGTTCGAGTCCGACTGGATGGCCAGGCTGCCGATCGACGGGCGGGCCAGGGAGGATTTGCGCTTGCTGCACAGGGAGCCGCCCGACTGGTTCCCCGGGCTGTCGGCCGAGGGCAAGCAGGAGCGGCTGGCGGAGCTGACGTACTCGGCCTTCCTGCTCGAGGTCTGCGGGGCGCACCCGGACGTGGAGCGGTTCTGCCGCAGCATGTCGTGCCAGGAGTGGGGCTACGACACGCGGGCGCTCGGCGCGATCGACGCCTGGGGCACGGGATATCCGGGATTCGCGGGCCTGGGGCTCGACGCGAACAAGCCGTCGCGGTTCAACTCGCCCACGGTGAAGAAGCAGTGGGGCATTACGGATCCCGATATTTACCACTTTCCCGAAGGGAATCAGGCGCTGGTCCGCACGATGGTGCACCGGATGCTCCCCGACCCCGCCGCGCTCGACCGTCCCGGGAACCGGGTGCGGTTCCGGCTGTCCAGCCCCGTGGTGTCGGTACACGACGGCGCCGCGTCGGCCACCGTGGGCTACTTCGACGGCCACCAGATCATGACCGTCGACGCCGGGGCGGTGATCCTGGCCTGCTGGAGCGCCGTCATCCCGTACCTGATGCCGGAGCTGCCCCCAGAGCAGCGGCAGGCGCTGAGCGAGGCCGTCAGGGTGCCGTTGCTGCACGCCACCGTGCGAATGCGCGACGGGGACGCGTGGCGGCGGACCGGCGTGCGGCGGGTGCGCTGGACCGGCGCGTACTGGGCGTTGACCGAGCTCGACCCGCCGCGCCACGCGGGCGGTCCGGCCATCGTGCACCTCCTGGCCACGCCGTGCCGGTCGGAGCTGGGTCCGGCGGCAGGCGCGGTCGCGGGCCGGCGCGAGCTGATCAAGACGCCGTACGAGCATCTGGAGCACACGATCAGGGACCAGCTCGCCCGGCTGCTGGGGCCCGGCGGCTTCGACCCGGCCCGCGACATCGAGGCGATCACGATCAACCGGTGGGGGCACGGGAACGCGCCTGAATACTGCCGGCCGTGGCACATGTTCTACCCCGACGGGCCGTTCCCGGTGGACACGGCACGCAGGCGGTTCGGCAGGATCGCGATCGCGGGCTCGGACTCGGCGCCCGCCCCCCGAGCCGACGCCGCCGTCACGGCCGCCTACCGCGCCGTCGAGGAGCTGGCACGATGACGCTCTGGCTGCGGATCTTCCTGGTCGGGCTCACGCTCTGGGCGGCCACCGTCGTCGTGACGGCCTGGACGGAGAACTCCAACCTCGTCCCGACCGTGGTGCTGTTCGGCAGCTTCCTGGTGCCGGTGACGTTCGTGGTGTGGGCCTATGGAAGGGGCCCCTCGCCCCGGATCACCATCGAGATGATGTTCCAGGCGTTCGTGGTGGGTGGCGTGCTGGGCGTGCTCGGCGCCTCGCTGCTGGAGAGCTGGCTCATCCGGCCGTCGATTCTCATGTACGTGCTGGTCGGCCTCATCGAGGAGGGCGTGAAGCTGGCCGCGCTCATGTTCGTCACCCGCCGCATGACCACGCGCACGACCATGGATGGCGTCATACTCGGCGCGACCGTCGGCTTCGGCTTCGCCGCCTTCGAGAGCGCCGGATACGCCTTCAACGCCCTCTTCACCTCCGAAGGACTGTCGCTGGCCCAGCTCGTCGAGACCGAGGTGCTGCGCGGCATCCTGACACCCGTGGGGCACGGCCTGTGGACCGCCATCGCAGGCGGTGCGTTGTTCGCCGCCCGTGGCCGGCTCACGGTCCCCGTGGTGCTGACCTATCTCGGCGTCGCGTCGCTGCACGCGCTGTGGGACTCGATGACCGCCATCGCCATCGCCATCACGCTGGTGCTGACCGGCCGGCCGTGGCAGTTCGAGCTGCTGCGGATCGGCCGGGTGCCACAGGTGACCGCTTGGCAGGTGCACATGTTCACGGTGCTGAACTGGGCGGGGCTCATCACGATCTCGCTGGTCGCGCTGGTCTGGCTCTGGACGGTCGTCCGGTCGGGGCGCCACGAGCGAGAGATCTTGTCCCAATAATCACGGTAATGAACGTCTTCCCCCCACTGCGCCGGAAGCATAAACGGTGCTAGTCTCCTGTGCGATCTTCCGGAGGTGTATTTACACAAGGTGTGCAAATGCCCTCGACTCGAGGTTGGGACATGGGCTCGCGAAACCGGTCAATTCGGTTCAAGATCTTCCTATTGCTGCTGCTACCCCTCCTGTCATTGAGCGCGCTCTGGGGTTTCGTCCTCAACCTCACCATGGGCGACGCCCAGTCACTGCTCCGGGCCGGCACCCTGTACCGGACCATCGGCGTCGCCTCCACCGACCTGGGCTTACAGCTCCAGGCCGAACGAGTACGCTCCTCCGAGGCGCTCACCACGCGTGAGCTCACCGAGGCGCTCGGCGGCCAGCGCGCCCGCACCGACCAGTCCGTGGGCGAGTTCCGGCAGGCCGTCACGGACGCCGGAGACGCGGTCGACACTCTGCGCCGCCCGCTGGGCACGCTGATGGGCGCGCTCGACCGGCTCGACTCGATCAGGGCGGACATCGACAACGGCCTCAGCTCCCGACTGTCCGGGCTGAACGAGTACAACCGGATTCTCGACTCGATCTTCATGCTCTACGACCACCTGGTCACCGTCTCCGACCTGTCCATCCTGCAGCAGGCCGCCTCGCTGCAGGCCATGGGCATGGCCAGGGAGTACATCGCCAGGGAACACGCGCTCACCGTCGGCGCGCTGGCCGACGGGCGGCTCACCGAGCCGGAGACCGCGGCGTTCACCGAGTACGCGGCCTCCAGGAAGTTCCTGCACGCACGCGGGCTCGCGGGCCTCGACGTGACGTTGCGCAGGCCGTACGAGCAGGTCTTCGCCTCCGAGCCGTTCCAGGCCTTCGTCATCATGGAGGCCAGGGTCATCAGGACCGGCGCCCCGCCGCCCGAGGCGGCCGGCTGGACGGAGACGATCGACCGGCTCATCTCCCAGCTGGACGGGCACGGCCTGGCCGCGTCCGAGATGCTGGCCGTGCGTACGTCCGAGGCCGCCACCACCACCGTCGTCAAGATCGCGATCGCGGGCGGCGTCGGCTTGATCGCGGTGCTCGCGTCGATCATCATCTCTGTACGCTTCGGTCGTCGCCTGGCCGCGGAGCTCGGCGGGCTGCGCGCGGCCGCGGTCGAGCTGTCGGAGCAGCGGCTGCCCAGTATCGTGGAGCGGCTGCGCAAGGGCGAGGACGTCGACGTGCGGAAGGAGGCCAAGGCGATCAAGGTGAGCGGGTCCGCTGAGATCACCGACGTGGCCAGGGCCTTCGGTTCCGCGCAACGCACCGCCGTGACGGCGGCGGTCGGCCAGGCCGCGCTGCGGCGCGGGGTCGGCCAGGTCTTCCTCAACCTCGCCCGGCGCAAGCAGGGGCTGCTCCACCGCCAGCTGGCGCTGCTCGACGGCATGCAGCGGCGTACGCACGACCCCGACCAGCTGGAGGAGCTCTTCCGGCTGGACCACCTCACCACGCGCATGCGGCGGCACGCCGAGAGCCTGATCGTCCTGTCCGGCTCGACGCCCGGGCGGGCGTGGCGCAAGCCCGTCCCCGTGATCGACATCGTCCGGGCCGCGGTCGCCGAGGTCGAGGACTACACCCGGGTCACCGTCGAGACGATGCCGGTCAGCGCGTTCGACGGAGGCGCCGCGGCCGACCTCACACACCTGCTCGCCGAGCTGATCGAGAACGCCACCATCTACTCGCCCCCGGACACCCAGGTCAACGTGCGCGGCGACCAGGTGAGCAACGGCTACGCCATCGAGATCGAGGACAAGGGCCTTGGCCTGGCGGCGGCCGAGTACGCCGCGGTCAACACGCTGCTGGCCGATCCGCCGGAGTTCGACCTGGCCGACAGTGACAGGCTCGGCCTGTTCGTGGTGGCCAGGCTGGCCGCGCGGCACGGGATCAAGGTGCTGCTGCGGCGCTCTCCCTTCGGCGGCACGGCCGCCATCGTGCTCGTGCCGCGCGAAATGGTGACCGAGCAGACGGCGCTGACGGCCGGGGACAGCGGGGAGGAGATGGCCGCGCTGCCCAGCCGTACCAGGAAGAAGGCGCTCGCCGTGGTCACCTCGGGCACCCACGCCGGGCTGCCCAGGCGGGTCCGCCAGGCCGGCCTGTCGCCCCGGCTCAAGGACAAGCAGCCCGAGCGGCGCGAGCAGCCCGAGCCACCGGCCCAACGCTCTCCCGACGAGGTACGCGACCTGTTCTCCGCGTTCCAGCGGGGAACCCAACGCGCCCGAGAAGAAGCTAAGGATGAGGGGGACAAATGAGTGTGCCGACCACCAACACCGGTGAACTGAACTGGCTTCTGGACGACCTGACCACCAGGGTCGGCGCGGTGCGCCAGGCGGTCATCCTGTCGACCGACGGCCTGGCGATCGGCTACTCCAAGGGGTTGCTCCGGGAGGACGCCGAGCACCTGTCGGCCGTGGCGGCCGGTTTCCAGAGCCTGGCCCGCGGCACTGGGCGCCATTTCGGCGGCGGCGACGTGCGCCAGACCATTGTGGAGATGGAGTCGGCGTTCCTGTTCGTCACTGCGGCGGGACAGGGCACCTGCCTTGCTGTGATCGCCGATGCGAACGTGGACGTCGGCCACATCGCCTACGAGATGGCGATGCTGGTCAAGCGGGTGGGCCAGCACATCACCACCAACCCGCGCGCTGGAGCGTCATGAGCGACAGCCCGCAGTGGTTCGATGAGGAGGCCGGGCCGGTCGTCCGGCCCTATGCCCTCATCCGCGGTCGCACGCGTTCCTCCGGGGACACGTTCGACCTCGTCGCGACCGTGCGCGCCATCGGCGACCCGCCGGGCGAGCTCGGTCCCGAGCAGCAACTGATCCTGCGGGCTGCTCGCAGTCCCATCTCGGTGGCCGACCTGGCCGTCGAGCTCGACCTGCCCGTCGGCGTCGTCCGAGTGCTGCTCGGCGACATGCGTGACCACGGACTCATCTCGGTGTCGTCGTCCTCGGCCGGCGGAACACGGGCGAATGAGCGCATTCTCAAGGAAGTGATCAATGGACTCCGTGCTCTCTGAGGACCCTGTCGCGCTGAAGATCCTCGTCGCGGGCGGGTTCGGCGTCGGCAAGACCACTCTGGTCGGATCGATCAGCGAGATCAAACCGCTGCGCACGGAGGAGGTGCTCTCCGACCGCGGGATCGGCGTGGACGACCTCGACGGCGTGGAGGCCAAGAACACCACGACCGTGGCGATGGACTTCGGCCGCATCACGATCCGCGAAGGGCTGGTGGTGTACCTGTTCGGCACGCCCGGGCAGGAGCGGTTCTGGTTCATGTGGGATGAGTTGTCCCACGGCGCGCTGGGCGCCGTCGTGATCGCCGACACCCGCCGGCTGACCGACTGCTTCCCGTCCCTCGACTACTTCGAGCAGCGCGGCACGCCGTTCGTGGTGGCCGTCAACTGCTTCGACGGGGCCGCGCAGCACAGCGTGGACGACGTGCGCATCGCGCTCGACCTGGACGACAACGTGCCGGTGATGCTGTGCGACGTGCGGCGGCGCACGTCGGCCAAGGAAGTCATGATCACCTTGGTCGAGCACTCCCTGCGCACGCTCACCTCGGCGAACTGAGGCCCGGCCAGAGTGCGCCCGCAGGAGCCGTGGGCCCTCACGGCGCGGATCCCGGCGGCTCAGAGTCAGAGCGGCTCAGAGTCAGAGCGCTCTGAGGCCGTTGATCACTTCGCGGAGCAGGCTCTCCGTCGGCGTGGACGCCTTGTCGCGCTGGGCGCGCACCGAGATGAGGCCGTGCTCCAGCAGGTCTCCCAGCAGCACCCGCACCACGCCGACCGGCAGGTTCACCTCCGAGGCGACCTCGGCGACGGCCCTGGCCTGACCGGACAGGCAGCTGACCACCCTCCGGTGCTGGGCGCTGAGCTCAGCGTGGGACGGGGCGGGCAACCCGGTCGAGACGACGGTCGCCAGGAGGTCGAGCGCGGAGGACGCGGGCCGGGTGCGGCCGCGCGCGACCGCGTACGGCCGCACGACGGGACCCGCCTCCTCGTCGACCCACTCGTGCTCGCGGCTCACGGCTGAGATCCCCCATCCTGGTCGCTGTCCTGCCGCCCGCGCTGCCAGCCGGACTGGAGCGAGGAGAGCAACGCCCTGACCTCTTCAGGGGAGCGTTCCCCGGCGGCGGGCGGGGCGGGGGGCGGTGTCTGCTGGAGCCGCTGCGCGGGCTCCGGCAGGTTGGTCTGCCGCTGGCGGCGGGGCAGGCCCGTCGGCCGTTCGTCGGTGTGCTCTTGCGGCGGCTCTTCACGGTGCAGGCCATTACGCTGCGGCAGGCCGGTCGGCTGCTCCCGCCGCGGCAGGCTCGCCGGCGCGTCCGTTCGCGGCAGGGTCGCCGGCCCGTCGCCCCACGGCAGTCCCAGCTCCGGCTCGGCGAGCTCGGCGGGCTCCGCCTGCTGCGGCAGCGCGGGCCCCGCGCCACGCTTGCTCGTCCGGACCCGGCGCGGAAGGTCGCCCGGCCCCGTGGTCTCCGTCCGGATCACCGACACGGAGACGGGCTCGAACTCCAGCGGCTGCACCGGGGTCGCCATGGGCTCGACCAGCGATCCCGGCACGAGCACGATCACGGTCGTGCCGCCGTACGGGGACTGCTTGAGCGTCACCTTGATGCCGTGCCTGGCCGCGAGGATGCCGACCACCGCGAACCCGAGCCGCTCGGTGTGCGCGGCGTCGAACTCCGGCGGGCTGGCCAGGCGCTCGTTGATGATCCTGCGGGTGGCCTCGTCCATGCCCAGGCCGCGGTCCTCGATCTCGACCGCGAAACCCCTGCCGACCATCTCGCCGCGTACCGAGACCTCGTTGCTGGGCGAGGAGAAGGCGGCGGCGTTCTCGATCAGCTCGGCGAACAGGTGCATGACGTCGGCCACCGCCGCACCCGAGACGCCGCACTCGGCCATCGGGTAGACGCGGACCCGGGTGTACTCCTCCACCTGGGCCGCCGCGCCGCTGAGCACGTCCTCGATCGGGATGACGCCGCGCCACCTGCGGCCCGCCGAGCCGCCGGAGAGCAGCACCAGGCCCTCGGCGTGGCGGCGCATGCGGGTGGTCAGGTGGTCGAGCTTGAACAGCCGCTCCAGCGCGTCCGGCTCCTCCGTCTGGCGCTGCATCTCGTCGAGCAGCTTGAGCTGGCGCTGCAGCAGCGACTGGCTGCGCCGCGCCAGGTTACGCAGCGCCTCGGACAGGCCCTCGCGCATCCTGGCCTGCTCGACGGCCGCGTCCACGGCCGTGCTCTGCACGCTGTCGAACGCCGCCGCCAGGTCGCTGACCTCGCTGGTGGCGTTGCGGCTCACCCTGATGGGCGGCGCCTCGGCCTCGATGTCGACGGTCTCGCCCTTGCGCAGCTTCGCCACGACGTCGGGCAGCCTGATCTCGGCCAGGTCGAGGGCGGTACGGCGGAGCGCCACCAGCTCCCGGGTGATCCTGCGGCCGACCCGAATGGAGATGAAGATCGAGAAGATGACCGCGATCAGCCCGAGCGCGCCCGCGATGGCGGCCTGCACCACGATGGCGATGCCGGCGGGCTCCATCCTGGCCAGCAGCTTGTCGCCGGTACGCCAGATCGCCTCCTGGTACTCCTTCTGCACCTGCTCGGCGATGCCCCGCCAGAGCTCGATGTCCAGCGGCTGGCCGGCGACGTAGCTCTCCACCAGGTTCTCCATGGTGACGTACCTGGGGGAGTAGTAGATCTTCTCGAACGGGGCCCGCAGCTCGGTGTCGAGGTTGGCCAGTGCCTTCGGGAAGAGGTACGTGCGGGTGCCGTCGATGCCCGCCAGCATGTGGACTTCGCGCATGTTCGCGCGGCCGTTCGCGGCGATGATCAGGGCGTGCTCGCGGCTCAGCAGTTCGCGCACCTCGTCGGCGGCGATCAGGCCCTGCGCCTGGAGCGAGAGCTCCACGTCCGTGCCCATCGTCAGCCGGGAGTAGAGGAGGTGGATCTCGTCGGAGATCTTCGCGTACTCGGTGATGAGGCCGCCCGGGGTGAGGCTGCGCTCGTCCACCTTGCGCCTGATGTCAGGGATCCGGTCGATCGCCGCGAACACGGCCTGGAGCTGGTTCTTCATGTCCCGCGTGAGCGCGTTCTGCGTGTCCTCGGACAGCGCCTGCTCCGTCAGCTTCTTCCTGTTCGCGTCGACCTTGCCCCGCGCCTTGCTCAGCGCGTCCGGGTCGGTGACGGTGCCCGCGAGCCGCTCGGCGGAGGCCAGTCGTTCGGCCTGCAGGTTGCCGGTCAGGCCGTCGGTGTGGTTGATGACGCCTGTCCAGATCGTCTCGACCTTGAGCAGGGCGAGTGCCTCCCCCGACGTGGTGCTTGCGGCGAAGCCCCAGAGCGCGATCAGGGAGATCAAGGGGATGACGAGCAGCGTCGAGATCTTGAATCGGATGGATCTGCCCGATGCCATGACACCTGCTCCCGGATAGAAGATCGCCGGAGAGAATAGCATCGAAACACATGGTTTTAAGATCGACTAGCGATAAATCTGTGATATGTCGGGAAATTTAGGGCCTCAACCTGGTTTGTGGGCGTCCTGCGTCGCCAGGTGAGCCGCACCAGCCAGACCGCGAGCACGGCCAGCAACGCCACCTCAGCGCCCAGCAACAACCTCTCCACGAGCCCGATCATCACGCGTTCCCCCGGCAGGGCCACGTACGTGATCGCCAGCAGCCCGAACCCCCCGGCCAGCGCCACCCACTCCACGGCCCGCGCCACGGGCTTCCAGTCGCCGCTGGCGGCCAGCCTGGGCACCAGCAACGCCCCGGCTGCCGGGAGGCTCACGAAGGCCGCCACGGACGCGTACCGATGGATCTGCGCCGCCAGATCGAGGTCCATGCCGATCGGTGTGGTCGGGATGACCGCCGCCACCATGAGCGCCCCCGACCACACCATCAGCAACCGCTCCGGCAGCCCGCGCACCGGCGCCCCCGCAGCCCTGAGGCCCGCCAGCAACGCCAGCGACCCGATCCCGAGGACTGCCATCGCGACCTCCGTGACGCCCCCGCGGTCGGACACGGCGTATTCGCTGACGGTCACGTTCATGGGGTCCAAGTACGGGTCGGGATCGAACTGCCCGACCACAACGGCGACCACCGCGAACAGGATGGAGCCACAGGCGATCAGCGGTAAGAGCCTCTTTGCTGCGGTCATGGCACAACTCTCCCGCCACACCCCATCCCCCAC
>NZ_VCKY01000090.1 GCF_005889735.1 Nonomuraea turkmeniaca
CCGCCGCCCACCCCCGTCACCACGCCCAGCAGGGCCGCGTGCAGCGGGCTCAGCCCGTACTCCAGCGCCTTCTCCGTCCCCACCGCGCAAAAGAGCCCGAGCCCGGCCGCGTCCAGTACGAGGATGGCCGGCATCACCCGGGCCACGTGCGGATGCCAGAAGAACACGATCGCCGTGGCCGCCACCGGCACCAGCACGTAGCCGAGGCTCTGGAAGGCGGTCGGCCGCACGTTCAGGATGAGGTCGCGCACCACGCCGCCGCCCAGGGCGGTCATCTCGGCCAGCACCATCATCCCGACCACGTCGAGCCGCTTGCGCACCCCCATGAGCGCACCGGACAGGGCGAAGACGAAGATCCCGACGAGATCGAGCAGCTGCGACACGTCGCCATGTCTACCGTATGGCCTCGGCGTGGAAGTGCTCGGCCATCAGCACCCGCAGCCGCCGCGTGAACATGAACAGCGCCACCCCGGCCACGATCGCCAGCACCGCCAGCACCAGGTAGTACGCGGGATCGGACAACACCCGGCTCAGCCGGCCGGTCTGCCCGCCGACCGCGTCGCCCACCGACACCGCGATGAACCACACCCCGAGCATCTGCGCCTTGAACGCCTCCGGCGCCAGCTTCGTCGTCACCGACAACCCGACCGGGCTGAGCGACAGCTCCCCGAACACCTGGATCACGTACACCAGCACCAGCCACCACACCGACACCCGCCCGGCCCCCGCCAGCCCGGCCGCGATGGCCATGACCACGAAGCTCAGCCCCACCATGATCAACGCGAACCCGAACTTCTGCGGCGTGCTCACCCGTGTGCCCAGCCGCACCCACAGCGCGGCGAACACCGGCACGAAGATCATGATGAACAGCGGGTTGAACGACTGCGTCGTGGCCGCCTGGATCCGGAGCCCGAACAGCGACAGGTCGGTATGGTCTTCGGCGAAGAACAGCAGCTTGCTCGGCGCCAGGTCGTAGATCATCCAGAAGATCGCCGCGGCGATGAACAACCAGATGTACGCTTTCATCCGGTCCCGCTCGTCCTCGGTGAGATGGTGACCGCCCGTCATGATGTAGGCGTAGTACGCCACCGGCACCACCAGGATGATCAGCGTGATCACGATCGTGAGCCCGTCGATGGTCAGCGTGCCCGTCACCGCCCACAAGCCCAGCGCGACCACCGCCGCGCCCGTCCCGAGGCCCGCCACCCGGCCGAAGCGGCGCCGCTCGGCGGGGGACAGGCGCAGTCCAGGACGTTCGCCGACGCCGCGCAGGGACCGGCCGCCCCACACGTACTGGATCAGGCCGAGCGCCATGCCGACCGCGGCCGCGCCGAACCCCAGGTGCCAGCGGTCGCCGGCGGCCAGCCAGCCGACCACGATGGGCGCGAAGAACGCGCCCAGGTTGATGCCCAGGTAGAACAGCGAGAACCCGGCGTCCCTCCGCCCGTCCTCGTCCTCGTCGTAGAGCCGGCCCACCATGACGGAGACGTTGGGCTTGAGCAGGCCCGTGCCGGAGATGATCAGCAGCAGGCCCAGCCACACGAAGAACGGCGTCGTCACCGGGATCGCCATGCTGATGTGGCCCAGCATGATGACGAACCCGCCCCAGAACACCGACCTGCGTGGCCCGAGTATGCGGTCGGCGATCCACCCGCCGGGCAGTGCCACCAGGTAGACCAGCGCCTGGTAGACGCCGACGACCGCCTGCGCCGTCTCCGGCGACATGCCCAGGCCCTCCCGCGCCGGGGACGCCGCCATGAACGTGGCCAGGATGGCGCGCATCCCGTACCAGCTGAACCGCTCCCACATCTCGGTGCCGAACAGCGTCGCCAGTCCCCAAGGGTGCCCGAAGAACGTCCTGCCGCCCGTCATGGATGAACCCCCCCGAATCGCATCCGTTCGATTACTCTACGTGAAGGCCGTTCGCGGGGTCTTGCCGCTACCCGGGACGTGTGGTGCGATGCATGCCACTCGTGCAAGTGAATACTGACGGGAGGCGCGCCATGGCCGAAGTCCTCGAGGTCCGGGCCGAGATCGAGCAGCAGATCGCCGGCCGTACCGTATGCCGGCAACTGCAGCAGGTGGCCGAGCGGCATCCCGACGCACCCGCCTACTCCGACCCGGAGGGCGATGGCTGGCGCACGCTGACGTACGCGCAGGCGCGGCAGCGGGTCCTGGAGATCGCGGCCGCCTTCGCCGCGCTGGGGCTCGAGCCCGGTGAATCCGTGGCGCTGATGATGGTGAACCGGAGCGAGCACGTGCTCGCCGACCTCGGCGCGGTGCACGCGGGTGGCGTCGGCTGCACGGTGTACTCGACGTTCGCCCCCGAGCAGATCGAGTTCGTGGCCGAGAACGTGGGCGCCAAGTACGCCGTGCTCGGCGGTCCCGCCGAGCTGGCCCGCTGGCAGCCGGTGCTCGACCAGCTCACCGGCCTGCGCAGGATCATCATGCTGGAGGGGGTGCCGTCCGGCGACGACCGGTTCATGACGTGGGCGGACTTCCTGGAGCTCGGCCGCGACCGGCTGGCCGACGATCCCACCCAGGTGGAGGACCGCTGGCGTGCCGTGACCCCCGGCGACGTCGTCACCGTCCTGTACACCTCCGGCACCACCGGCATGCCCAAGGGCGTCCCGCTCACCCACGGCAACGTCTTCTACGAGGTCGCCGCCACGGACCGGCTCACCTCACTGCCGACGCTGGGCACGCAGATCTCCTATCTCACGTACGCGCACATCGCCGAGCGCATCCTCAGCCTCTACCTGCCACTGGTGAAGGTCTCCCACGTGCACTTCTGCACCGACCTGGCCAACCTGGGCGCCACGCTGGGACAGGTCAGGCCGATGATGTTCTTCGGCGTGCCGCGGGTGTGGGAGAAGATGATGGCCCGCCTGCTCGCCGTGCTCGCCACCCAGCCGGAGGAGCAGCAGGCCGCCGTCCGCGCCGCCATGGCGGCCGGCCAGGCGTACGTCGAGGCCGGCCAGTACGGCCGCACCATCACCCCCGAGATCCAGGCCGCCTACGACAAGGCCGACGCCGACCTCCTGTCGATCATCCGCGGCATGATCGGGTTCGACCGCGCCGAGTGGACCGCCACCGGCGCCGCGCCCCTCGCCGACGAGGTGCAGCACTTCTACGCCGGGCTCGGCCTCAAGGTCATCGACGTGTACGGCATGACCGAGACGACCGGCGCGTTCACCGGCAACAGTCCCGCCTGTTACCGCCTGGGCACCGTCGGCAGGGCCGAGCCGGGCGTCGAGATCCGCATCGCCGAGGACGGCGAGCTCCTCACCCGCAGCCCGCTCAACACCCGCGGCTACCTCAACCGCCTCGAGGCCACCGCCGAGCTGATCGACGCCGACGGCTGGCTGCACACCGGCGACATCGGCACGGTCGACGAAGACGGCTTCTACCGGGTGGTGGACCGCAAGAAGGAGCTCATCATCACCGCCGGCGGCGAGAACATCTCCCCGGCCGAGATCGAGAACCACCTCAAGCAGCACCCGCTGATCGGCCAGGCCCTCGCGTACGGCGATCGGCGGCCGCACACCGTGGCCGTGCTCACCCTCGACGGCGAGGTGGCGCCGGGCTGGGCGCAGACCCGCGGCATCACGTTCGGCTCGCTCGCCGAGCTGGCCGAGCACCCTGAGGTGCTCAAGGAGGTGGGAGCCGCCGTCGAGGCCGCGAACGCCAAGCTGGCCAGGGTGCAGCAGGTCAAGAAGTGGGCGCTGCTCGGCACCGAGTGGACCGCCGAGACCGAGGAGCTCACCCCGAGCCTCAAGCTCAAGAGGCGGATCATCCACGCGAAGTACGCCGACGTCATCGAAGGGCTCTACGCCGAGTCGCGGTAAGCGGCCGATCCCGGTTTTGCCATTCGGGGCGTGTGTTGTGGTCCTGGTCATTACCGGCCGGTTCCTACCGTCTCGATCATGACCAGAGGACTGCTTCTCGTCTCGCTCGCGGCGGGGGCGCTCACGGCGCCGCCCGCGCCCGCGTCCGCCGCCGCGACCGAACTCGCCATCCGAGCCATCACCGTACGTCCCGCGGAGCCCGTGGTCGGGGCGCAAGGCTCCGTCCGCCTGGTGATCGACGTGGTCGCCAAGGGGGCGCAGAGCAAGAACGGCGTCACCGTCAAGGTCGAGCCGGGCGCCCCGCCGGGGCCGCTGCTGGCGTCCAAACCACCGGTCGCGGCTCCGTCGCCGGCCCCGTCACCGTCCATCCCGGTGCCGTCTCCGTCGCTGTCCCTGCCCGCCCCGTCGCCATCGGTCCCGTCCGTCCCGGCCCCGTCACCGTCGGCCGCCACGCAACCAGGTACGAACCAGCCGATCGACCCGATCCAGTCACTCGAGCCGTACCAGTCCAGCCCGCCGATCCAGAACGCCGGACCGATCCAGCCCGTCGAGCCGGCTCAGGGAGTGCTGGCCCCCGGGCCGCTCCAGGGCGCGGCGCCGGCCGTCGAGAACGGAGCACAGTCCGCCCTCCCGCCGCGGCTGGTGTGGCGGCTGGGGGCGAGCCCGGCCGCCGCCCGCATGGCCGACGGCTGGGAGACCTGGCGTTTCCTGCCGGACAAGCGACTGAGCCGCTTCTACCCGACGGGCATCTGGACCATCAGCGCCACCGCGAGGGCGGCGAACGGGGCGACGGTGACGGAGTACGCGTCGTTCCAGTTCAGGCGGGAGACCAGGCTCGCCGAGGTACGGGCGGACCAGGCCAGGGGCGTGGTCCGCGTGCGCGGCTCGCTCACCAGGGTGGACCCGCGCGGCGTCACCGACTACGGCCCATTCGGCAAGCAGCGGCTGGAGATCCTCTGGCGCGGCAACGCCGAGGGCGCGTGGGAGCGGGTCGGTGAGACGACGACGGACGCCGCGGGAGTCTTCGTGAGCACGATCTCGGACCGCACGGGCGGCCAGTGGCGCGTTCGCTACGCAGGAACAGGGCACTACGCCCCAGATGTCTCAAAATCCCAGGAAATAGCCCAATAGCTCACTTACTGGCATCGTGTGGGCGTTGCGCAATCGTGATCAACTTTACCGCAACTTTTCCTTACCCTTACGCGTCATTGGCAGATGACGCGCCCCGCTCGGGTCGCGTCTGACACGGGGAAGGAAAGTCACTTGAAGATGCGACGTCTCGCCGCCGGCCTGGCGGCCGCCGCCATGTGTGCCACCGTGGTGGCCACGGCGGCCTCGCCCGCACTCGCGGACGAGGTGGACCCGGACTTCGCCGGCGGCAACACGAGCCTGGCGTTCGACGCGAACCCGGAGCCCGCCTGGCGCGGCAAGCCCATCGATCTCGAGGGCAAGCTCTCCGTGGAGTGCGAGGAGGACTACATCAGCGGGTTCGTGTCGGTGCACCACGCCGACTCCTGCAAGAAGCAGGAGCGCTGGCACCGCCTCGCCTGGAAGCGGATCGTGATCCTCTTCCAGCCGGACGGCAGCGGCAAGTGGGAGTACGTGGACACGATCAGGACCCGCGGCAACGGCTACTTCCACACCACGGTGCCGGCCCGCACGTCGGGCACGTGGCGCGCGGTCTTCCAGGGCGCCAAGTGGCTGGAGCCCTCGGAGGGCACGGACTGGGTCAAGGTCATCGGCCGCCACCACCACTAGCATCATCCGGACGCCCGGCCGGCTCCGGCCGGGCGTCCGCCATGTCCGGCGCACACACGCGGGCACGGTGCGTCGGTGGCGCCCCGACCCGCCCACGCCGGCCGGGTCGTCAGAAGGACACGGCCACCTGCGCCCGGCGGTGCCCGCCGCCGTCGGCCTCGTCCACCACCGCCACCGCCAGGTCGGCGAACGAGAACACCGGCTCACCGGCCGCCGCCTCCGGCACCCGCCCGCCCCCGATCCGATACCGGCCGGTCCGCTCGGCCTCCTCGTCCAGGAACACGGGCGGCGGCGCGAGCACCACCCAGTCCAGGTCCGACTGCTCGTACACGGGAATCTCCGCCGCGTGCCCCAGCGAGAACGCCCGCGCATCGTCGGGGAACCCGGGCGTGTCCGCCAGCCGGACCCCCGGCGCGACCTCCAGCAGGCTGCCGATGCCGATCGCCACCAGGCGGCGCACCCCGGCCCGCGTCAGCCCCTCCACCAGGGCGCCGGCCGCCGCCGCGTAGAACTCCTCCGACGGCATGTCCATCCGGGCCGCCGCCTGCACCGCCGCGTCGTGCCCTGCCGCGGCAGCCGCCACGCTCGCGGCATCGGTGACGTCGCCGGCCACCACCCGCACACCATCGCGCGCCAGGTCCCCGTGCCTGCCGGGATCGCGTACCACGGCCGTCACCTCGTGCCCACGCCCGGCCGCCTCCGCGACCACCCGCCGGCCGGCCCGTCCGCCCGCGCCGAAAACCACGATCTTGCCCATCGCCGTCACGCTCCGTTCCGCTCATGACCGCCGGACTTCCCGGCCGCCCCGCAGACGGTAAAGGACGACCTGTCGCTATCCGCAACGATAGGGTGACGGGCATGGGAGTGCCGCTCGATCCGGACATGTTCGCCGGCTGCCCGCCCGTCGCCGCGCCCGTCCGCATCGGCGACAAGTGGACCGCGAAGATCATCCGCTGCCTGGAGTCGGGACCGCGGCGCTTCACCGAGCTCCAGACGCCGCTGCGCGGCATCACCCCGAAGGTCCTCACCGCGTCCCTGCGCGCCATGGAACGCGACGGCCTGCTCACCCGCACCGCGTACGACGAGATCCCGCCACGCGTCGAGTACGCGCTCACCGAGCTCGGCCGCAGCCTGCTCGAACCCATGAACGCCGGCTGCGAATGGTCCAGGAGGCACCTGGCCGAGCTGATGCGCGCCCGCGAGACGTGGGAGGCGGCCGGCCGGTAGGCCGTCGTCCACATGCGGGCACCCATGTGCGCAGGACGCAATCCGCGTGAATCGCCGAGGACGCCGCCGAAGACGACTCGCCGCGGAGCGGAATCGATCTAGGCACGGATGCGTTGTCGTGCGGGGAAGGGTCAATTTTGGGTGGTCGCCGACGGGCGTCGTAGGCTGGCCCTCTGGCGAACGAACAGGAGGTGACGCCCCGTGTTGCGAGACTCGTTCGGACGGGTGGCGACAGATCTTCGGGTGTCCCTCACGGACAAGTGCAACCTGCGCTGCACGTACTGCATGCCGCCCGAGGGTCTCGACTGGCTGCCCAACGCCCAGCTTCTGACCGCCGACGAGATCGTCCGCCTGGTGCGGATCGGCGTGGAACGGCTCGGCATCACCGAGGTCCGCTACACCGGCGGCGAGCCGCTGCTGCGGCGCGAGCTGGTCGACATCGTGGCCCGCACCACCGAGCTCCAGCCGCGCCCGCAGGTCTCGCTGACCACCAACGGCATCGGGCTGGCCCGCCTGGCCGAGTCCCTGGCCGCCGCCGGGCTCGACCGGGTCAACGTCTCGCTCGACACGCTCGACCCCGAGACGTTCAAGCGGCTCGCGCACCGCGACCGGCACGCCGACGTGATCGCCGGACTGGCCGCCGCCGACCGGACCGGGCTGCGCCCCGTCAAGGTCAACGCCGTGCTCATGCGCGGGCTCAACGAGCACGAGGCCGTCCCGCTGCTGCGCTGGTGCCTCGAGCAGGGTTACGAGCTGCGCTTCATCGAGCAGATGCCGCTCGACGCCCAGCACGGCTGGAGCCGCGAGGAGATGGTCACCGCCGACGAGATCCTGGGCCTGCTGTCGGCCGGGTTCGATCTCACGGCCGACGACCTGGAGGAGCGCGGCAGCGCGCCCGCCGAGCGGTTCCTCGTCGACGGCGGGCCGGCCAGGGTCGGCGTGATCGGCTCGGTGACGCGGCCGTTCTGCGGCGCTTGCGACCGGGTCAGGCTCACCGCCGACGGCCAGATCCGCAACTGCCTGTTCGCCACCGAAGAGTCCGACCTGAAGACGTCCATGCGGGCGGGCGCGTCGGACGACGAGCTGGCCGATCGGTGGGTCGCGGCGGTGGCTCGCAAGCGCGCCGGCCACGGCATCGACGACCCGTCCTTCCTGCAGCCGTCCCGCCCGATGTCCGCCATCGGCGGCTAGCGATCCGGCGCGGCATGACCCATGACGCGGTGATCCTGGCCGGGGGAGAGGCCCGGCCGGGCGGCCGCGACAGATCCGGCCTCACCGTCGGCGCCACATCCCTCGTGGAGAACGTCGTCGCGGCCTGCTCCGGCGCCCGCCGCACGATCGTTGTCGGTCCCGGCGCGCCGGCGAGCCGCCTTTCCTGAGGGAAGCGGACGCGCACGCTCCTCGAGGCCACCGGATCCGGTCATGGGCGGTGGTGATCGACGACGGCGGCCGCGAGCAGTGGCTCACCGACACGCGCCTGACGCTGTCCGGACGCCCGTGCTTCGATTGCGACACAATGGACGATCTGGAGGAGGCTCGTATGAACGTGCTCAATGAATGGACCGCGCTGGCCTGCAAGGAGCTGGGCATCGACCCCGCGACCGTGGACCGCGACCTGATTCTCGAACTGACCAAGGAGGTCGCCCACGGCGTCGCCCGCCCGGCCGCGCCGCTGACGGCGTACTTGCTCGGCCTGGCCCAAGGGGCCGGGACCGCTCCCGAGGACGCCGTGGCCAGACTGACCACATTGGCGAAGAACTGGAGCCGCGCCACCGCCGAGACGCTGACAGACGACTGACACTCGAACGAACTCTTGAAGTCAAGCCCGCTCTCCGCCTGAAAGTTTCCTGTGAATTCTGGGCGAGAGCGGGTGTAAACGATTTCGGGAAAGCAGCCCTACCGACTTCCCGGCGGCGCCGCACTAGATCGTCTGGCCGGCAAAGGCTTGCCAGGAAAAGGGCGACGCCGGGTGGTTACGGGGGCAAACCACCCGGCGTCGCTTCATCGGCGTTCCGACGGGGGCCCGGAACGCCGGCACCAGCACTCCGACGGGGGACCGGAGCGCTTGGCTAAAGCGTACACCTACAACCCATGGGATGCGTCAAGACTTAGTCACGACCCGATCTCGCGTCGATGCAGCGGTATCTCGGTTTGGTTAGCCTCAGGGCTCTGAAAGGTAGGAGGCGGGGAAGGGTTCCCCCTCTCATTGGCCCCGATTACCGCTATGTATGGCAAAAAGACCGCCGCCGCGATGAACAGCAGCCGGTACGGCCACGGCACCGGCACCACGACCGCCAGGATCAGGCAGATCGTCCGGATTCCCATCTTGATGAGGTAGCTGATCTCGCGCTTGCGGATGTCGGCCGACAGCGACGGCCTGGCGTCGGTGACCTGGTGGACGTCTGGCTTCCTGCGCCACCTCATCGTCTTGGTCCTTTACCGGAGACTCCGTCTTTCAGGACGGAGCGAAAGCCTGCAGAGTATCGGTGAGTGATGCTACGGTTACGAGCGAGTGATGGGCGGGGCCGAAGGCACCGGTGCGACCGGGAAACGGCTCGTGGCCCGCTACCGGCCATCACTCCATCGCGGGCGACATGCCGCCCGGGGCGTTGTCAACCGCCCGTACGCTACGGTCGCCCGGCGTCCGGCCGGAAATACTCGAGAGCAAGCCCCCTCCCCTCGGGTGGGTGGCAGCTGACATCTTCCACCGTAGACCTCGGACGAATGGGGGCGCGAATGCGCACCCCGTCGCGGACGGGGGTCATACGATCATGGCCTTCGAGTAAGGAGGATACGGAGATGACGGATCGAACGTACCGGGTCACCGAGATAGTCGGAACGTCGGGGGAGAGCGTCGACGAGGCCATCCGCAACGGCATCCGGCGCGCTTCGCAGACCCTGCGCCATCTGGACTGGTTCGAGGTGACGGAGATCCGCGGCTACATCGACGCGGGCGAGGTCGCGCACTTCCAGGTCGGCCTGAAGGTGGGTTTCCGCCTGGAAGACGCCTGAGCGGCGTTCTGGGGGCTTTCTGGGGGCTTTCGGGGGATGACAGGGCGGGCGCCGGACGGCACACTGCGGGCATGGGGAGCCGTACCGTGGCGTTGCTGGCGGCGCTGGCCGTCGCCATGGCGCCCGCCGCCTGCGCCACCGGAGCCCCGCGGGAAGCGGCCCGCCAGGAGAGCACCGCCACCGGGATCCTGCGCCAGACCCCAGACCAGGTCGCCCGTACGGTGAGCAGCCTGCGCCTGGTGGACGGCGCCCTGCCCCTGTACGAGATGACCTACCACGGCGGCTACGACGCCGAGGCCCCGCTCACCGACGCCGAGCTGGCCAGGAAGGCCACCGGATGGGCCTGCTCGCTGTTCCACCGCCCTGGCGAGTTCGGCAGGAACTTCGACTGGGACCCCAACCCCGCCATGATCGTCCACGCCCGCCCGCCCGGCGGCCACGCCTCGGTCTCCCTCGTGGACGTCTCCTACCTGCTCGCCGCCCCCGGCCCGCCCGACCTGGCCGACCCCCAGGACAGGCGGCGGCTGGCCCACGCGGTGCTGGCCCCGTTCGACGGCATGAACGACAAGGGCCTGGCCGTCGGCCTGGCCGCCGCGCCCGACGCGCAACTGCCGGAGCGAAACCCCGGACGCGTCACGGTGAGCGGCGTGCGCATCATCCGGCTGCTGCTCGACCGCGCCGCCACCGTCCCCGAGGCCATCGCCCTGATGCGCCGCTACGACCTGGACTTCACCGGCGGCCCGCAGCTCCACTACCTGATCGCCGACCGGTCGGGCAGGTCCGCGGTCGTCGAGTACGGCGCCGGCCGCATGAACGTCATCGACGACCGCTACCTCACCAACATCACGATGACCGGCACCCGCCGGACCGCAAGGCTGGCCGACCCGCGCTACCGGAAGCTGGCCGAGGGCGGCGAGGTGGACGCGTTCGCCCTGCTCAAGAGCGTGGCCCAGCCGCACACCCGCTGGTCCGTCGTCTACGACCTCGACGCGGGCACCGCCAGGCTGGTCGCCGCGCAGCGCTGGGACAGCGTCCACACCCTCCGCCTCTCGCGAGACGACCCGAGCGGTTAGATTGGCCGATGTGAGGGCCGAGTTCCGTATTCTCCTGGTGTGTACGGCCAACATCTGCCGTTCCGCCATGGCCGAGGTGATCGCCGGGGCGATGCTCCAGTCCGCGGCCCTGCCCGTGACGACGGGCAGCGCGGGCGTCCGCGCCCTGGTCGGCCACCCGATGGCGCCGCACGCGGTGGGCGCGCTGGCCAAGCTCGGCCTCGACGGGCGGGCACACCGGGCCCGCCTGCTGGACCTAGACCTCGTCAGGTCGGCGGACCTGCTGCTGACGATGGAGGCCGCGCACGTCGCCGTCGCGGTCGGCCTCGACCCGGCGGCCGCGCACAAGTCGTTCACGCTGCCGGAGTTCGCCGCGCTCGCCTCCGGCGCCGGGGGCCGTCGTTACCGCTCCGACACGGTGGAACGAGCGCGCGCCATCGTCCGGTCGGCCGCCGAACGCCGCGACCGACAGCGTGTGATGGATGTGTACGACCCGTACGGGGGCCCGCCGGAGGGCTACGAGGCCTGCGCCAAAACTCTCGGCGCATCCCTCAGCCATGCTCTCGGCGCCCTCCTCGGTCCCCGCTGAGCATCGACGAGTCCGCCCGCCTGCCGAGGGCCAGTGGAGCCCTCGGGTCTCCTTCGTCACCGAGGGCGTCGAAAGGCCGTCGTGCCGGCCAAGGAGACCCTCAGAGGGCGTGACCCACGTACGCTATCGGGTGGTCAGCTCGCCTGGCTGACCGTGGACATGTTGAAGTCCGGCACCCGCACCGGCGGCATGATCGTCCGCTGGAAGTAGTCGTTCCACTCGCGCGGCAACGTCCGCTCGTTCGCCCCCACCTCCGTCACCCGTCCCAGCAGGTCCACCGGGCTCTCGTTGAAGCGGAAGTTGTTCACCTCGCCCACGACCTCGCCGTGCTCCACCAGGTAGACCCCGTCCCGGGTCAGCCCGGTCACCAGCAGCGTCTGCGGATCGACCTCACGGATGTACCACAGGCAGGTGACGAGCAGCCCGTGCTGCGTGGAGGCGATCATCTCCTCCAGGGACCGGCCGCCCTCGGCCCCGGTCATGATGAGGTTGTCGATGCCGGGCGTCACGGCCAGCCCGCTCAGCTCCGCCGAGTAACGCGTCTGCAGCAGCGCCTCGAGCCGGCCGTCCTTGATCCAGCCGGTCGGCTCCAGCGGCAGCCCGTTGTCGAAGACCGAGCTCTGCCGGCTGGAGGCGTGGGCCGTCACGAACGGTGCGCACGCGATGCCGGGCGCGCCCGGATCGCTCGACAACGTCACCGGCAGCGTGCCCAGCTGCTCGCCCACCCGGGTGCCCCCGCCGGGCTTGGAGAACACCGACCGCCCGTCGAGCGCGTTCCTGGCCCCCGCGGACCAGTACAGGTAGATCATCAGGTCGGCCACCGCGCTGGGCGGCAGCAGCGTCTCGTAGCGCCCGGCCGGCAGGTCCACCCGGGTCTTGGCCCACTCCAGCCGCTGCGCCAGCGAGGAGTCGAGCGCGGCCACGTCCACGTCCGTGAAGTCCTGCGTGGACACGCCCGTCCACGCCGACCGCTTCAGGTCGCTCGACTTGGCGTTGAGCTCCAGCCGTCCGGTCGGCTGGTCGTGACGGAGTCGCAGGCCCGTGGAGGTGCCGAGGAAGGTCGAGGTGAGCGAGTGCTCGGCGAAGCCGTACAACTTCCTGCCGCCTGCCTCGGCGGCCGCGAACGACTCGCCGAGCGCCGCGGCGAAACCCTCGAACACCCCGATGTCCGTCGGCCGCACGTCCGCGTCCCAATGGGACGACTGCGGCACGCCTTCGACGAGCGGGCGGGCGTCCTCGGCCGGTTGCGCGCCGCGCGCCGCCGCGTCCGCCGCCGCGACGACGCCGGCGAGCTGCTCATCGCGTACGGAGGCCCGCGACACGACCCCCACACCCTCGCCCGCGATCGAGATCACGGTCAGCCGGGACGAGCGGGCGACGCCGTTCGTGGTGAGCGTGTTGCCCGCGAACCGCAGGTTGGCCGTGGACTCCTCGTCCACGAGCACCACGCATCCGTCGTTCTGGGAGAGCTCCAGCGCCCTCTCCACCATCTCCTGGGGACCCACTACTTGCCACCCTCCTGCACGGTGTTAAGGATCCGCACGCCCTTGAACAGCGCCGACGGGCATCCGTGACTGACCGGGGCCACCTGCCCCGGCTGGCCCTTGCCGCAGTTGAACGCCCCGCCCAGCACGTACGTGTCCGGCCCGCCGACCGCCTCCATCGACTGCCAGAAGTCCGTCGTCGTCGCCTGGTAGGCGAAGTCCCTGATCTGCCCGGCCAGCTTCCCGTGCGAGATCCGGTACGCCCGCTGCCCGGTGAACTGGAAGTTGTAGCGCTGCATGTCGATCGACCAGCTCTTGTCGCCGACGATGTAGACGCCCCGCTCCACCCCGGAGATCAGCTCGTCGGTCGACGGCCCGTCCGGCGCCGGCATCAGCGACACGTTCGCCATCCGCTGGATCGGCATGTGCCCCGGCGAGTCGGCGAACGCGCACCCGTTGGACCGTCCGAACCCCTTCATCAGCGCCATCCGCCGGTCCAGCTGGTAACCGACCAGGATGCCGTCCCTGACGATGTCGAAACTCTGCCCCTGCACGCCCTCGTCGTCGTAGCCGATCGTGGCCAGACCGTGCGTGACGGTCCTGTCGCCGGTCACGTTCATCAGCGGCGATCCGTAGACCAGCTCGTTGAGCTGGTCGAACGTGGCGAAGCTGGTGCCCGCGTAGGCCGCCTCGTAGCCGAGCGCCCGGTCCAGCTCGG
The DNA here is from genome assembly GCF_005889735.1 of Nonomuraea turkmeniaca. Classification (GTDB taxonomy): domain Bacteria; phylum Actinomycetota; class Actinomycetes; order Streptosporangiales; family Streptosporangiaceae; genus Nonomuraea; species Nonomuraea turkmeniaca. The sequence continues at coordinate 13,689 of NZ_VCKY01000090.1, forward strand.
TCGCGTGGCCGATCGACTCGTGGATCGTCAGCCACAGGTTGGACGGGTCGATCACCAGGTCGTAGTCGCCCGCCTCGACCGACGGCGCCGCCAGCTTCTCCGCCAGCAGCTCGGGCAGCCTGGCCAGCTCGCCCTGCCAGTCCCAGCCGGTGCCGGTCAGGTATTCGTACCCGCGGCCGGCCGGCGGCGCGATCGTCGACATGTCGTCGAACCCGCTCTCGTGCGCCTTCATCGCGTTGAGCTTGGGATGCACCCGCACCCGCTGCTGCGTGGTCAGCGTGCCCGCCGTGTCGGCGTAGAACTTCTGCTCCTTGACCTGCAGCAGCCGCGCCGACACGTGGTCGGCGCCCTTCATCAGCCCGGCCGACCACTCCGCCAGCAGGCTCACCTTGTCGGCCTGAGACACGTCGAACGGGTCCACGTCGTACGACGACACCCACACGGCCTCGGCGTGCACCGGCTCCGGCGCCAGCTCGATGGGCTCCCTGTTGATGGGCGCGGACACCTCCGCCACCCGCACCGCCTGCTCGGCCACCACCGCGGCGGCCTCGGGCGTCAGGTGGATCCCGGCGGCGAACCCCCAGGTGCCGCCCTTGACGACCCGGACGGCGTAGCCCAGGTCGTCGGCGTCCATGGCGCCCTCGAGCCGGGTGTCGTAGAGACTGAGCGTCTCGGCTCTGACGCGTTCGAGCCGGAAGTCGGCGTGCTCGGCGCCGAGGTCACGAGCGCGTTGCAAGGCGGCGTCCGCGAGCTGCCGCAGCGGCAGCTCCAGGAAATCGGGATCGATCTGGCGCATGTCCACGATCCTAACCCCGTGATCTTGTACCACCCGGACAACCGGATACCGGCGAGTAGGAGATAGCGTCAGGTGACATGGCACGCTCTGTACTCGTCACCGGGGGCAATCGCGGCATAGGCCTCGCGATCGCCCGTGAACTCGCCGCGGCCGGCGACGCCGTCGCGGTCACCTACCGATCGGGGGAGCCGCCCGAGGGCCTGTTCGGCGTGCGCTGCGACGTCACCAGCACCGCCGACGTCGAGGCCGCCTTCGACAAGATCGAAGCCGAGCAGGGCCCGGTCGAGGTCCTGGTCTCCAACGCCGGCATCACCAAGGACACGCTGCTGGCGATGATGAAGGAGGACGCCTTCACCGACGTCATCGACGCCAACCTGACCGGCGCCTTCCGTGTCGCCAAGCGGGCCATCCGCCCGATGATGAAGCTCAAGCGCGGCCGGATCGTCCTCATCTCCTCCGTCGTTGGCCTGTCCGGCCAGGCCGGACAGGCCAACTACGCCGCCTCCAAGGCCGGCCTGGTCGGCTTCGCCCGCTCTCTGGCCCGCGAGTACGGCTCTCGCAACATCACGGTCAACGTGGTCTCGCCCGGATTCGTCGCCACCGACATGACGGCCGACCTCGACCACGAGAAGATCGTCGCGAACATCCCTCTCGGCCGGCAGGCGGCCCCCGAGGAGATCGCGCGTGTCGTGCGCTTCCTGGCGAGCGACGACGCCTCCTATATCACCGGGGCCGTGATCCCGGTCGACGGCGGACTCGGAATGGGGCACTGACGTGGGCATTCTCGAAGGCAAGCGGATCCTCGTGACGGGGGTCCTGACGGACGCGTCGATCGCGTTCTCGGTCGCCAAACTCGCCCAGGAGGAGGGCGCCACGGTCGTCCTCACCGGCTTCGGCCGGCTCAGCCTGGTGGAGCGCATCGCCAAGCGCCTGCCCTCACCGGCGCCGGTCCTGGAGCTCGACGTGCAGAGCACCGAGCACCTCGACACGCTGGCCGCCCGGGTCGGCGAGCACGTCGACGGCCTCGACGGGGTCGTCCACTCGATCGGTTTCGCCCCGCAGAGCGCGCTCGGCGGCAACTTCCTCAACACCTCGTGGGAGGACGTCGCCACCGCGCTGCAGGTGTCGACGTACTCGTTCAAGTCGCTGGCCGTGGCCTGCCTGCCGCTCATGAAGGAGGGCGGCGCGATCGTCGGCCTCGACTTCGACGCCTCCAAGGCGTGGCCCGTCTACGACTGGATGGGCGTCGCCAAGGCGGGGCTCGAGTCCTGCAACCGCTACCTGGCCCGGGACCTCGGCAAGCAGAACATCCGCGTCAACCTGGTCGCGGCCGGGCCGCTGCGGACGATGGCGGCCAAGTCGATCCCCGGGTTCAAGGAGTTCGAGGACAGCTGGCCGGAGAAGGCGCCGCTGGGCTGGGACCTGTCCGACACGGTGCCGGCCGCCAAGGCGTGCGTCGCGCTCATGTCCGACTGGTTCCCGGCCACGACCGGCGAGATCGTCCACGTGGACGGCGGCGTCCACGCCATCGGCGCCTGACCACCCGCCACGACCGCGCCGCTGCGGCGGCGCGATCGTGGCCTGGCGCGGTCAGGCCAGCCCGTCAGGCCAGCCGGGTCAGGCCAGCCGGTGCCGGCCGCTGCCGACGCGGGCCGGCTCGAACGGGATCGACTCCACCGGCTCCGTACGCTGCCGACGCTGCTGCACGATCCGCGTGGCCAGCACCGCCGACCCCAGCAGGGCGATCGTCAGCACCGTCCCCAGCACGTCGGAGGCCGGCGGGGTGGGCCGGACCACCTGCCGGTCCTGCATCGGCACCGTGAGCTCGTGCGCGAACGGGTTGGGCCACAGCAGGTCCACCCGCGGCTCGTCGGTGCCGGCGGTCGCCTGCTCGGTCACCGGCCGCCCGTTGTCCATCTGCTGTGGCCGGCTCACCGGTGGCGTGGGGGCGCCGGTCGGCTTGGTGGAGGAGTCCTCGTCGCCTTCGCGTGGCGCGTCGGTGCGGTCAGGGGACGGAGTGGGCCGCGGCGACACCTTGTCGTGCACGGTCTTGTCCTCGCAGGCCAGCACGGGAAGGCACACGTCGCCGAGGCTCTCGGGCACCAGCCCGGTCTTGGTCGGCGTCGCGGACGGCTCGGTGGTCTTGCTGGGCGTGGCGCTGCCGGTCGGGACCGCCTCGCCGACCCGGCCGAGCACCTCGTCGGTGGTCTTGTCCACCCCGCTCGTCACCGGGTCCGTGGTGCCCCCGGTCAGCGAGTCGACCGTGTCGGTGACCGTGGTGACGACGTCACACAGGGTGTTGGTCACGCCGGACAGCAGGCCGCCGTCGCGGGTGCAGTCTTGGTTCGTGGCAGACAGAGTGGTGGTCGCAGTGGCCGACGCCGCGGCCGGGGCGGCGCCCGGGACGGCCGACAGCGCCACCGCGAGAACTCCGGCCGAGATCGCGGTCCTGCTCCCCATCCGTCCCCTCCCGCCTCGCCTCCGAAGGAAATCTTTATGGATATCGCTCGTCAGACGCAGGCTTTTCGCGGGTAAAGTTGCGATTCGGTATCGACTAGTGATACGTGAGTGAGTCTCTCGTTCGTGGTCAGTCGAGTGACGACACGTCATCGAGGGCCTCTCGGATCTCTATGGGCAGCAGCACGTCCTCGGCCGGCAGGGCCCCGGTGAGCTGCGCGTGCGTACGGGCGCCGACGATGGCCGAGGCCACGCCCGGCTGGTCGCGGACCCATGACAGGGCCACGGCCAGCGGCGACACCCCAAGCCCGTCGGCGGCGGTCATGACGGACTCGACCACCCGGCGGCTCCTCTCGTCGAGGTAGGGGCGTACGAAGTCGGCGAAGTGCGGTGTCGCGGCCCGGGAGTCGGCCGGGATGCCGGTGCGGTATTTCCCGGTCAGCACCCCGCGGCCCAGCGGAGACCAAGCCAGCACCCCGACACCCAGGTGGGCGGCGGCGGGCAGCAGCTCGCGTTCGGGCTCGCGGGCCAGCAACGAGTATTCCACTTGGGCCGAGGTGATCGGGATGCGCCCGGGGATCGTCTTCTGGGTGACCGCCGCGGCGGCCAGCTGCCAGCCGGTGTAGTCGCACACGCCCGCGTACACGGCACGGCCGGAGGCGACGATCGCGTCGAGCGCGGCCAGCGTCTCCTCCAGCGGCACGTCCTCGTCGTACGTGTGCAGCTGCCACAGGTCGACGTAGTCGAGCCCGAGGCGGTTGAGCGAGTCGTCGACCGCGGCGATCAGATGGCGCCTGGAGGCGTCGCGCGGGCGCCGGCCCGCCGGCGTCACCACGGCCTTGGTGGAGATCACCAGCTCCGAGCGCGGCACCGAGTCGCGCAGCAGCCGGCCGAGGAGCCGCTCGGCGTCGCCGCCGGTGTAGACGTCGGCCGTGTCGACGAGGGTGCCACCCGCCTCCACGAACGTGCGGAGCTGGGCGGCCGCCTCGTCCGCGTCGGTGTCACGGCCCCAGGTCATCGTGCCGAGCCCCAGCCGGGACACCGACAGGCCGCTGTGGCCGACATAGCGCTGCTCCATGATCCCGCCAGGCTACCAACTAGAGACCTGCTCATCAGGCTGCCGCCCTGCAGCCGTTCGTGGTCAACGCCGGAGCGGCGGTCCCAGATGGCCCCGACGTCGTCCGCCCGGCTTCGACACTGTGATCGACGCCTGCGACACTTGCGGGGTGACCACGCTGCTTCTGGCCCGGCACGGGCTGACGGACCTCACCGGCCCGGTGCTGGCCGGGCGAACCCCCGGGGTGCGGCTGAGCGAGGCGGGCCGGGCGCAGGCCGCCGCGCTCGCCGAGCGCATCGCCGGCGTCAGGCTCGACGCCGTCGTCTCCAGCCCGCTCGAACGTTGCCGGGAAACGGCCGAGGCCGTGGCCGAGGGCCGGGAGCTCGGCGTGGAGATCGACGAGCGGTTCATCGAGTGCGGCTACGGCGGGTGGACCGGGCGGCCGCTGAAGGAGCTCGCCCAGGAGCCGCTGTGGCAGGTCGTGCAGACCCACCCGAGCGCGGCGACTTTTCCGGATGGGGAGTCCCTGGCCGGAATGCAACATAGGGCCGTGTCGGCGGTCCGGGAGTGGAATCAACGCCTGGGGGAGAAGGCTGTCTACCTGGTTTGCAGCCACGGCGACGTGATCAAGGCGATCGTCGCCGACGCTCTGGGGCTTCACCTGGATCAGTTTCAGCGGATAACTGCTGATCCGGCGGCTCTCACCGTCATTCGCTATGCCCCCTTGCGTCCCTTTGTTCTCAGGCTCAACGATATGGGGGAATTGCGGTTTCCCGAGGATTCGGAGGAGAAAGACGGGGGAGAAAACATCACCGGGAGCGATGCCGCCGTCGGCGGCGGGTCCGGAACCACGTAAGGTCAGGCTATGCCGGTCTTCGACTACGACCCACCAGAGAGGTTCGTCGCCGGTGCCCTCGGGCAACCGGGCGCGCGAGTGTTCTTTCTGCAGGCCAGGGCCGAGGGCAGACTGACCACGGTGGCGCTGGAGAAGCTGCAGGTGGCCGCGCTCGCGGGCAGGTTGGACGAGTTGCTCGACGAGGTGCTGCGCCTGAGCGGGGGCACCGCGCACGTGCCCGCACTGGCGCCCGCCGACCTGACCGATGACGAGCCGCTGGACGTGCCGGTCGCGGAGGACTTCCGGGTAGGCACCATGGCTCTGGCGTGGGACGCCGAGAGATCTCAGGTGGTGATCGAGGCGCAGGAGGTCATCGACGAGGAGGATCTCGACGGTCCGGATCCCGCGGTGCTGCGTGTGCGGATCAGTGCCGGAGCCGCGCGCGCCTTCACCCAGCGGGCCCTGCAGATCGTCTCGGCGGGCCGGCCGCCGTGCCCGCTGTGCGGGCAGCCTCTCGACGCCACCGGGCACGTTTGCGTACGCCTCAATGGATACCGCGGGGGTGAGGCGGCTTCATGACCGCTCCGGAGAGCGAACCGGTCGTCAAACCGTCCAACCCGCCGGGCATGCACGACGAGGACGCCCTCACGATGCTCCGCGACGGCCGCCTGGAGGTGGCGGGACGCCTCGTCGAAGCCACCAACATGACGCTCTACTGCTCGGTCAAGCTGGGCGAGCGCTCGGCCGCGTGCGTCTACAAGCCCGTACGCGGCGAGCGCCCGCTGTGGGACTTCCCCGACGGCACCCTGGCCGCCCGCGAGGTGGCCGCCTACGAGGTGTCGCAGGCCACCGGCTGGCGCATCGTGCCCCCGACGGTCTACCGCGAGGGCCCGTTCGGCCCCGGCATGGTGCAGCTGTGGATCGACACCGAACGCGAGATCGACCTGATGCGGCTGGTCAAGAGCCGCAACCCGGTGGTGCGCCGGATGGCGGTGTTCGACGCGGTGGTCAACAACGCCGACCGCAAGGGCGGCCACCTGCTGCCGCTGCCGACGGGGCACGTCTACGGGGTCGACCACGGGGTGTGCTTCTCCGTCGAGGACAAGCTGCGCACGGTGCTCTGGCAGTGGCGTGGCAAGCCGCTCGCCAGGGAGGCGGTGGCCGTGCTGGCGAAGCTGGAGCGCGATCTGGAGTCAGGCGCGCTGGGGCGGCGGCTGCGCGAGCTGCTGACGCTGGCGGAGGTGGAGGCCACCTGGCAGCGGGTCAGACGGCTGCTGGACACCGGCGTGCACCCGTACCCGTCGGAGGGCTGGCCCGCGATTCCCTGGCCCCCCATCTGATCGCCTGAGCCTGTTTAATACCCTTTGCCCATGTGCACGCTGATCGTGAGAACCGGGCAGCCGCTGACCCTCCTGGGCGTGAGAGACGAGTTCGCCGACCGGCCGTGGGAAGGACCGGGGGAGCACTGGCCGGAGTACCCGGGCGTGATCGGCGGGCGCGATCTCAAGGCCGGTGGCACCTGGCTGGCTCTCCATCCCGCGGCCCGCCGCGCCGCCGCCCTGCTCAACGCCTACGGCACGCCCGCGGCGGAGGCGACCAAGATCTCGCGGGGGGACCTGGCGCTGCGTGCCGCGTACACGGGCGAGCTGCCCGGCGCGGACCTGACCCGCTACGACCCGTTCCACCTGGTGCTGGCCGACCTGGCGGGGGTGCGGCTGTTCAGCTGGGACGGCGAGCGCGGCACGGTCTCCCGCCTGCCGGAGGGCACCAGCATGGTCGTCAACTCGGGCCTGGACCCGGCCAATGAGCGCGTCATCGCGTACTTGCCCAGATTCCGGACCGAGGTGTGGCGGGAGCTGATCGCGGCGGAGCCGTCCGCCGACCCGGGCGCGCTCATCGTGCGGCACGAGCTGCCCGACGGCCGCGTCTTCGCCTCCCTGTCGGTGATGGAGGTCGCACTGGCGCCGGACGGGGTGACGTACGACTTCACCGACTTGACCGCAGAACGGGACGGATAGGCTCAGAGACATGAGATCGTGGTCTGCCCAGAACGTTCCAAAGCTCCCTGGTGAGAGCATTCCGCTGCGTCTCTACGACACCTCCGCCAAGCAGGTGCGGCAGACCGATCCCGGGCCGACCGCCAGGATGTACGTCTGCGGCATCACCCCCTACGACGCCACGCACCTCGGTCACGCCAACACCTACCACGCCTTCGACCTGGTCGGCCGGATGTGGCGGGACGCGGGCCACGAGGTCCATTACACGCAGAACGCCACCGACGTGGACGACCCGCTGCTGGAGCGGGCCGCCAAGACCGGCATCGACTGGCAGGAGCTGGCCGAGCGGGAGATCGAGCTGTTCCGCGGCGACATGGAGGCGCTGCGGATCCTGCCGCCCCGCGAGTACGTCGGCGTCACCGAGGTCGTGGGCCGGGTGGCCGACCTGATCGCCAAGCTGTCGGCGAAGGGCGTCACGTACGTCCTCGACGGTGACGTCTACTTCAACGCGGCCGACGCCCCCAAGTTCGGCCAGGTGTCCGGCTACGACGAGCAGGAGATGCTGGCCCTGTTCGCCGAGCGCGGCGGCGACCCGGACCGGGCCGGCAAACGCCATCCGCTGGACTGGCTGATGTGGCGGGCCGAGCGTCCCGGTGAGCCGGCCTGGGAGTCCCGGCTGGGCAAGGGTCGCCCCGGCTGGCACATCGAGTGCACCGCGATCGCCCTGGACCATCTCGGTCCCGGATTCGACGTGGCGGGCGGCGGCTCCGATCTGATCTTCCCGCACCACGAGTGCGGCGCCTCCGAGGGGCACGCGGCCACGGGGGAGTGGCCGTTCGCCAAGTTCTACACGCACGCCGGCATGGTGGGGCTCGACGGCGAGAAGATGTCGAAGTCCAAGGGCAACCTGGTCTTCGTCTCCAAGCTGCGCCAGGAGCACGACCCGATGGCGGTCCGGCTCGTGCTGCTGGCCCACCACTACCGCGCCGACTGGGAGTACGTCCCCGGCATGATCGCCGAGGCCGAGCGGAGGCTGGCCCGGTGGCGCTCGGCCGTGCGGCTGGCCTCCGGGCCGTACGCGGGCGAGCTGCTGACGCGGGTGCGTGAGCGCCTGGCCGACGACCTCGACTCGCCGGCCGCGCTGGCCGCGATCGACGACTGGGCCGAGGCCGCCCTCACCGGCGGCGGTTCGGACCCCGACGCCCCCGCCCTGGCCAAGGACCTGGCCGACGCCCTGCTCGGCGTCGCACTCTAACCACGCGGACAGCCCCCGCGCCGAGCGCGGGGCTTCCTCTCGCCCGCAAGCCCCGCACCCTCTCCGGAGGCGCGGGGCTTTCTCATGCACTCTCCGAGGCGTGGGGTTTCCCTACCCGCAACTGCCGCTAGGCTGACTATCAGTAGATCTGATTATACGAAGCGGGTCGTCGTCGAGCAGGCCGACCTCACCGACGAGGCCGCGCTCCTCGCCCTCGGCGACAAACACGAGATCACCGGCATCGTGCACCTCGCCGGCTCGGTCCCGTGGCCGCCTGGCCAGGACCAGCCGCTGGACGCCGCGGGCAAGGCGCACACGAGCGCTGACTCAGGCCCGCACCCGCTCGAGCTGCTCGATCGCGGCCAGCTCGGCCGAGAACCACTCCATCGTGCGGCGCAGCCCCTCCTGGGCGGGCACCCGCGCCCGCCAGCCGAGCCGCTCGGCCGCCAGCGTGGTGTCCGGCCGCCTGACCTTGGGATCGTCGGCTGGCCGGTCGACGAACACGATGTCCGACGACGACCCGGCCAGATCCCTGATCGTCGTGGCGAGCTCCAGCATGGTCACCTCGTCCGGGTTGCCGATGTTGACCGGTCCGGCGAAGTCGCTGCCAGCCATGGCCAGGATGCCCGACACCGTGTCGTCCACGTAGCAGATCGAGCGGGTCTGCGAACCGTCGCCGGTGATGGTGATCGGCTCGCCGGTCAGCGCCTGCCTGATGAACGTCGGGATGGCGCGGCCGTCGAACGGGCGCATGCGCGGGCCGTACGTGTTGAAGATCCGGACGATGCCGGTGTCGGTGCCGCGCGAGTGGCGGTAGGCCGTGGTCAGCGACTCGGCGAAGCGCTTGGCCTCGTCGTACACGCTGCGCGGGCCGACCGGGTTGACGTTCCCCCAGTAGGTCTCCTTCTGCGGGTGCTCCAGGGGGTCGCCGTACACCTCGCTGGTCGAGGCGAGCACGAACCTGGCGCCCTTCTCCCTGGCCAGCCCCAAAGCGTGCAGCGTGCCCACGCTGCCCACCCGCAGCGTCTCGATCGGATAGCGCAGGTAGTCGGCCGGCGAGGCGGCCGAGGCGAAGTGCAGGACGAGGTCCAGCCGGTCCGGTACGTGCACGTAACCGGTCAGGTCGCACTCGATGAGCCGGAACTCCGGCCGGCTCATCAGATGCTCGACGTTGCGCGGCCCGCCGGTGAGGAAGCTGTCCATGCAGACGACCTCCGCCCCCTCGTCCAGCAGCCGCTCGCACAGGTAGGAGCCGAGGAACCCGGCGCCCCCGGTGACCAGAGCCCTCATGACGTGACCTCCAAGGCAGCGTCGACGACTTCGGATACCTCGATCTTCAGCAGGCCGGGATCGACCCGCTGGCCGTGCGGATCCCCGCAGCGCCCTGCCCACAGCGCCACGTGGCGCCAGCCGGGCGGCGGGCCCCACAACGCCGGCGAGACCGGCCCGAACAACACCACCGACGGCACGCAGAACGCCGTCGCCAGGTGTGCGACGCCGGTGTCGCCGCAGACCACCAGCTTGGCCCGGCTGACCAGGTCGATCAGGTCGGCCAGGCACGTGTGCCCGGCCAGCATGCGCTCGGGCGGCAGCCCGGCCAACTCGGCGACCTTCCTGGCGATGGGCACTTCCTCAGCGTTGCCGGTGACGACCACGTCGTCCAGGGCCGCGGCGACCTGGGCGAACCGATCGGGCGGCCAGCGCCGCGCCGGATAGGCGGCCCCCGGGTGCACGATCGCCGGGCCCGTGCGGTCGGAGATCCCCAGCGTCAGGTCCGTGGGATCGGCCGGGATGCCGTGCCACTCCAGCAGCCCGCACCAGCGCCGCACCTCGTGCACGCCGTTCTGCCACGGCGGTCCTGTGCCGAAGCTGATCAGCCGCCCCGGCTCGGTGTTCTTCAGCGCGTCGATGCTCTGCGGGCCCTTGCCATGCAGGTTGACCGCGATGTCCGGCCGGTCGAACTGCGCGGTGTCCATCGGGATCGGGCCCGGCCCGGAGACGTCCACCTGGTCGTCCACCGCGCCGATCAGCGGGAGCAGCGCCTCGAGCGGCCGCGGCGCGGCGAGGGTGATCCGGTGCCGGGGGAACGCCTGGCGCAGGGCCCGCAGCGCGGGCACGGCCGTGAGCAGGTCGCCGAGGCCGAGCCCGCGCAGCGCCAAGAGCTCTAGGGCCATGACGTCTCCGTCGAGGGGCAGACGACGAGCTCTCTCACCTCACACCCGGCCGGCTGCCGCAGTGCGAACACCACGGTCTGCGCGACGTCGGCCGGATCGTTCAGCCCGGCCTCGGGGCCTGGTTTGTACTGTTCCGGCCGTCCGTCGAAGAAGCCGGTCCGCATGCCGCCCGGGATCAGCAGCGTCACCCCTACCTCGCCCCGCAGCTCGACCGCCAGCGCCCGGGTGAGGCCGACGACGCCGAACTTCGACGCCGAGTACGCCGACGCGTCGCTGAGCGGCCGCAGCCCCAGCGTCGAGGCGCAGGTGACGACCTTGCCGCGGGTGTGCTTCAGGTACGGCAGCGCGGCCCGCACGACGGACGCGGTGCCGAGCAGGTTCACCTTGACGACCCGCTCCCAGTCGTCGGCCGGCACGTCCTCCAGCCGGCCGCACGCGTCGATGCCCGCGGCCGTCACCACGCCGTCCAGGCCGCCGGCCCGCTCGGCCAGCTCGCGTACCGCCCGCTCGGCCTCGCCGCGGTCGGCCAGGTCGGCGGTGACGTGATCGAAACGCTGGTCCGGCTCCCGCACGTCGACGACCAGCGCCCGCCAGCCCTCCTTCTCGACGGCCTCGGCGGTGGCCAGACCGAGCCCGGAGGCTCCCCCGGTAATCAAGATGTTCACTGGATCTCCCTGATCAGATTGGTTGTCGAACGTCCCGGCAGGGTGCTCAGCACGACGATCTCCGCGCTGAGCCGGGCCAGGACCTCGGATTCGGGCAGGACCTCCCCCTCGTAGTCGCCGCCCTTCACCCACACGTCGGGGCGCAGCAGCTCGATGGCGCGGGCCGGGGTGTCCTCCTCGAACACCAGCACGGCGTCCACGCAGCCGAGCGCTCTGAGCACCTCGACCCGGTCGCGCACGTCCACGATGGGCCGGTCGGGGCCCTTCAGCCGACGCACGGAGTCGTCGGAGTTGACGCAGACGACGAGCGCGTCGCCCAGCGCCCTGGCCCGCCGCAGCAGGCTCACGTGGCCCGCGTGCAACAGGTCGAAGCAGCCGCCTGTGGCGATCAGCCGCCCGCCGTTGGCGCGGGTGAACTCGGCCACCTCCAGCGCCGTGCGCGGCCGGTCGCCGAGCCGCTGCTCGTGGTCCTGCGATGGATCCGCAGGGTAGCGAGGACATCCGTCACCGGCCCCCGAGCGGAGATCGGCGATGGGACGCCGCACGGAGGCGGCGCCGCCGCGTTCCACGAACCGCGACGCCTCGCCGACGCCGATCGCCACCGCGTCCGCCGTGCCGGCGCCGTCGCGCAGCGCCAGGGCCGCGGCGCCGGCCAGCCGGTCGCCCGCGCCGCACGCGTCCTGGCCGCCGGCCTGCACCGGAGGCGGCACCCGGGTGAGCGGGCCGCCCTCGAGGGCCAGCGCGGCCCCGCGCGCGCCCGTCGTGACGGCCACCGCCCTGGCGCGCAGCTCCCGCACCAGCCGGCGGGCGGCCTGGTCGGGGCCGCGGTAGGCGGACGGGCACAACATCCGCGCCTCGGCCTCGCTCGGCGTCAGCAGCGCGCAGCCGGGCATCGGCTGCTCGCCTCGCGGGTGCGGGTCCCACACGACCGGCACGTCGGTCTCGCACAGCAGCTCGCGGGCCATCTTGGCGACGCCTCTGCCGTAGTCGGACACCAGCACCGCGCCGGCCCGGGCGATCGCCTCGGCGGCCGCCTCGCTGGGGGCGTACCTGGCGGTGCCGTCGCCGGTGTCCAGCCTGACCAGCGTCTGACCGCTGGCTCTGACCCTGGTCTTGCGTACGGTGCCGCCGCGCAGCGGCAGCCGTACCAGGTCGAGCTCCTCCGACAGCAGCCCCCACAGGCGATGCCCGTCGGGGTCGTCGCCGATCGCGGTGATCAGCACGACGTCGGCGCCGTCGCGGGCGGCCAGCAGCGCGGCCAGCCCGGCGCCGCCGGGGCGCGCCTGCTCGGCGAAGACGTCCACCACCGGCACGGGCGCGTCCGGGCACAGCCGTTCGGCCTCGCCCTCGACGTCCACGTCGAGCAGCGTGTCCCCGAGCACCACGAGCGGACCCGTCATGGCCTTGGGTGCGCTGGTCACGGCGTCTGATCGCCGGGCTGCGCCCGGAAGGCAACGATGGATGTCCTCACTCCGTCGCGGATCCGTCACAGCGCCTCCTCCACCGCGTCGCAGAGCAAGTGGATCAGCGCGAGATGCACCTCCTGCACGGTGGCCGTCTCCTTCGCGGGCACGGCCACCGCGTCGTCGCACAGCCCGGCCAGCGGGTTGGGCGCCGGCCCGGTCATGGCCCAGGCGAGGATCCCGCCGTCCTGCGCCGCCCGGGCGGCGGCCAGCACGTTGGAGCTGGCACCGCTGGTGGACAGGCACAGCAGAATGTCGCCGGGCCGGCCGTGCGCGCGCACCTGGCGGGCGTAGACCTCCTCGGCGCCGAAGTCGTTGGCGATTGCCGTCAGGGACGAGCCGTCGGCGTGCAGCGGGATCGCCGCGTACGGCTGCCGGTCGTCCCTGAACCGGCCGACCAGCTCGGCCGTCAGGTGTTGCGCCTCGGCCGCGGAGCCGCCGTTGCCGCAGGCCAGCAGCCGGCCGCCGGAGGCCAGCACGCCGGCCAGCTTCGCGCCCCACGCGCGGACCCCCGCCGCCTGGCCGTCGACCTTCTCCAGCGTGGTCCAGAGCTTTTCCAGATGAGTGTCCACGATCAACCCCCCAAGGCCGCCAGGCCGCACAGCTTGCCGTCGATGACCTGCGTGTACACGGCCTCGGTCCGCTCGGCCACGTGCGGCCAGGCGTACCTCTCGCGGACCCGCCTGGCCCCCGCCGCGCCGAGCCTGGCCCGCTTGTCCGGGTCGCCGAGCACGTCCTTCAGCGCTCTGGCCAGCGCGCGCGGGCGGCGCGGCGGCACCAGCACGCCGCAGCCGGCGACCGTGTCCAGGTGCCCGCCGACCGCGGACGCCACGACGGGGACGCCGCACGCCATCGCCTCGACCGGGACCATGCCGAACGGCTCGTACCACGGCACCGTCACCACCACGTCGGCCGAGCGCATCAGCGCCGGCACCCGCGCGCGTGGCACGCTGCCGATCACGTGCACCCGGTCCTCGAGGCCGTACGCGGCGGCCAGCTCGCGCAGCCTGACGGCCTCCTCGTCGTCGGGGCTGCCGCCGGCGATCACCAGGTCGGCGCCGGGCAGCTGGCGCAGCGCCGCGATGACCGTGTCCACGCCCTTGCGCGGCACCATCCGGCCGATGCACAGAACCGTCTGGCCCGCCGGGCGCGGTGCCACGGGCCCGTCCGGGCAGAACGCCGTCAGGTCCACCCCGCACGGCACGACGACGACCCGCCGCTCCGGCACGCCCATCGCGCACAGCTCGCCCACCTCGTCACTGCAGGTGGCGAGCACCGCGTCGGCCCGCTTGCCGATCTCGCGCTCGGTGTCGATCCGGTGCGGGGGACTGGTGTCCGCCTCGCCCTGCCAGCGCCGCTTGACGGTGCCCAGCGCGTGGAACGTCTGCACCACGGGGATGCCGTCGGCGGCCTGCAGCGCCGCCTGCCCGCTCATCCAGAAGTGCGCGTGCACCACGTCCGGCGGGTCGATCGCCCAGTGGTCGGCGAGGCGGTCGGTGAACTCCGGCATGTACGGCGGCAGCTCGTCCTTCGGCACCGGCACCGGGGGGCCGGCGGGTACGTACTCGACCGTGACGCCGGGCGCCAGTGGCACCGACGCCGGCTGCGACGTCGACGTGCGCCGGGTGTGGACCGTGATCGTGTGCCCGCGCTCGGCCAGCGCGACGGCCAGCGCGGCGACGTGCACGTTCTGGCCGCCCGCGTCGACGCCGCCGATCGCGGCCAGCGGGTCCGCGTGCTCGGAGATGAGATCGACCTTCACTGAGTCAACTCCCTCACTGCCTTGACCACCTGCTCACTTGTCACCTGGGACAGGCACGGGTGTCCGGGGACCGGGCAGGTGCGGGCCCTGCTGTTCCCGCAGGGCGCCTGCTGGTCGCCGAGCAGCACCACGGGGACCCCGTACGGGGCCCACCGCGCCGCCGGGACGACGGGGGCGAACAGGCTCACGACCGGCGTGCCGACCGCCGCGGCCAGGTGCGCGGGGCCGGTGTTGCCGGCCACGAGCACGCCGGCGCCTGCCAGCACGGCGGCCAGTTCGGCGAACGTGGTCGCGCCGCCGAGGTCGGCCGCGTCGTCGCCGGCCACGTAGGCGGTGAGGTCACGTTCTGTGCCGGTCACGACGACTCGGTGCCCGTCCTCCGCCAGCCCGCGAACGGCCTGCCGATGCCTCTCGGCCGGCCAGGTCCGCGCGGGTGCCGACGTCCCCGGATGCACCACGACGTACGCGCCTGTGTCGGTGCCGCCATTGGCACCGGTGTTGGCGCCTCTGTTGGCGCCTTTGTTGGCACTTCTGCCGGCATCGGCGCCGACACTGAGCAAATGCCCCGTAAATTTGTCTATATCCGGCAATGGCCGCTGAACTGCGAGTTTGCCGTCATCGCCCGGCGGCAGCTCGAACCCCGCCGCCCGCGCCACGGCCAGCGCCCGCTCGGCCTCGGGCACGTCGACGCTCTCGTCCACGACATGGCGGACGTCGAGCAGCGAGCCCGGGTAGTCGTTGCTGATCGCGGTGATCCTGCGCACGCTGGCCAGCCTGAGCAGCAGCGCCAGCGGCAGCGCCGACTGGTGGAACGAGGTGAGGATCACCGCCTCGTCGATGCCGTGCAGCCGCCCGACCAGGTCGGCGACCTGCGCCTTGCCGACGGGCGGGGGAGTGTGGTCGATCCACGGGGCCTGCCACTCCACGACGCGGTCCACGCCGGGCAGCAACTCGGCGGCCGCCCTCCCGTTGGGGCCGGCCAGGAAGACGACCTCGTCGGCCTGCGTGCGCACCGCCCGGACGGCGGGCCCGGTCAGCAGCACGTCCCCGGCGTCGTCGAGCCGCGCCACCAGCACGCGTCCCCGCCCGCCGGCGCTCTTGGCGGCGGCCCGTTCGGTCTTCTCGGCCCTCGCCCTCGTGGGCGTGACCTTGGCGGCGGCGCCGCACGTCGCGGCGCCCGCCGTCGCGCACGGGCCCGCACCGTACAGCACCGCTCCCCGCATGCGAGCGCTCATCGCCGCACCCTCCATTCCCCCCGCAGCCGGTGCGCGCACGCGACCGGCGGGATCACCAGGCTGGTGACGACCATCCGCCACACCTCATCGGGGGTACGCGGCCCGGGCGTGATCCGCCGCCACGCGAACTCCGCCGTCAACCCGGCCCATACGAGCCCGGCCAGGACGGCGGCGCGTCGCGTCGCCGGGAGAGTCCGGCGGGCGCTCAAGGCCGCGAGGGTCAGGGCCGCGAGTCCGGCCGCCGTGGTCACCGCGTGCGTCCGCAGCCGCCCGCGCCCGCCGCCGACGGCCGCACGCCATCCCCGGCCGTGCACGCGCCGCATCAGCGCGTCGTCGGCATTGCCGCGCTGGAAGCGCACGCTGGCCCAGAACCCGTCCTGGCGTACCGGATGCGCCGTCACCCGGTCGCCGCGCACGAGCCGGTGGCCCGCCCGCGCGACCCGCAGCGCCAGGTCGGCGTCCTCCCGGTAGGCCCGGGGGAAACGTTCGTCGAACCCGCCGGCCGCCTCCAGCACCGACCGCCGGTAGGCCATGTCGGCCGTCACCCACAGCGCGTCCGCCAGTCCGGCGGTGTTGCGCTCGGCGTCGGTCGGCCGGCGGCCGGACGGCGGCGGCACCACGATGCGCCCCTGGCTGCCCGCCACGTCCTCGGGCAGGTCCACCAGGTCTTTCCAGACGGCCGCGGCCCATCCGGGCTGGGGGATCACGTCGTCGTCGAGGAACACCACCCAGGGTGTCTCCGCGGCCCGCCACCCGGCGTTGCGTGCCGCGGCAGGACCCCGGCCTCCCGACCGGACGACTCGTACGTGCTCAAAACGTGACAGGGCGGACAGCGTCACACCACGCTCCTTCGTGCGACTGCCACCGCCACGACGAAGCGTACCCGTCTGGTCGCGGTCCGTAACACGATCGTCCACGACGATCACCGGCACCTCGGAGCCCACGGCGGCCAGCGTGTCGGCGAGCGTCGGCCGCCCGATGGTGGGGATCACGACGGTGATCACGAGGCGAACACCTCGCCGCGCCGCACCACGTACGGCCCGAGCACGAGCACGTCCACCGGTGCGGACCCGAAGCATTCGAGCGCGTCCCGCGGGTCGTCCACCATCGGCCGTCCCGCGGTGTTCAGGCTCGTGTTGACGATCACCGGCAGCCCCGTGCGGGACTCGAACTCCGCCAGCACCCGCGCCATCAGCGGCTGGGCGGCGGGGGAGACCGTCTGGATGCGCGCGGTCCCGTCCACGTGCACCACCGCGGGGATGCGCGCCGCCCAGTCCGGGTGCACGTCGTGCACGAACAGCATGTACGGCGACGGCACGGGCCCCCGCCCGAAGATCTGGGCCGCCCGCGACTCCAGCACCATCGGCGCGATCGGCCGGAACTGCTCGCGCCCCTTGACGTCGTTGAGCCGCTCGGTGTTGCGCGCGTGCCCGGGATGGGCAAGCAGCGACCGGTGCCCGAGCGCCCGCGGCCCGTACTCGGCCCGCCCCTGGAACCAGGCCACGATCTTGTCGGCGGCCAGCTCGGCGGCCACCGCCGCGGCCAGGTCCGCGGGCCGGGTGTGCGGCACGCGGGCCACGTCCAGCCACGCGCCCAGCTCCTCGTCGGTGAAGCCGCGACCCAGCGCCGCGGTCGGCATGGGGGCGGCCTGCTCGCCGTAGGCCTGCGCCAGGTGCAGCGCCCCGCCCAGCGCGGTCCCGGAGTCCCCGGCGGCGGGCTGCACCCACACCTCGTCGAACGGCCCTTCGTCCAGCAGCCGGGTGTTGGCCACGCAGTTCAGCGCGACGCCGCCGGCCAGCGCGAGCCGCCGCTCGCCGGTGCGCTCGTGCAGCCAGCGCACCAGCTCCATGAGCACCTCCTCCAGCCGGGCCTGCACGCTGGCGGCCAGGTCGGCGTGGTCGGAGGTCCAGGCGGCGCCCCTGGACAGGGCCTTGGCATAAACGTTCCAGTCGACCGGCTCGACGCGGAAGCCGCCGTCGCCGGTCGTGTAGATCACCTCGCGCAGCGCCTCCAGGTGGCGGGGCGTGCCGTAGGAGGCCATCGCCATCACCTTGTACTCGTCGCTGGAGCGCAGGAAGCCGAGATGCTCGGTGACGTCCTCGTACATGAGGCCGAGCGAGTGCGGCAGCTCCTGTGTGGCCAGCACCTCCAGCTCGCCGTCGCGGTAGCGGCCCGCCAGGTGGGAGACGTTCTCGCCACGGCCGTCGCACACCAGCACCGCGCAGTCACGCCCCTGCGTCGACCACTGGGAGGCCAGCCCCGCCGAGGCGGCGTGCGCCACGTGATGCGGCACGTAGGAGACCTGGCCGGGGTCCAGTCCCGGCAGCGCGGTGGCCAGGAACAGCGGGGCGCGCACCGCGTACCTCGTGCGCAGGTCCTCCCAATCGCCATCCGGGCTCTGCCTCACCAGCCCGGGGTCGTACGAGTACGCCACCACGTCGATGTCCTCGGGGGAAAGACCCGCCTCGCGAAGGCACCAGGCGGCGGCCAGCTCGGGCAGTTCCCACGCCGAGAACGCCAGCGGTCGCTTGCCGTGCTTGCGGCGGCTGAAGCGTTCCTCCTCCGCCGCGGCCACGATCTCCCCGTCGACGACCAGCGCCGCCGCCGGGTCGTGAAAGATCGCGTTGATGCCGAGAAATCGCATATTTCCTCCCCACGGATGTCGTGAACCGCTACCGAGCGAAGCGGTCCTCAAACCTGCGCCATGCCCAGGAGATGCGGAAACGGGCTTAGTGGCCTGCACTTGGTCACTCTGAGTAGTTGTTTGCCGGGTCGGCCCTCGGGTAGCTGGCGGGCACGCGACGGAGGTGAAAGGTGTTCGAAAAGCGACGTCCCGGCGCGGTGCTCTTCGACCGGGACGGGACCTTGATCAGGGACGTGCCCTACAACGGCGACCCGAACCGGGTCGAGCCGATGCCGGGCGCGCTGGAGGCGCTGGGCCGGCTACGGCGCGCCGATGTCCCGGTGGCCGTGGTCACCAACCAGTCCGGCGTGGCCAAGGGCCTGGTCTCCCCGGACGAGATGGACCAGGTGAACGCGAAGGTGGAGGAACTGCTCGGCCCGTTCGACGCGTGGGCGATCTGCGTCCACGACGACGCCGACGGCTGCACCTGCCGCAAACCCGCGCCCGGGCTCGTGATCAGGGCCGCCGCCGTGCTCGACGTCAGCCCCCGCGACTGCGTGGTCGTGGGCGACATCGGCAGGGACATGGAGGCCGCCAGGGCCGCCGGCGCCAGGGGCATCCTCGTCCCGACCGCGCTGACGCTGCCGGAGGAGATCGAGCATGCTCCCGAGGTCGCCGACGACCTGATCGACGTCGTGGACCGCGTGCTCACCGACGCCGAAGGGCCGGTGCCGGCCGGAGCCCGCATCTCCGCGCCGTGGGCCCGCACCATGGGCTGGAGCCGCTGGTGAGGATCCTCATCTGGCACGTGCACGGCTCTTGGACGAGCGCCTTCATCCGCGGCGGGCACACCTATGTGCTGCCGCTCGTCCCCGGCCGGGGTCCCGACGGGCGGGGGCGGGCGGCCACCTTCGACTGGCCGGACAGCGCCCGCGAGGTCCCCTGGGACCGGCTCCGCGACGAGCCGATCGACGTGGCCGTCTACCAGCGGCCGCACGAGATCGACCTGGCCCGCGAATGGCTCGGCCGCGACGTGCCGGGCATCTACGTGGAGCACAACACGCCCAAGGGCGACGTGCCGCACACCCGGCACCCGCTGGCGGATCGCGCCGACATCACGCTGGTCCACGTCACCCACTTCAACGAGCTCTACTGGGACAACGGCAAGGCGCCCACGCGTGTGATCGAGCACGGCGTGCCCGACCCCGGCCACCTCTACACGGGGGAGCTGCCCCGGGCCGGCGTCGTGGTCAACGAGCCGGTGCGCCGCACCCGGGTGGCCGGCACCGACCTGCTGCCCGGCTTCGCCTCGCGGGTCCCGCTCGACGTGTTCGGCATGAAGGTGAACGGGCTGCCGTACGGCGCGTACGAGGACCTGCCGCAGCACGTCATGCACGCCGAACTGGCCAGGCGGCGGGTCTACCTGCACCCCTACCGGTGGACCTCGCTCGGCCTGGCCCTCATCGAGGCGATGACTTTGGGCATGCCGGTCGTCGCGCTGGCCGCGACCGAGGCCTTCGAAGCGGTGCCGCCGGAGGCCGGCGTGCTGTCGACGAAGGTCGACGTGCTGGCCGACGCCCTGCACACGTTCGCCGCCGACCCGGAGAGCGCCGCGCAGGCGGGCAAGGCGGCGCGGGCGGCGGCGCTGGCCCGCTACGGGCTCGGCAGGTTCCTGTCCGACTGGGACCGGCTGCTGCTCGCGCATGTATGACCCCGGACGGCATGGGTAGGCGCGAACGTCATGATGATGATGCTCGACTGGACACGCAGAGCCGCCTGCCTGGACCTGGACCCGGAATTGTTCTTCCCGATCTCCGTGGAAGGGCCGAGCCAGTCACAGGTCGAGCGGGCCAAGACCGTATGCCATGGCTGCCCTGTGCGCGAGCCGTGCCTGGAGTACGCGCTGACCACCCGGCAGGCGTACGGCGTCTGGGGCGGCACCGACCCGGAGCAGCGGCGGGAGCTCAGCCTGGCTGAGCCGCCGCGAGAAAGCGTTCACGCTCAGCCGCTTCGAGGTGGTCGCTGAACAACACGCCGTCCAGGTGGTCGGCCTCGTGCTGCAGCACCCTCGCCAGCACGCCGAGCGCCCGCACCGTCACGGGTTTGCCGAACATGTCGCGGCCACGCGCGGTGACCATGTAGGAACGTTCCAGTGGCCACCACACGCCGGGCGCCGACAGGCACGCCTCGTCGGCGACGACGCGCCGCTCCGACAGCTCGAGCCGCGGGTTGATCAGATGGCCTGATCGGCCGTCGTACGCGTAGACCAGCACCCGTACCGGCTCCCCGATCTGCGGTGCCGACAGCCCCGCCCGGCCGGCTCCCGCCCGCATCGTGGCGGTCAGCGACTTCACCAGCCGCCGCAGCTCTCGATCGAAGTCCTCGACCGGCTCCGCGACCGAGCGGAGCACCGGATCACCGAACGTGCGAATAGGCCGGACCGTCACACGCCACTCCCCGATTGCCGCGTCGTCACGGTGGACGTTTCCCGCGATCGCCTCCTGCCAACCGCGAATGCCCGGCCTTGTAGCACAGCGGTAACAGAAGGGACCCGTGGGCGAAACCACCCGAAAGCAATATCGGAGGGTGATCTCACTTGCGTCACATGCGCCTGTGATGCCTGGCCGAGTGCTCGGGGCCCGGCCAGGCATTCTCGTATCCCTGGAGGTGACGGCATGAGTGCTCTTCCCCTCGAAGGCGGCGGTGCTCCGGAAACGGCGCCCGACGCGCTGTCGGGTTTCACGATCGGCGTGACCGCGACCCGGCGGCGCGAGGAGTTCGGCGCCCTGCTGGAGCGGCGCGGCGCCCGGGTGGTCAGCGCCCCCGCGATCAGGCTGGTTCCCCTGGCGGAGGACACCGACCTGCTCGCCGCCACCAGACTCGCCCTCGAGTCACCGCTCGACGACGTGGTCGTCACCACGGGTGTCGGCTTCCGCGGCTGGATGGCCGCCGCCGAAGGCTGGGGGTTGTCGGCCCACCTGGGCGAGCACCTGTCCACCGCCCGGCTGCTCACCCGCGGGCCCAAGGCCAGGGGAGCGGTGCGGGCCGCCGGGCTCAACGACTACTGGACCCCCGCCACCGAGTCGTGCGAGGAGGTCAAGCAGTACCTGCTCGACCAGAACCTGCGCGGCCGGCGCATCGCGGTGCAGCAGCACGGCGAGCCGCTCGACGGCTTCGTCGCCGACCTGCGCCAGGCCGGCGCCGAGGTGATCGAGATCCCGGTCTACCGGTGGCTGCCGTACCGCGACGTCTCGCCGCTGCGCCGCCTGATCAGCCAGACGATCTCCGGCTCGGTGGACGCGGTCGCCTTCACCAGCGCGCCCGCCGTACACGCGATGCTCGGCATGGCGCGTGCGGAAGGGCTGGAGGACACGCTGCTGGCGGCGTTCAGCGGGTCGGTCGTGGCCGCCTGCGTGGGGCCCGTCACCGCCGGGCCGCTCACCGCGCGCGGCGTGCCGACGCTGCAGCCGGACCGCTCGCGGCTCGGCGCGCTGGCCCGCGCTCTGGCCAGGCACCTGCCCGAGCACGGCGTCACCAGGCTCGTGGCCGGCGACCACCACCTGGAGATCCGCGGCCACGCCGTGGTCGTGGACAGCGAACTGCGGCCGCTGCCGCCCGCCCCGATGGCCGTGCTCAAGCGGCTGGCCGACAAGCCTGGGCACGTGGTGTCCCGCGCCGACCTGCGTACCGTGCTGCCGGGCAGCATCGCGCGCGACTCGGCCGAGCACGCCGTGGAGATGGCCATCACCCGGCTGCGCCGCGCGCTCGGCCCGAGCGGGATCGTCGAGACGGTGGTCAAGCGCGGCTACCGGCTCGCGTGCCAGTACGAGGCGGGGATGTGAAGCCCACACTGATCCTGGCCGCGCACGGGACGCGCAGCGCCGCGGGGGAGGAGACCCTGTCGGCCCTGACGCGGACCGCCGCCAGGGCACGCCCGGGTCACCGGGTCGAGCTCAGCTACCTCGAGATCAGCTCGCCCCTCCTGTCCGACGTCCTCGACGCCGTCCGCGGCCCTGTGGTGGTGGTCCCGCTGCTGCTGGCAGGCGGCTACCACGTCCACATCGACCTGCCCGACGTCATCGCCGAGCACCGCCCGGACGCCGTGGTGGCCGGCTGGCTCGGTCCGCACCGGCTGCTGACGTCGGTGCTGGCCCGCAAGCTCGCCAGGGCCGGACTGCGCGCCACCGACGCCGTCGTGCTCGGCGCGGCCGGCTCCTCCGACCCGGCCGCGCTCGCCGACGTGCGCGCCGCCGCGCACCGGCTCGCGGTACGCCTGGCCCGCCCGGTCACGGCGGCCTTCGCCTCGGCCGGTTCGCCGTCGCTGGGGGAGGCCATGGAGCGGCTCGGCTCGACGCCTGCCGCCCGGGTGGCGATCGCCTCGTACGTGCTGGCTCCCGGCTTCTTCCACGACCGCCTGGTCGCGGCGGGCGCGGGGCTGGTGAGCGAGCCGCTGGGCGCCGACCCGGACGTGGCGGCGCTGATCTGGCACCGCTACGACGAAGCCCTGCGCGGCCGCCGTACCATGCCGCAGACCGTCCAGGCGTTGCCGCACTAGCAGCCCGCCGACCTGCGGACGTCCCGCTCGGGACGTCGCAGGCTCGGACGTCAGGCGACCGGCGACGTGACGGGCTCCAGACGCAGCTCCCGCACGATCTCGACGGCGCTCGCCGCGCGCGTCGGCCCGGCGTCGGCGCCGACGAACATCTCGATGTAGGCCCGGTGGAAGCAGCCCGCGATCAGCAGCCGGGCGCTGGCCTCCGGGTCGACGTCGGCTCGGATCCGGCCGAGCCGCTGCTCGGCCGCCAGATAGGCGGCCAGCGGGGCGGTCTCGGTAGGAGGCCCGAGCCCGTTGTCGCGGATGGCCTCGCGGAAACGGACGGTCACGTTCGGCGAGGTGAACGCGGGCAGCGCCGCGCTCTGTACGTCGACGTAGTAATCAATGCCCGCTTGGGCAATAGGAAGAAGATTGTCTGATACGCACCCTCTTCCGATGTGGTGCGAAAGATCGTGCAGAATGCTGAGCCAGAGCGGGAGCCGGTCCTGAAGCAGGGCGAGGAAGTGATCCACGGAGCCGCCGGTGCGGTCCTCCCTGAGGGAGACGGCCATCTCCAGGATGCGCCGCCGGGTGTCCTGACTTCTTTGATGCGGATCTACATGGGAAGTCGCCATGGCGTGCCTAACGTGCGCGGTCAGTGGGTAGGCATCACGGCGCGAAGCCGAGGCTTTCGCGATTTATCAGGGTAAGTGACCTTGAATCTGGGGTCCCAACTACATGCAATCTTGTTGGTCACCGATTATTACCCGAAAGCGTGAAAAATTGTCGGTTTTAATCCCTGAGGGTTAGCTGTCAGTGTCGCACCGGGGGAGGCTTCCGTTGTTTCGGTGACGTCAGCTGTCGGTGCCGCCGTCCCGTCGCCGCAGGTAACGCTCGAACTCGGCCGCGATCGCGTCCCCACTCGCCTCGGGCAGCTCGGCGGCGTCCTTGCGCTCTTCCAGCTCCTTGACGTACTCGGCCACCTCGCTGTCCTGCGACGCCAGCTCGTCGACGCCCCGCTCCCACGCGCGGGCCTCCTCGTCGAGTTCGCCGAGCGGCATCGGGATCTCCAGCACGTCCTCCAGGCGGCGCAGCAGCGCCAGCGTCGCCTTCGGGTTGGGCGGCTGGGCCACGTAGTGCGGCACCGACGCCCACAGCGAGATCGCGTCAAGCCCAGCCTGGCCGAACGCGTGCTGTAGCACTCCCACGATGCCCGTCGGGCCCTCGTAGCGGCTCAGCTCCAGATTGGTCGATTGGGCGAGCGTCGCGTCCGTGGCACCGCCCAGGATGGGCACCGGGCGGGTGTGCGGAGAGTCGTTGAGCAGCGCGCCCAGCATGACGGCCAGCTCCACGCCCAGCTCGCGGCAGATTTCGATGATGTCGGCGCAGAACGAGCGCCAGCGCATGTTGGGCTCGATGCCGCGCAGCAGCACGATGTCGCGCTCCACGCCGGCCGGCCTGGCGCGCAGCAGCCGGGTCGTCGGCCACACGATCGACTGGGCCAGCCCGTCGTTCATCTCGACCACGGGCCGCGTCACCTGGAAGTCGTAATAGTCGTCCGGGTCGAGCGCGATGAGCGGCTCGGCCTTCCACGCGGACTCGAGATGGGCGATCACACCGCTGGAGGCCTCGCCCGCGTCGTTCCACCCCTCGAACGCGGCAATGAGCACCGGGTCGACGAGCTCGGGGAGCCCTTCGAGCTCTATCACGTGTCGCCTCCTCTCTCCATTGTCCCGCTAAGCCTATGCGGTAAGGAGGCATCGGCGTCACCGATCTCCCTCCGAACGCCCGCCCGCCCGTAACGTCGACCGGACCGTTCCCGGCCGGCGGGCCTGTGCGCGCGGGTATGCCGAGCTCACGGCGCCTCTCGCGCGCGTATGTGTTCGCGCTCGGCGCAGCCCCCGCCCGGCTGCACGCCGTCCCGCGGCCCGGTGGCCCTGTGGCCCGCCTCGGCTCCGTGCTCGGCTCCGTGCTCGGCTCCGTGCTCGGCTCCGTGCGTGGCTCCGTGCGTGGCTCCGTGCTCAGCTCCGTGCGTGGCTTCGTGCTCAGCGAGGGCAGGTGTCCGGGTGGTCAGTCAGCGCTTGCCGTCGGTGGTGTGGACGATCAGCACGTCGCAGGAGGCGCGGTGGGACACCCCGGAGGGCACGGACCCGAGCAGCCGGCCGGCCAGGCTGTTGAGCCCGCGGTTGCCCACCACGATCAGGTCGGCGCGGTGCCTGCCTGCCAGCGAGACCAGCACGTCCACGGCCTCGCCCTGCTCGGCGGCCAGGACCACGTCGGCGGCGCCCGCCGCGACGGCATGCTCCCGCGCTGCCCGCAGCGCGTCTTCCGCCGGGGTCGAGCCGCTCACCTTGTACGCGAGCTCGCCGAGCCGATCGGCGGCCACCGCGCGCTCGCTCTCCCGCATGGGCAGGTACGCGCAGGCCAGGACGAGGGTGGCGCCGGTCGCCGCGGCCAGGGACGCCGCCGCGGACACGGCCCGGAAGGACGAGCTCGAGCCGTCGGTGCCGACGAGTACGGTGCGGTAGGCCATGCAGCCCCCTATTGGACGCCGTGTTCAATGCACACCCGGCAGCCTAGCGCCCCACCCCACCAC
>NZ_VCKY01000091.1 GCF_005889735.1 Nonomuraea turkmeniaca
GGGTTGTAGCTGTCGGCCTGCCTGAGCTTGTCGGGCCTCCAGTACTCGGCGACCTTCTTGGCGTCCGTCGCGGTCTTCGCCAGCGGGACGGAGGACACCGCGCTGGAGGGCGCGGCCTCGGCGACTCCCGTGAAGGCAGGCAGCATCAGCAGCGCGCTGCTCAACGCAGCCGCCACCACGTGCCTCGCCCGGGAGATCATCAAAAGCCTTTCTTGGGGTCGTAAGGGTGGATTTTTCCAGATGTACAGAGGGTATTGCAGCTCGGATAGAGATTCGTTACCTGATCTAGGGTCCCTTGTGCACTATAAGCACACCGTCAGCCGACTACTCCGGATACCCCGAAACGATCAGAGGAAGTCGGCGTCATCGCAGGTCAGGAGGGGTATGTGCGGAGTTGAATTCCGCATGTCATTCCCAAGGGAGGCCCCGGATCCCGCACGGGATCCGGGGCCCAGGGTGCCAACTCGTTACGGCATGTTGCCGGTCCACCGGTTGGCGGCGGCCTTGTAGACCTTGTACGTGTCGGTGTTGAAGTACGGCGACGAGATGTGGTCGTAACGGTCGTTGCCGTCGGTGTCCCACGCGACGCTGTTGACGCCGACCAGGTAGCCGGTGCGCGACGCGCTCTTGTAGTTGTAGAGGAACGGTCCGCCGCTGGCGCCGGCGGTGAAGGAGCACTTGAACCCGATGTGCTCCTGCAGGTTGTACTTCCTGGCCTCGGGCATCGGCTTGGTCTTGCCGTAGCAGAACTTCATCGTGCGGCCGGTGTACGGCTTGTCGCCGTCGGGGTGCTCGCCCGCCGGGTAGCCGAACGAGAACACGTTCAGCTTCGTGCTCCGGTTCCAGGTGAAGCCCTGGCCGCCGACGTTGTCACCCAGCCGGCCGGCGTTCTTGACGGTCCACTGCCACCGGCCGTTGACCTTCTCCCACTTGACCTTGATGCCGTTGTAGACGTTGACGAACGCGTAGTCGAAGTCGTAGTCCTCCTTCACCACGAAGTCGTCGTGCGCGTTGAACGTCTTGGCGGCGTAAATGCCGTAGGGGGCTTTGCCGTCCCAGACGTTCTTGCCGTCCCAGTACGACGGAATGAAGATCCAGTTGTCGTAGAAGGTGTTCTTGCTGGTGTCGTACACGCAGTGGGCGGAGGTCGCCACGAGGTTGCGGTACTTGCCCTGCACGGAACTGGCCGAGCAGTAACGCCAGTTCTTCGGGTTGCGCGGGTCGGCCTTCGGCAGCGTGAAGAACACGCGGCCGACGGTGTTCGGCAGGTTGACGTGCTTGCTCTTCGTGGCCTTCGTCTTCTCCCCGCCGATCGGCGGGACGGAGCCGGGAGGGCCGTCGGGGGTGTCGTTGCTGGCCTTGATGCCCTTCGAGGACAGGTCCAGGCCGTCGTTGTGGTCGGTGGCCAGCTTGATCCGGTCCGGCGTCCAGAACTGGATGGCCTGCTCAGCGGGGGTGGCGGCGTTCTTCGAGACGACGTCGGAGGGTGCCGTCGCGCTCGCGGTGGCGCCGCTCATCATTCCTGCGGCCAGCCCGATGGACACCAGGCCGGCGAGCGGGATCGCGATGCGCCTTGCTCGGGAAAACATGGAGCTCCTCTCAGTTCTCGGCGGCCCAGAGCGGGGTACTGCGCCCCGGTGGGCCAGGAAAACGATCGGAACGTTAATGAATGGCGCGGGCGGGCGGCCAGGAAACGACGTGAAAAAGCATGACCCGGTTCCATTCCGTTATAGAAATAGCGAAATCGCATGTATGACGAGAAAGCATTTCCGCAGGCCGTGCCGGGTGCTCAATTGCCCCTCGTAACAGCGGTAACGGTAATTATCAAAAGCCACTTCTCATCAACCGAATCTTGTTCTGGTTGAATGTACTCATGGATCCACGCACCCCCTGTCTCATCGGCATCGCACAACGCACCATTCGCGAGCAGCCCGGTCCGGAACCGCTGGATTTGTGGGACGAGGTCGCCCGCGCGGCCGCCGCCGACGCCCGGCTCCCCGTCGAGCGGCTCGACTCGATCCAGATCGTCTACACCGACTCCTGGCAGTACGACTCGCCGGTCGGCCGCCTCGCCGAGCGTCTCGGCGCCTCCCCCGGCCACCGTGCGTACTCCAAGGTCAGTGGTACGGCCCCGCAGCTGCTCATCGGCGCGGCGGCGGCCGGGATCGCGGCGGGCGAGCTCGACTCGGCGCTCGTGGTGGGGGCCGAGGCCCTGGCCACGCGGCGGGCGTACCGGCTGGCGGGTGCGCACGTGTCGTGGAGCCATCCCGCCGATCCCAAGCCCCCGTACGGGTGGGAGCGCCCGCCGCATGCCGCCGAGCTGGCTCACGGGCTGTTCCTGCCGGTGCACACGTACGCGATCATGGAGACCGCGCGGCGGGCGGCGCTCGGGATCTCGATCGAGGAGGAGATGCGCGACCGGGGGCGGATGATGGCGCCGATGACCGAGGTGGCCGCCGCGAACCCGCACGCGTGGCGCAGGACCGCCCGCACCCCTGCGGAGCTCGTGCGTGGTGATCGCTTCGTCGGGTGGCCCTACACCAGGAACACCGTGGCCGTGCTGGAAGTGGATCAGGCGGCGGCGGTCGTCCTGGCCGGCGCGGGGCTGGCCGACCGGCTCGGCGTCCCTGCGGAGCAGCGGGTGTACCTGCGAGGGTGGGCGTACGGGGAGGACACCTGGGAGGTGGCCGCGCGGCCCGCGCTGGGCGCCTCGCAGGCCATCCCGCGGGTCGCCGAGGCCGCCTTCGAACGGGCCGGGCTGGGGCTCGGCGACATGGACGCAATCGACCTCTACAGCTGTTTCGCGATCGCGTTGCGGCAGGCGTGCGACGCGATCGGGCTGGATCCGCTGGAGCGGCGCGGGCTGACGGTGACCGGAGGGCTGCCGTACGCGGGCGGACCGGCCAGTGACTACGTCCTGCACTCGACCGCCACCATGGCGGGACTGCTGCGGGCGCAGCCGGGGCACGGGCTGGTGACCGGGGTGGGGATGCACCTGACCAAGCACACGTACGCGGTGTGGTCGAGCGAGCCGGGCGGTCGGCTGGGGGATGCGGCGCCCGTCTTCGTGGCCAAAGGGGTGCCGATCGTGGGCGCCTACGAGGGGCCGGCCGTGGTCGCGGGGTACACGGTGGCGCACGGGAGGGACGGCGGGGCCGAGAAGGGGATTCTCGTGGTGGAGGTGCCTGGCGGGCGGGCGCATGCGGTGGTGGAGCGGGCTGAGCTCCTGGCGGATGCCGAGTCCCGGGAGCTGGTGGGGGAGGAGGTGCGGCTGACGACGGATGGGAAGGTCAATGTGGCTGCGTGGTGACGTAAAGTAGTAGCCAATCGAGTGACCGTTCGACTACGCTCCGCTCTTGACATTTTGATGTCGCGCGCGGACGCTGGAGTCATGCGGAGGACAACGGTGCGCATCGACGAGCAACTCCTCAACGAGGCGAAGGCGTACGCGGCGCGAAAAGGACGCAGTCTCAACTCAGTGATGGAGGACGCCTTGCGGCAACTCATTCACCGCTCCGCCGACGTCGCGGAACGGCCCCCGATCAAGCTCCCGCTCTCTGGGGACCCCCACGGTCCGAAGCTGAATTGGGCGGAGCTCAAGGAGCTCGACGACCAGGACTTCGTCGAGCATGTGCTGGGGGCCGGCCATGAGGATGCTTGACACGAACGTGTTCGTCAACGCGCAGCGGTGGGACGCCGCGCATCACGAGCAGTGCCTTGCCGTGGTCACGGAGCTCCTGCAGGGCGATGAGGCCTATGCCGTCAGCGACTTCGCGCTCAACGGCTTCATCCGCGTGGCCACCAATCCGCGCATTCCCGGCGCCACCTCGTTCGACGAAGCACGGGAGTTCGCCGACACCATCCGCCACCAGCCGCACGCGGTCCTGGTGCACGCCGGTCCGCGTCACTGGGAGATCTTCGTCAAGCTGTGCCGCAAGGCCGACGCGCGCGGCAAGCTCATCCCCGACGCCTACCTCGCCGCACTCGCCATCGAGCACGGTTGTGAATTCGTAACCTGCGACAAGGACTTCGCCCGGTTCGAGGGCTTGCGCTGGCGGTCGCCGCTCAACTGAACTAAAGACCAGGGGCGCAAGCCGCACTACTCGGCAAGGAACGCCGGTGGCTGACCAGTTCGACGTCATCGAGGCGGGCCAGAGCGGTCGCCGCCGGTGGATCGGGCTGCTGGTGGTGGTCGCGGTCCTGTCCGTCCCCGTCGTCGGCCTGATCGCCAGCCGGGCCCCCGAGCCGCTCCCCGCTCAACCCACCCCCCAGCCGATCAGGTCCCTGACCCGGCTCGAAAGCCCGCCCAACATCCTCCAGGTCCCGTCCAGGGGGGCCAAGGGCGGTGATGAGGTCATCGAGGTGGTGTTCCCGCACGGTGTCCGGGCCGAGGTACGGTATCCGGCCGAGCTGGACCTGGCCGGCATGGGGTCGCGGCCGTTCCAGGGTGTGTGGATCGACGGCGTCTACCGCCAGTTCGTGGCGCCGTACAACGGCGAGGTCGAGATCACCCGCGGCGGGCAGCCGATCAGGAATTATGCGCCCAACGTCACGCTCTGGCCGCGCCAGGCGGGCAGCGGCCCGTACGGGCAGGTGCTGCTGTTCACGTTCGAGAAGTGGCGGCTGGCGATGTACGACCGCGGCCAGGGGCTGACGTTCGACCAGCGGGTCACTGTCGCGCGGGCCATGAAGGGGACGGTGACCAAGGGCGGCTACCTGGTGTTGTCGGCCGGCGGGACGGTGCGGCTGGCCGAGCCCGGCGAGACCGCTCAGGGGGATCCGGTCGGGCCGCAGTTGTGGTTCGGCGGCGGCGCGCGAGAGATGATCGCGCTCGTGCCCACCCCCGGATGTGCGAAGAAGGCCAGGATGCCGTTCGTCATCGATGGGCGGGGGCGGCCGGCGGCATCGGTGTGCCGGGGCGACGTGCAGGTCGCCGTCACGGGTCCGCGGTGGTTCAGGGAGAAGGCGCTCGAGGGGATCCGGGTCACGGTGAAGGAGCGAGCCTCTTAGTAGGGTGCGGCCATGTTCGCCGTAACCGCCACACAGACCGACCCCGACAACCCGCTCGCCGGACTCACGTACGGGGAGCACCCGGAGCCGAAGGCGCCGGACGGATGGACGACCGTCTCCGTGCGGGCGGCCGCGCTCAACCACCACGACCTGTGGACGCTCAAGGGCGTCGGCATCAAGCAGGACCGGCTGCCGGTCGTGCTCGGCTGCGACGCCGCCGGGGTGGACGAGGACGGCAATGAGGTCATCGTGCACTCCGTGATCGGCACGGGCGCGGACGAGACGCTCGATCCCAAGCGCTCGCTGCTGTCGGAGGTGTACGACGGCACGTTCGCCGAGCGCGTGGCCGTGCCGCGCCGCAACCTCGTGCCCAAGCCGTCCGCGTTCAGCTTCGAGCAGGCCGCCTGTCTGCCGACGGCGTGGCTGACCGCGTACCGCATGCTGTTCGACAAGGCCGGCCTCGAGCCGGGCTCCACCGTGCTGGTGCAGGGCGCGGGCGGGGGCGTCGCCACCGCGCTGATCGCGCTCGGCCGGGCCGGCGGCTACCGGGTCTGGGCCACGAGCCGCTCCGAGGCCAAGCGCGATCGTGCCCTCCAGCTCGGCGCCGACCAGGTGTTCGAGACCGGCGCGCGGCTGCCCGAGCGGGTGGACGCGGTCATGGAGACCGTCGGCCAGGCCACCTGGGACCACTCGCTCAAGTCGCTCAAACCCGGCGGGCGCATCGTCGTCAGCGGTGCCACCAGCGGTGCGGTCCCGCCCGCGGACCTCAACCGGGTCTTCTTCCTGCAGTTGTCCGTGGTCGGGTCCACGATGGGCACTCGGGACCAGCTCCAGCGCCTCGCCGTGTTCCTGGAGCAGACGGGTCTGCGGCCGCAGATCGACAGGACGTTGCCGCTGGCGCAGGCGCGGGACGGGTTCGCCGCCATGGCGGAAGGGGAGATCTTCGGAAAGATCGTCTTTACCGTGTGAAATAAGTGAAGGGTTACTTTTGGACCTCCCGGGTGATACAAGGAAAGTGAGGTTGTATCAACCGGGAGGCCGCAAACATGGACGTTGAGCCCTTCGGCCCGGGTTCGATGCACTGGGACACCACGGGCGAATATCGAAATCTGCTGGTCGCCGGCAGTGCGCTGGTGCTGCAGACCATGCATCCGGCGGTCGGCGCGGCCGTGGCCGAGCACTCCACGTACAAGGACGACCCGTGGGGGCGGCTCACCCGCACGCTTGAGTCCGTGCAGAAGTGGGTGTACGCCGACGGACCGGCCGAGGGCGAACGGCTCCGGCGGGTGCACCGGACGATCGGCGGCGTGGACGAGCAGGGCAGGCCCTACCACGCGCTGAACGGTGAGGCGTGGGCGTGGGTGCACCTGTCGTTGTTCGAGCGCTTCATCGCGCTCAACCGCTACTTCGGCACCCCCTTCACCGCTGCGCAGGAGCGCCGGTTCTACGCCGAGTCGCGGCAGCTCGGCGCCATCCTGAAGGTGCCCGAGCGGGAGATGCCCGCCGACCTGGAGGCGTTCTGGCGGTACTTCGACGACATGGTCGCCGAACGGCTGGAGGCGCACCCGACCGCGCTGGACGTGCTGTCGGTCCTGCGCGGCACTCCGGCGCCTCCGGGGCTCCCCAGGCCGCTGCGCCGGCTGTGGACGCCGGTGGGAGTGGGGTCGGGGGAGTTCAACCACTTCGTGACCGTCGGCACCCTGCCGGCCGCCGTACGCAGGAAGCTGGGGCTGCGGTGGACCGCCAGGGAGGAGCGGCGGCTGCGGCATCTCGGGCACGCGGTGGCGGTGCTGACACCCCGCCTGCCCGAACGCCTCCGCTACATGCCCATCGCCTACCACGCGCGCAAGGCCGCACGGACCTCGCGCCGCATCGATCGCCAGCTCCGCTCCGCATAGCGCACGGGTGGGTGTCAGGACTCCAGGATGTCGTGGATGCGGCGGCTCGCATCGTCGAGCGCCGTGCGCAACTCCGCCAGCTTCTCCGGCGTCAGCTGCGCCTGAGTGGCTTCCTGCCGCGCCTGGGCGACGAAATCGGCCAGCAACTCGCCCAGCTCGGCGTCGAGATCGGCCCGGCTGGGCGTCTCGCCGAGCGTGGCCCAGATCTCCGTCCAGATCCTGCGCCACTCGCCGGCCAGCCGCTCACCCTGCCCCTGCCACTGGTAGGCGTGCTCCGTCCACTGCCGCTTCTGCTGGTCCCGCAGCCGCTTGAAGTCTTCCTTCTGCTGCTCCCTGAGCCGCCTGGTGTCCTCCTTGGCGCCGGTCCGCACGTCCTTGGCCATCCGGGTCAGCTCGTCACGCAGGGACCGGACGGTGTCGCGGACGTCCTCCTTCACCTCGCGGGCGATGTCGCGTACTGAAGCGGAGATCTCCTGCTCCAGGTCGTCGAGCTCGTCGAGGCGGGCGTTCAGCTCCTCGCGGCCCTTGTCGGTGATCGAGAACACCTTCTTGCCCTCGACCACCTCATGCGTCACCAGTCCCTCCTCCTCCAGGCGGGCCAGGCGCGGGTAGATCGTGCCGGGGGAGGGCGAGTAGACGCCGAGGAAGCGGTCCTGGAGCAGTCTGATGACCTCGTAGCCGTGGCGCGGGCTCTCCTCGAGCAGCTTGAGCAGGTACAGCCGGAGCCGGCCGTGACCGAATACAGGGCTCATTCCTTCTCCCCCTTGAGCAGCGCGACCTCGCCGGAGACCGTGATCGCCGACACTGAGGCCATGCCGCCGCCCAGCCGCCCCGACATCGTCTTCGTGCCGGGGCCGCTCGTGTTGGACAATTCCTCGAACGTGCTCACTAGCCTGCCGGACGTGGACCTCGCGCTGACGTCCGCGTCCACGTTCTCCGGCAGTCTGACCAGGATGTCACCGGAAACGCTGTTGAACGTGACATGACCCGTGGGCCGCAGCGTCAGGTCGGCGGTGATGCGGCCGGAGACCGTGTTCGCCCTCAGCCGGCGCGGCGTGCCGTCGGCAACCGTCAGGTCTCCCGAGACGCTCTTGAACGCCAGGTCGCCGTCCATGGCCCGGCTCTCGACCGCACCCGAGACGGTCGTGGCGCTGACGTCGCCGCTGACCCCGTCCAGCACGATCTCCGCGTTCACGCTCCGCACCTGGGTCATCTTCTCGAACCCGGCCACCACGGCGGGCGCGGACACCACCCCGGCGTTGACGCGGCATCCCTTAGGCACGGTGATCGTCAGGACCGTCCTGCGCCGGTCACGCCGCAACCAGCCGAGCAGGCCGTCCCAGGTGA
Organism: Nonomuraea turkmeniaca; assembly: GCF_005889735.1. GTDB lineage: Bacteria > Actinomycetota > Actinomycetes > Streptosporangiales > Streptosporangiaceae > Nonomuraea > Nonomuraea turkmeniaca. The sequence continues at coordinate 8,256 of NZ_VCKY01000091.1, forward strand.
GATCCTTGTACGCGACCGAGAGCTCCCTGGCGTCCTCGTCATAGGTGACCAGCAGCGGCGAGGCGGACTCGAACTCGGCCACGTCCAGGGTGGGCGGGCCCTCGCTGGCGAGCACGGCCAGTCGCCCGGCGACGATCCGCACGTCGAGCGACTCCACTGGGCCGAACGTCAGCTGTTCCGGTGCCTCGATCGTCCACTGCTGCATGATCCCCGCCCTCCCTGGCGACACATCTCTACGCAAGACACGATATGTCGTGTCTAATCAAAACTCAAGATGTATCGCGTCTGTGTGCGGGCGAGCCCTACTCGTCGTCCTCGTCGTCGAGCCGCGCCAGCCACGTGGCCAGCCGCTCGATCGGGATCTCGAACTCGGGGTTGAGGTCCACGAACTCGCGCAGCCGCTCACCGAGCCACAGCAGGCTGACCTCCTCCTCGCCCCGCCGTTCGACCAGCTCCTCGATCCCCCGATCGGTGAAGTACATCGTTCTCCATTCAGTCCGTACGCAGCCGTGACGCGAGGTCGCCGACCGGAACCCAGGCGTCGGCGCGCCCCCGCCTGACTTTAACCAGTAGCCCGCGGTGCTCCAGCTCGCGGAGGTCGGTTCTGGCCGTCTGGAGCACGATCCGGTGGCCGGCGGCGTGGGAGGCCACGGTGTACTCCGCGGTGGGATGGTCTGCGGCATGCGCCAGAAGGGCGATCTGGCGGGCGTTGAAGGCTTCCTTGCGGGCGCGGGCCAGATACGCTTGGACCTCGCGCGTCTCGGCGACCTTTCTGCCGAGGTAGTCATTCAGATCGTCGATGGCGCGGCGCAGGACGTCGAGTTGGTGGATGACGAAGTAGGTGAGGTCGTTCTCGTCCTGCTCGACGTGGAGGAAGCTGCGGCCGTAGCGGGCCGGTGAGTTCTTCAGGATCCGTGAGATCGAGATGAACTCCGTGAGCCAGTAGCCCTGGTTGAGCATCGACCAGTAGAACAGCGCGCGTGCCGTCCTCCCGTTGCCGTCCTCGAACGGATGGTCGTAGGCCAGCATGAAATGCACCGCCACAGCCCTGATCACCGGAGGCACGTACGTCGTGTGCGAGTTGCCATTGGCGAAGTCGCACAATCGTTGGATCCGCTCCGGCAGCTCCTCGGCCGCAGGAGGCTCGTGCAGCACCTCGCCGTAAGTGTCGGCAACCACGACCCGTTTCTCGCCAGGCAACTGGAAGCGGCCGGCCGCTGTGGGGTTGTGCAGGGTGCCCTCGGTGACCATGTGCTGGATCTCGCAGATGAGAGCTGGTGTGAGGGGCTCGTTGCGCAGCTCTCCGATGCGGCGCATGGCGAGGTAATTGTTACGGATCATGAGCTCGTCGACCGTCTGCGGCTTACGGCCGCTCCGCAGCATGTCCTTGGCCACCACGTACGTGGTCGCCGCGCCTTCGAGCTGGCTGGACATGATGGCCTCCTCGATCAGCGAGCTGATGAGGTATCGGTCGCGGGTCACCGGGTTGGCGACGGGCTCCGGCGTGCCGATCCGGCCGCTCAGGTCGCGATTGAGCGCCTCCATGCCGCGCAGCACCTCATCCGGCAGCGCGTAGGTGAAGGGCACACCGGCCGAGTCGACCAGGGGGAGATCTCGCCGCATGCCGAGCCGTGCCATTTTGAGGCCGAGCCACCACTGCTTGTGCGTGAGGCCCGTCGGCGGCGTGCGGCGCCGGACCTCGTCCCATGGCAGGTAGCGCTCCATGGAATCGACGGCCGACAGCAACCACAAGCTGTCAGCTTCGAGCCAAAGCTCCCGCCACGGTGGCGGCTTCTGAGGCTGGCGCACGAACCCACCTACTAAAATTGGCAGTTGTTAGCTGCTAATTAGCTGCTAACAACTGCCAATTTAGCAGTTGGTTGCCCGGGGCGTCAGGTGAACACCTGGTGGAGGATCTCGTCCAGCTCGGTGTCGTGGGCGTTGTGCGAGCCCGTCGCCGGCGAGCTGTTAGGCGTGCGCGACACCCGCCGCACCGGCCGGCCGCCCAGCGCCTGCGGGTCCTCGGCCAGCTTCAGCGTCAGGTAGGGCCACGGCCCCATGTTGGCCGGCTCGTCCTGCGCCCACGCCAACTCCACCTGCGAGTCGTACCGGCCCAGCTCGGCCTGCAGCTCCTCGGCCGGGAACGGGTAGAGCCGCTCCAGGCGGACGATGGCGACGTCGTCGCGGCCCGTCTTGTCACGCTGCGCGGCCAGCTCGTAGTAGAGCTTGCCGGAGGTGAGGACGACCTTGGTCACCTTGGCCGGGTCGACGGTGGTGTCGCCGAGGACCGGCTGGAAGGTGCCCGAGGTGAAGTCGGACGCCTTGGAGGTGGCCGCCTTGTGGCGCAGCAGCCACTTCGGCGTGAAGACCACCATCGGCTTGTGCCGCTGCGACTCCACCTGCCAGCGCAGCAGGTGGAAGTAGTTGGCCGGGGTGGTGGGCTGCGCGACCGTCATGTTGTCGAGCGCGCAGACCTGCAGGAACCGCTCGATGCGGGCGGAGGAGTGGTCGGGGCCCTGGCCCTCGAAGCCGTGCGGCAGCAGCAGCACGACCGAGGACTTCTGCCCCCACTTCTGCTCGCCCGACGAGATGAACTCGTCGATGATCGTCTGGGCGCCGTTGACGAAGTCGCCGAACTGCGCCTCCCACGCCACCAGGGCGTCCGGGCGGACGACGCTGTAGCCGTACTCGAAGCCGAGCGCCGCGAACTCGCTGAGCAGCGAGTCGTAGACGTAGAGCTTCGTGGTGCCCTGGTTGAACGCCTTGAGCGGCGTGTGGTCGGCGCCGGTCATCCGGTCCACCAGCACGGCGTGGCGCTGCGTGAACGTGCCGCGCCGCGAGTCCTGGCCGACCAGCCGCACCGGGTGGCCGTCCAGCAGCAGCGAGCCGAACGCCAGCGTCTCGCCCATCGCCCAGTCGATCGCGTCCTGCTCGACCATCTGGCCGCGGCGCTGCAGCACCGGCGCCAGGCGCGGGTGCGGCGTGAAGCCGTCGGGCAGGTTGAGCTGGGTGTCGACGATGCGCTTGAGCGTCTCGTGGGTGATCGCGGTCGGCGTGTCGTCGTGCGACCACTTGACGACCTCGGTCGGCGGCACCCGCATCGCGGCCGCCTCCTGCGGCTTCTTCGCCGCCTCACGGACCTCGGTGAACGCCTGCTCCAGCTTGGCCTGGTAGTCGCGCAGCGCCTGCTCGGCCTCCTCGACCGTGATGTCGCCCCGGCCGATCAATGCCTCGGTGTAGAGCTTGCGGGTCGAGCGCTTGGCGTCGATGAGGTCGTACATCAGCGGCTGGGTGAAGGCCGGGTTGTCGCCCTCGTTGTGGCCGCGGCGACGGTAGCAGATGAGGTCGATGACGACGTCCTTGCGGAACGCCTGCCGGTACTCGTAGGCCAGCTGGCCCACGCGGACCACCTGCTCGGGGTCGTCGCCGTTGACGTGGAAGATCGGGGCCTGGATCATCCGGGCCACGTCGGTGGCGTACACCGAGGACCGGGACGAGGCGGGCGAGGTCGTGAAGCCGACCTGGTTGTTGACCACCACGTGCACGGTGCCGCCGGTGCGGTAGCCGCGCAGCTGCGACAGGTTGAGCGTCTCGGCCACGACGCCCTGGCCGGCGAAGGCCGCGTCGCCGTGGATGAGGACGGGCAGGACGGTGAAGCCCTCCTCGCCGCGCTCGATGAGGTCCTGCTTGGCGCGGACGACACCCTCCAGGACAGGGTCGACCGCCTCCAGGTGGGAGGGGTTGGCGACCACGGACGCGGAGATCGTGTTGCCGCTCGGCGAGGTGAACTCGCCGGTCGCGCCGAGGTGATACTTCACGTCACCGGAGCCGTGCGCGGTACGCGGGTCGATGTTGCCCTCGAACTCGCCGAAGATCTGGGCGTAGGACTTGCCCACGATGTTGGCCAGCACGTTGAGACGGCCGCGGTGGGCCATGCCGATGACGACCTCGTCGAGGCCCTCGTCGGCGGCGTCGCTGATCACCGAGTCGAGCAGCGGGATCAGGGACTCGCCGCCCTCCAGCGAGAAGCGCTTCTGGCCGACGAACTTCGTCTGCAGGAACGTCTCGAACGCCTCGGCGGTGTTGAGCCGCGATAGGATGTTGAGCTGCTCGTCGCGCTCCGGCGACTTGTGCGCCTTCTCCACCCGCGCCTGGATCCAGGCCCGCTCCTCGGGGTTCTGGATGTGCATGTACTCGATGCCGACCGTGCGGCAGTAGGAGTCGCGCAGCACGCCCAGGATGTCGCGCAGCTTCATCAGCGGCTTGCCGCCGAAGCCGCCGGTGGCGAACTCGCGCTCCAGGTCCCACAGCGTCAGCCCGTGCGACTGGATGTCGAGGTCGGGGTGCTTGCGCTGCTTGTACTCCAGCGGGTCGGTCTCGGCCATGAGGTGGCCGCGCACCCGGTAGGCGTGGATCAGCTCGATCACGCGCGCGGACTTGGCCACGTCGTCGTCGTGGGTGGCCGAGATGTCCTGAACCCAGCGGACCGGCTCGTACGGGATCCGCAGTGCCTCGAAGATCTCGTCGTAGAAGCCGTCCTCACCGAGCAGCAGCCGGTGGATCTGGCGCAGGAAGTCGCCCGACTGGGCGCCCTGAATGATCCGGTGATCGTAGGTGCTGGTCAGCGTCATGACCTTGGAGACGGCCAGCCGCGACAGCGTGTCGGGCGAGGCGCCCTGGTATTCCGCCGGGTATTCCATCGCGCCGACGCCGATGATCGTGCCCTGGCCGGGCATCAGGCGGGGCACGGAATGCACCGTGCCAATGGTGCCCGGGTTGGTCAGCGAGATCGTGGTGCCGGCGAAGTCGTCGACGCCCAGCTTGCCGGCGCGCGCCTTGCGGACGACGTCCTCGTACGCCATCCAGAACTGCCGGAAGTCCATCTCCTCCGCGCCCTTGATCGAGGGCACGAGGAGCTGGCGGTCGCCGTTGCTCTTCTGCACGTCGATCGCCAGGCCGAAGCCCACGTGCGCGGGCTTGACCAGCGTCGGCTTGCCGTCGACCTCCGCGAAGGAGTAGTTCATCTCCGGCATGGCCTTCAACGCCTTGACGATCGCGAAGCCGATCAGGTGGGTGAAGGAGACCTTGCCGCCGCGGCCCCGCTTGAGGTGATTGTTGATCACGATGCGGTTGTCGATGAGCAGCTTGGCCGGGATGGCGCGCACACTCGTCGCCGTCGGCACCGACAGCGACAGGTCCATGTTGGCCGCCGTGCGGGCCGCGGCGCCGCGCAGCTTGACCTCTTCGGCGTCCTTGGGCACCGGAGTGGTCGGCTGCTTCGGCTTCTCGGCCGCCGGTGGCGCCTTGGGCGGCGCCGGGGTGGGAGCGGGGGCGGTCACAGTGCCGTTCGCCGCTTCTTTGACCGGGGTACGGCCCGGTCCGTAATCAGGGTTGTAGTCAGCGAAGAAGTTCCACCAGGCCTTGTCGACCGACTCGGGGTCCTGGAGGTACTTCTGATACAGCTCGTCGACAAGCCACTCGTTCTGACCAAAGCTTGCCAGTGGGTTTGTCCGCGACGACTCAGACGACACGGCGGAAATCGCCCTCTTCCGCAGATCGGCGTTGATGTTAGAGAACCTGTCCAAGGCTACTCGCCTGGACCGGCAGCGTGCGCCCGGGAGCCCGTGCCGCCTCGCACGATCCTCTCAAGACCGTGCAAAGAGGTCACGACCCCCTCGTCAATCCAGGTGGTGCCGCGTTTATTGCTGTTTGGTATCAACACTAAGACATCGGGTTTATTTCCCGCTGGTGAGCAATCTGCTAGTGATCTGCGCCTCAGGGGACAACTGGGACAGAAGATCGGCGAGCTCCTCGCCGGCCTCCTTGAGCTCCTCCAGCGACATCGGCTCCAGCCGCTCCAGCAGGAAGATCGCGTTGGTGGTCTCCTCGGTGAGGCGGGTGCGCACCACTTGGCGCCAGTTCCACCGGCGGCAGGTGACGCCGGCGTCGTCGCGCCAGATCACCTCGCCCGGCTCCGGCTGCCCCAGCACCTCCTCCGACGCCTCGTCGCCGGTCGCCCTGACCAGCCGCGCCGGGCCGACGTAGCGGTCGAGGTCCTCGCCGCCGATCGGCAGCGCGTGCTTCACGCTGATCGAGTTGTACGCGTCCACGGCCCGGTTGATCTCCGGCAGCGGCATGCGCCGGGTGAGGGCGTCGACCGAGGGCCGCGTCCGCTGCGGCTTGGCCCCGAACGCGCGGTAGGCGTCCTTCCACGCGTCGATCTTCGCGGTCTGCACCTCGACCTCGGACGCCGCCGCCAGCCAGGCGCGGGAGCGGTCGTCGGTCGGCCCGTTGCGCAGTCCGCGCGCGGTCATGAGCAGCACCGCGAAGTCCGGCCGCAGGTCGAAGACGGCATCGTCCACCCAGATGTCATCAAGCATGAGACCCAGCCTACAATCCGCAAAATTGTCTTTGCAAAATTGTCTTTGCGGTCTAGGCTGAAGTGTGTGGAGGAGCAATACAAGATCAGTGATCCGCGGGTGCTGAAGGCGGTCGCCCACCCGCTGCGTGTACGCCTGCTCGGCCTGTTGCGCACCGACGGGCCGGCCACCGCCAGCGAGCTGGGCCGCAAGGTCGGCGAAAGCTCCGGCTCGACCAGCTACCACCTGCGCGAGCTGTTCAAGTACGGCTTCATCGAGGAGGACGCCGACCGGCGCGACGGCCGCGAGCGCCGCTGGCGGCCCCGCCACCGCTACACCTCGTGGGACGCGGTCGAGATGTCGGCCACGGCCGAGGGGCGCGAGGCGGTCAAGATCATCCACTTGCGGCAGGCCGAGATGGTCGGCCGGGTGATGGAGGAGTTCGATGTCGCCGACTGGCCGCGCGAGTGGGTGGACGCGTCAGGAATGAGCGACCACATCCTCATCCTGCCTCCCGCCGCGCTGGCCGAGTTCAAGAAGAAGGCCGAGGAGCTGCTGCTCGAACTCGCCGACCGCTACGCCGGCGATCCCGACGCCAGGAAAGTCCACGTCTGGCTGGGCGCCGTCCCCCGCACGCCACCGTCACAGGAGGGCCCGTGACCGCCCGCCGCGTTGATTGGTCGCGCTCACTCGGCCCTCGCCGGTCACGCGAGTTACCGCTCTCGGGCCGCTCCGCGTTACGCCGCTACCTGCTCGTCAGCTCCCTGACCTGGCTGCCCGTGGGGCTCATGATGACCTCCATGGTGCTGCTGATGACCGAGAGAGGTCTCAGCCTGGCCCAGATCGGCCTGTCGGTGACCGTGTTCTCGGTCGTCACCGTCGGCCTGGAGCTGCCCACCGGCGGGCTGGCCGACGTCGTGGGCCGGCGCGGGGTGCTGGCGGCGTCCGCCGCGTTCCTCGCCGCGGCTCTCGCGCTGATGAGCGTGGCCACGACGTTCTGGATGTTCCTGGTGACCGGGGTGCTCAAGGGCATCGCCAGGGCGCTGTCCAGCGGACCCGCCACCTCCTGGTACGTCGACACGCTGCACCGCATCGAAGGGCCCGGCGCCGACCTCAAGCCGGGGCTGGCCAAGGGCGGCGTGGTGGAGTCGGTGGCGCTGTGCGCGGGGGTGCTGGCCGGCGGCGGCCTGCCGCTCGTGGTGCCGCCGACGCTGGTGTTCCCCTTGGCGGCGCCGAACCTGCTGGGTGCGCTGGCGGCCGCGGTCCTGCTGGTCGTGGTGCTGGTGGCGCTGCCCGAGCCGCCCCACGACCGCAGGTCTCTTCGTGGCGTGCTGCGCGAGGTGCCCGCCACGGTCGTCTCCGGTGTGCGGCTGGCGGCCCGGGGGCCTGTGCTGCGCCGCATCATGCTCGCGTCGGCGAGTTGCGGCGTGATGCTCATGTCCATCGAGCTGCTCACTCCGGGACGCCTGGCCGAACTGGCCGGTACGGCGGAGCGGGGCACGGCGGCCTATGCCGCGGTCGCCGCGCTCGGGTTCGCCGGCAGCGCCGCGGGCAGCGCACTCGCGCCCCGCGTGGCACGGCTGGCGGGCGGTTCGGCCAAGGGCGCGATCGCGGGCGCCGTGCTGGCGGCGCTCTCGGTCGGCGCGCTGGCCGCGACGGCCGGGCTCGGCGGCGCCGCCGGGCTGCTGACGGCTGGTGTCGCCTACGTCGTGCTGTTCGTCGGGAGCTCCGTGACCGGCCTGCTCTGCCTGGAGATGACGCACCACGCGGTCACCGCGGCCGAGCGCACCACCGTGTCCTCGACGGTCTCGCTGTCCCTGCAGTCCGGCGGGATCCTGGGCAACCTGACGCTCGGCACGCTGGCCACGCAGGCGGGCGTGGCGGCCGCCTGGTCCGTCGCCGCGACCATGATGCTGGCCTCGGCCCTGCTGTTCGTACGGATGCCGGCGGCTACAGGCTCCAGTCGAGCTCCGGCCCCACCGGCACGATCCGGCTCGGGTTGATGTTGGTCTGGGTGATGTAGTAATGACGCTTGATCTGGTCGATGTCGGTGGTCTCGCGGAAGGCCGGGATGGCGTGGAGCCTGCGCGCGTACGCCCACAGCGCCGGGTAGTCGGTCAACCGCCGGACCGAGCACTTGAAGTGCGCGTAGTAGACGGTGTCGAACCTGGCCAGCGTCGTGTAGAGGCGCACGTCGCTGTCGGTGAGGGTGTCGAAGAGGTAGTCCGACTCCGCCAGGCGCACCTCGACGAAGTCGAGCGTGGCGAAGACCCGCGCCACCGCCTCCTCGTACACCTGCTGCTCTCGGGAGAACCCCGCCTCGTACACCGCGTTGTTGAGGCCGTGATAGAGGCGGTCGTTCATGATGTCGATGTCGGGGCGCAGACGTTCGGGGTAGAGGTTGGGGACGGTGCCCCATGACGTCTCGAGATCGAGGGTGATCTGCGGGAAGTCGTTGGTGACGATGCGCTTGTCCTTGGTGTCCCAGACGCAGGGGACGGTGTAGCGGCCCGTGTAGCCGGGGTCGGTCGCGTGATAGAGCTCCGACAGGTATTCAGGGTCGCCATCGGGGATGCGCCAGCCCTTCTCGTCCCTGATGGGGTCGACGATCGTGACGTCCAGCAGGTCCTCCAGGCCCAGCAGTTTCCGTACGATCAGCACACGTTGCGCCCAGGGACAGGCGTAGGAGGCGTAGACCCGATACCGGCCGGGCTCGGGAGGGCCGAGCCGTTCCGTGAAGCGGTTCGGCTGCCGGACGAAGCGGCCATCGCCGGAGATCTCGCGGCTCAGCTTCATGGGACCCAGTAGAACACGGTTCGGATCCAGAACTATATTCGGGCCTGTGTCGAAATTCGTGGTGACCCCTGCCAATGAGTCGCAGCGGGAGGCGTGGACCAGTGGAGCGATCCCGAAGGTCGAGCGGGTACGCCCGGGACTGTGGTCCATCCCGGTGCCGATCCCGGTCAACCCCCTGCGGTACGTGCTGGTCTACGCCCTTGAACTGCCCGGCGGCGTGGCGATCATCGACGCCGGGTGGAACACCGACGAGGCGTACGACGCGCTCGTCGCCGGCCTCGGCGTGGCCGGGTACACCATCACCGACGTCCAGGCCGTGCTCGTCACCCACATCCATCCCGACCACTACGGCCTGGCCGGGCGCGTCCGCGAGGCGTCCGGCGCCTGGATCGGCCTGCACCCGGCCGACGCGCGCCTGGTCCGCGAGCGGTACGACGACGCGGCCATCGACTCCCTGGTCCAGCGGGAGCGGGCGCTGCTGGCCCGCTGCGGGGTGCCGCCGCTGACGCTGGACGAGCTGGCCGGCGCGTCGATGATGATCAGGCACATGGTCTCGATGGCCACGCCCGATCGGCTGGTCGAGGACGGGGACGAGCTCGGCCTGCCGGGCTGGGACCTGCGGGCGATCTGGACGCCCGGCCACTCGCCGGGGCACCTGTGCTTCGTCGCGCCCGAGCGCAGGCTGCTGTTCTCCGGCGATCACGTGCTGGCCAAGATCACGCCGATCGTGGCGGTGCACCCGCAGTCCGGGCCCAACCCGCTGGCCGACTACCTGGACGCGCTGGCCGCCGTGCGCAAGCTGGACGTCGAGGAGGTGCTGCCCGCGCACGAGTACCGGTTCCTGGAGCTGGCCGAGCGGGTGGACCACGTGCTGGCGCACCACGACGGGCGGCTGGCCGAGATCGAGCGGGTGGTCGCCGACGGCGACGGCGTGACCTGCTGGGACGTGGCGACCCGGCTGAGCTGGTCGCGGCCGTGGGAGACGATCCCGCCGTTCATGCGGCGCGCGGCCAACAACGAGACCCTGGCCCACCTGGTCTGGCTGGCGGCCAAGGGGCGCGTGGTGCGGGTCCCCGGCGATCCGGAAGCGTGGCGCCCTGCTGATCGGTGACCCGAGGCGGGTTATGGTGGTCGTACTAGAACGTTGTTCTCCTGCGCTGGAGGTTCGATGCTTCGGTTCGATGACAGGGTCGCGATCGTCACAGGGGCCGGGCACGGCCTCGGCAGGTCGCACGCGCTCCTGCTGGCCGAGCGGGGCGCCAAGGTCGTGGTCAACGACCTCGGGGGCGCGCTCGACGGCACGGGGGCCTCTACCGGGCCCGCCGCCGAGGTGGCCGAGCTCATCACGAAGAACGGCGGGCAGGCCGTCGCCAACGGCGACAACGTCGCCACGCCTGAAGGCGCCAGGGCCATCGTGCAGGCGGCCGTGGACGCGTTCGGCACGGTCGACATCGTCGTCAACAACGCGGGCATCCTGCGGGACAAGTCGTTCGGCAAGATGACGGTGGAGGAGTTCGACGCCGTCATGGCGGTGCACGTGCGCGGGTCCTATCTGGTCAGCCAGGCCGCGTACCCGATCATGAAGGCGGCCGGCTACGGGCGTGTGGTCAACACCTCCAGCCCGGCCGGGCTGTTCGGCAACTTCGGTCAGGCCAACTACTCCACCGCCAAGATGGGGCTGGTCGGGCTGACCAAGACACTCGGCATCGAGGGCGCGCGCAATGGGATCAAGGCCAACGCCATCGCGCCCGTGGCCTGGACGAGGATGACCGAGTCGCTGCTGCCGGCCGAGTTCGAGGCCAAGTTCACGCCGGAGCGGGTGAGCGCGCTGGTGGCGTACCTGGTGCACGAGTCGTGCGAGGCAAGCGGCGAGGTGTTCACGGTCGGCGGTGGCCGGGTGGCGCGGGTGTTCGTGGCCGAGGGGCCGGGGTGGAAGGACGACGACGTCACGCCTGAGGCGATCGCGGGCAACTGGGAGTCGATCATGGCGGAGCAGCCGTACGTGCTGACGGCCGGCGACTCCATGAAGGCGATGATCTGACGTCTCCGCAGGCCGAGCCGGTCTCCGTCGATGGCGGGGACCGGCTTTTCGCGTATGCGGACAGGGTGTGAAATATCCCGCTAGACAGGTCTTTGTTCGATCTTCGGCGGAAGTTGGAGGAGTTTGGTCGATTCTCACTCTTGATTTGCCGCATCGGTGATCTTATTGTCGCGGCATGACCCCCCAGCCGGGCTCTGCCGGAGACGTGCTGACGCTGATCAGTGCCGGCTCGGCGACAACCCGTTCCGATCTCGCGAGGCTCACCGGCCTTGCCAGGTCCACGATCTCCCAGCGCGTCGACGCGCTGATCGAGCGTGGCCTGGTCGAGGAGACCGAGAGCGGCGAGTCCACCGGGGGCCGGCCGCCGCGCCAGCTACGCCTGCATACCGAGGACCACGCGTTCGCGGGCGTCGACCTGGGCGCCACCCACTGCCGGGTGGCACTGATGGACATCTCGGGCAACGTGCTCGCCGAGTGCGAGGACTCGCTGCTGATCAGCGAAGGTCCCGAGAACGTGCTCGCCCACGTGGACCAGCGGCTCGACCAGCTGCTGGCCAGGGCGAGACGGCCGAGGGGGGTGTTGCGCGCGGTCGGGATCGGGGTGCCCGGGCCGGTGGAGTTCGCCACCGGGCGGCCGAACAATCCGCCGATCATGCCGGGCTGGAACGACTACCCCGTCCCCGAGTACTTCGGTGGCGTGAACGTGCTGGTCGACAACGACGTCAACGTGATGGCGCTGGGCGAGCACCGCAACGCGTTCCCCGGCATCAACCACCTGCTCTTCGTCAAGGTCGGCACCGGCATCGGCTGCGGCATCGTGGCCGATGGCAAGCTGCACAGGGGCGCCCAGGGCTCTGCGGGCGACATCGGGCACATCAGGGTCAGCGGCCACGAGGACGCCGGTTGCCGATGCGGCAACAGCGCGTGCCTGGAGGCCGTGGCCGGTGGGGCGGCGATCGCCCGGCGGCTGACCGAGCTGGGCCTGCCGGCCGAGACGGGCGCCGACGTGGTGGCGCTCGTGCAGTCGGGCAACACGCAGGCGCTGCGCCTGGTCAGGGAGGCGGGCAGGCTCATCGGCGAGGTGCTGGCCAGCCTGGTCAACTTCTTCAACCCCGAGGTCATCGTCATCGGCGGCGCGCTGTCGCGGGTGCACGAGCACCTTCTGGCCGGCATCAGGGAGACGGTCTACCGCAGGTCGCTCCCGCTGGCCACGCATCATCTGTCGATCACGCCGAGCCGTACGGGGATCGCCGCGGCCGCGCTCGGGGCGGGCTTGCTCGCCATCGAGCACTACCTGTCACCGGACAACATCAACCGCATCGTCAACGCCTGACAAGATAGGGACCTCCCGATGCTGGTCATGAAGGGCATCGTCAAGCAGTTCCCCGGCGTGCGCGCGCTGGACGGCGTCGATCTGGACGTGCGGGCGGGCGAGGTGCACTGCCTGCTCGGCCAGAACGGCGCCGGCAAGTCCACCCTGATCAAAGTCCTGGCCGGCGTGCACCAGCCGGACGAGGGCACCATCGTCTTCAACGGCGAACAGGTGCGGCCGAGCAGTCCGATGGACGCCATCAAGCTCGGCTTCGCCACCATCTATCAGGAGCTGGACCTGGTCGACGGGCTCAGCGTGGCGGAGAACATCTTCCTCGGCCACGAGCACGCCTACTTCGGCTTCGTCAACCGGCCGGCCGCCAGCAAGGCCGCCCGCGAGGTCATGGAACGGCTCGGCCACCCCGAGATCCGCCCGTCGACCGAGGTCGGGCGGCTATCGCCGGCGGCCAAACAGGTCGTCTCGATGGCCAGGGCGCTCTCCCACGACGCGCGCCTGATCATCATGGACGAGCCGTCCGCCGCCCTCGCCCACGACGAGGTCGCGAACCTCTTCCGCATCATCCGCGAGCTCACCGCCCAGGGTGTGGCCGTGGTCTACATCTCGCACCGCCTGGAGGAGATCCGCGAGATCGGCGACCGGGTCACCGTGCTGAAGGACGGCCGCACGGTCGCCGTCGGCCTGGCGGCCCGCGACACCCCCACCACCCAGATCGTCTCCCTCATGACCGGCAGGAACGTCGAATACGTCTTCCCGCCGCGCGGGGGGCGCACGCTGGGGGAGGAGGTGCTGCGCGTCGAGGGCCTGACCGCGCCGGGTGTCTTCCGGGACGTGTCGTTCTCGGTGCGGGCGGGCGAGATCGTCGGGCTGGCCGGCCTGGTCGGGTCGGGCCGCTCGGAGATCCTGGAGGCGGTGTACGGCGCCCGTCCAGCCGCCGGCCGCGTCCTGCTCGAAGGGCGGCCGGTGCGCCGCGGCGTCGTCGGCACCGTCCGGCGGGGCATGGGCCTGGCCCCCGAGGAACGCAAGGCCCAGGCTCTGATCCTCGACCAGAGCGTCACCGCCAACATCACGCTGGGCACCCTGCCGGAGTTCGCGAAGTTCGGCTGGATCGACCGCAAACGCGAGCGGAGCGAGGCCAAGCGGCTGTCGGAACTGCTGGACATCCGCCCGCCCGACCCCGAACGCCCGATCAGGAATCTGTCGGGCGGCAACCAGCAGAAGGCCGTGCTCGCCCGCTGGCTGCTCGGCGGTCTCAAGCTGCTCCTGCTCGACGAGCCCACCAGAGGCGTGGACGTGGGCGCCAGGGCGGAGCTGTACGCCGTCATCCACGACCTGGCCGAGCGGGGCATCGGCGTGCTGCTGGTCTCCAGCGAGGTGCCGGAGGTGCTGGGGCTGGCCGACCGGGTGCTGGTGCTGCGCGAGGGGGCGGTCATCCACCAGGGCGACGCGACTGAGCTGGACGAGCATCGCGTACTCGACATGATCATGAATGGGAGGGCGGCCTGATGAGCGAGCCCACAACGAAGCGGCCTGTCGCCGGATCGACCGTGGCCTCGTCGGTGCGCCGCCTCGGCCTCGGTGAGATGCGACATCTCGGCCTGCTGGCGGCGCTGGCGATCCTGGTGGTGGTCGGCCTGGTCACCAGGCCGGACAACTTCGCCACCACGTCCAACCTCGTCAGCATCCTGTCGCTGGCCGCCACGATCGGCGTGATCACGGTGGGGGCCACGTTCGTGATCATCGGCGGCGGCATCGACCTGTCGGTGGGCGCGGTCATGGCGCTGGCCTCCGTGTGGGCGACGACGGTCGCCACGCAGGAGCAGGGGCCCCTGGTCATGGTGATATGCGCGCTCTCCGTCGGCACCACGGTGGGACTGATCAACGGTTTGCTGATCGCGTATGGGCGGCTGGTGCCGTTCATCGCCACGCTGGCCATGCTGGTGGCCGCCCGCGGGCTGGCGCAGCGGATGTCCGACCGCAAGACGCAGCTCATCCGGGTCGACAACAGCGCCATCGTGGACCTGTCGACCACGCGTTGGCTCGGCATCCCACTGGTGGTCTACATCTTCGCCCTGGTCGTGGTGCTGGGGTGGATCCTGCTCAACCGCACGACGTTCGGGCGGCGGACGTACGCGGTCGGGGGCAACGTCGAGGCGGCCAGGCTGGCCGGCATCAACGTACGCAGGCACACGGCGGTGCTCTACGGCCTGTCCGGGCTGTGCTGCGGCATCGCCGCCATCATCATCATGGCCAGGACCACGACAGGCTCGTCCACGCACGGCGACCTGTACGAACTCGACGCCATCGCCGCCGTGATCATCGGTGGCACGCTGCTCACGGGCGGCCGGGGGACGATCGTGGGCTCGATCCTGGGTCTGCTGATCTTCACCCTCATCACGAACCTGTTCATTCTGAACGGCCTCAACACCAGCGACCAGCTGATCGCCAAGGGCCTGATCATCGTCGTCGCCGTTCTTCTCCAGCGACGGAACTTGAAGGAGAGAGCACCATGAGTGAGAACGTCGCGCGCAGGGGATTCCTCGTCGGCGGGGCCGCGCTCCTGGCGGCCGGCTGCACCAGCAACGAGCCCGCTGCCTCGCCTACCACCGCCGCCCCGGCCCCGGCCCCTGCGGCGAGCGGCAACGACCAGCCCGGCCAGAAGGTCGTGATCGGCTTCTCCGCGCCGGCCGCCGACCACGGGTGGATCGCGGCCATCGCCAAGAACGCCGAGGCCACCGCGAAGCAGTACTCCGACATCGATTTCAAGCCCGTCGAGCCAACGAACGACATCAACCAGCAGATCTCGGCCGTCGAGTCCTTGATAGCGGCCAAGGTCAACGCGCTGGTCATCCTGCCGAACGACGGCCAGCAGCTGAACCAGGTCGCGCTCCAGGCCACGGCCGCGGGGATCCCGGTCATCAACCTCGACCGGATTTTCCCCGACAAGTTGGCATATCGGACCTGGGTCGGTGGCGACAACTACGGCATGGGCGTCGCGGCCGGGCACTTCATCGGCAAACAGCTCAAGGACAAGGGCGTGTCGAACCCCGTGATCGTCGAGATCCAAGGCATCGCCACCCTGCCGCTGACGCAGGACCGCAGCAAGGGCTTCGCCGACGCGCTGAAGACGTACGGGTTCAGCGTCACGGCGAAGCAGGACGCCAAGTTCACGGTCGAGACCGGCAACCAGGTGGCCACGTCGCTGCTCCAGGCGCACAAGAAGATCGACGCGATGTGGAACCACGACGACGACCAGGGCGTCGGCGTGCTCGCCGCGATCAGGGAGGCCAGTCGCGACGAGTTCGTCATGGTCGGCGGCGCGGGCTCGCTCAACGCGATGAAGGAGATCCAGTCGGGCACGTCGGTGCTGAAGGCCACCGTCACCTACAGCCCCACGATGGCCTCATCGGCGATCAAACTGGCTCGCTTGATCGCGCAGGGCAAGGGCATGAGTGATCTGGTGGAAAAGCAGGTGCCTCAGTCCATCACGCTCGCATCGGAGACCATCACCAAGGATAACGTCGACAAGTACCTGGAACTCGGCTTCGAATCCTGATCGGGGGTTGCATGTCAGACAAGACCACCATCGGCGTGGGCATGGTCGGCTACGCGTTCATGGGCCGCGTCCATTCCCAGGCGTGGCGGAGCGTGGGGGCCTTCTTCGACCTGCCGCTGACACCGCGCATGGCGGTGCTGGCCGGCAGGTCGAAGGAGCGTACCGAGGCGGCCGCCGCGCAGATGGGCTGGGACGCCGTCGAGACGGACTGGAGAGAGCTGGTCAAGCGCGACGACGTGCAGATCGTCGACATCTGCACGCCCGGTGACTCGCACGCCGAGATCGCCATCGCCGCCCTGGAGGCCGGCAAACATGTGATCTGTGAGAAGCCGCTGGCCAACACCGTCGCCGAGGCCGAGGCCATGGTTCGGGCCGCGGCGACGGCATCGGGCAAGAGCATGGTGGCCTTCAACTACCGGCGCGTCCCAGCCGTGGCTCTGGCCAGGCGTTTCGTGGAGGAGGGCCGGCTCGGCGAGATCCGGCACGTGCGGGCTCAATACCTGCAGGACTGGATCGTCGACCCGGAGTTCCCGCTGGTGTGGCGGTTGCAGAAGGACAAGGCGGGCGCCGGGGCGCTCGGGGACATCGGCTCGCACATCGTGGACGCGGCCGAGTTCATCACCGGGCAGCACGTCGCCGGTGTGTCCGGGCTGACGGAGACCTTCATCAAGGAACGTCCGCTGGCGGGCGAGTCGGCCGGCCTGGGCGCCTCCCGTACCGAGCAGACGGGTGAGGTCACCGTCGACGACGCCGCCTTGTTCATCGGCCGGATGTCGGGCGGGGCACTGGCCTCGTTCGAGGCCACACGGTTCGCCACCGGCCGCAAGAACGCCATGCGCATCGAGATCAACGGCCAGCTCGGCAGCCTGGCGTTCGACTTCGAGGCCATGAACGAGCTGTGGCTCAGCTCCGGTGGCGGCGGCTTCGAGCGGATCCTCGTCACCGAGCCCGATCACCCGTACGTGGGCGCCTGGTGGCCACCCGGGCACGGGCTCGGCTACGAGCACACCTTCACCCACGAGATCAAGGACTTCCTGGAAGCGCTCGCCACCGGAACCGACCCGTCGCCGACCTTCGCGGACGGGCTGCGGGTGCAGCGGGTCCTGGAGGCGGTCGAGCGCAGCGCGGCTGACGGCAGCCGCTACACGAACGTGGAGGATTGACCGATGCGACCAGTCACACTGTTCACCGGGCAGTGGGCCGACCTGCCGTTCGAGGAGGTGTGCCGGCTGGCGGCCGAATGGGGCTACGACGGCCTCGAGATCGCCTGCTCGGGCGACCACTTCGACGTGGCCCAGGCCATGGCGGACCCGTCGTACGTGGAGCAGAAGCACGCCCAGCTCGACAAGCACGGCCTCAAGGTGTGGACGATCTCCAACCACCTTGTCGGCCAGGCGGTCTGCGACCACCCGATCGACGAGCGCCACAAGACCATCCTGCCCGCCCGCATCTGGGGTGACGGCGAGCCCGAAGGCGTGCGGCAGCGTGCCGCCGAGGAGATGAAGGACACCGCGCGGGCCGCGTCGCTGCTGGGCGTGAACACGGTGGTGGGCTTCACCGGCTCGTCCATCTGGCACACGGTCGCGATGTTCCCGCCGGTGTCCGCCTCGGCGATCGACGCCGGCTACCAGGACTTCGCCGACCGCTGGAACCCCATCCTGGACGTCTTCGACGAGGTCGGCGTGCGCTTCGCGCACGAGGTCCACCCGAGTGAGATCGCCTACGACTACTACACGACGGTGCGGACGCTGGAGGCCGTCGGCCACCGGCCGGCGTTCGGGCTCAACTGGGACCCGTCGCACATGGTCTGGCAGGACCTGGACCCGGTGGGCTTCATCCTGGACTTCAAGGACCGCATCTACCACGTGGACTGCAAGGATACGCGCATGCGCGTGGGCGACGGCCGGCGCGGCCGCCTGTCCTCACACATGCCCTGGGCCGACATGCGCCGCGGCTGGGACTTCGTCTCGACCGGGCGCGGCGACGTGCCGTGGGAGGACTGCTTCCGCGCCCTGAACTCGATCGGGTACGAAGGCCCGATCTCGATCGAGTGGGAGGACGCGGGCATGGACCGGCTGGACGGGGCCAAGGAGGCGCTGGGCTACATCCGCAAGCTCAACTCCATCACCCCGCCCGCCACGGCCTTCGACGCCGCTTTCTCGACGACGTAGGGGCCGAACCCATAGGACGGCGCCGGAACGCTTGGTCTTCGCGTCCGGCGCCGTTCCGTGGAAACCGTACTCGCGGTCACTACAGGGACTACCCGTAGAGCTCCATGAGCTGGATCCATCTCTGCATCTGGGGGCCGCGCCTCTCCAGCTTCTGCCACTTGATCGTCCACTGCTTGTCGGGCTGCAGCAGGACCATGTTCTTCTCAGGCTGCAGCAGGACCATCTTCCTCTCGGGCTGCAGCAGGACCACCCTCTTCTCGGGCTGCAGCAGGACCACCCTCTTCTCGGGCTGCTGCGTGACCGCCCAGACGTAATTGGCCGTGGACGCGTCATCGGTGTCCCAGTCCTTGAGCACGACGGCCTGGTTGCCGGCCGCGGCCGGCGTGGCCGTCGCCGCCAGGGCCGAGCCGCTGAACAGGGTCATGGCCCCGAAAGCGGCCGCGGCGAGCACAGGTGCGAAGCGGTGCATATGCCTTCCTCTCTGTAAAGGTGCTGCTACTACCTGTAGCAGAGCAGGAAGGCACATTCCGGTTCCCTCGCCGGTCGTTTCCCCAGGTCAGTCCATGAGTACGATCTGGCGGAGCACCTCGCCGGCCCGCAGGGCCTCGACCGCGTCGTTCAGGTCCGCGAGGCGGATGCGGGCGCTGATCATCGATTCGAGGTCCAGCTGGCCGGCCTTGTAGAGCTTGGCGAAGTACGGGAAGTCGTGCCGCACGTCCGCCTCGCCGTACAGGCTGGACAGCAGGTTCTTGCCCTCGAACAGCAGGCTGAACGCGGAGATCGACACCATGTCGTCCATCGCGCCCGCGCCGACCACGATGACGTCGCCGCCCTGCCGGGTGACCTGCCACGCGCTCTGGATGGTGGCCGACTTGCCGACCACCTCGAAGCCGTAGTCGAAGCCGGAGCCGCCGGTGAGCTCGTTGAGCGCGTCCGGCACGCCCTCGGGCGTGACCGCGTGCGTCGCACCTACCTTCTTGGCCAGCTCGTGCTTGGACTCCAGCGGGTCCACCGCGAGGATCATCCTGGCTCCGGAGACGCGGGCGCCCTGGATGACCGACAGGCCCACGCCGCCGCAGCCGATCACCGCGACCGTGGATCCCGGGCGTACCCTCGCGGTGTTGAGCGCGGCGCCCACGCCGGTCGTGATGCCGCAGCCGATCAGGGCCGCCGCCTCCCACGACACGTCCGGGTCGATCTTGATCGCGCCCTGCCAGGGCACGACGATCTCCTCGGCCCACGTGCCGCAGCCCGCCATCCCGAACGCCGTCGTCTCGTCGCCCCCGAAGCGGAAGTTGCCCTTGGTGAAGCCCTCGATCACGTACTTCATGCACAGGTACGGCTGCCCGCCCAGGCACAGGTCGCACTCCTGGCAGGCCGGCCGCCAGTTGATCACCACGTGGTCGCCGGGCTGCAGCGAGGTGACGTGCTCGCCCACCTCGACGACCTCGCCCGACCCTTCGTGGCCGGGGACGAGCGGGACGGGCTGCGGTAGCACGCCCGACATGGCCGACAGGTCCGAGTGGCAGACGCCGGTAGCCTTGATCCGCACCCGTACGTCCGTCGGCCCCACCGGGGCCAGCGTGACGTCGTCGCGGATCTCGAGCTTGTCGTTGCCTACGGCGTGCAGGATCGCGGCGCGCATGGGGGTTCCTCCTCCGGCTCGGAAGGCTAGTCCTCGAGGGTCTATTCCTCGATGGAAAGGGCTGCTTTAGGACAGGACCGCACCGCGTGCCGGACGCGGTCCTGCAGTTCAAGGGGTGGCTCAGGGAGAAGAATGTGCAGTTGGTCGTCGTCGTCCACGTCGAACACTTCGGGTGCGAGGCCCATGCATACTGCGTTGGCCTCACAGACCAGCTCGTCCACCTTCACTTTCATCTGAGTTGTGGCGCTGAGATCCGGTCCTTCGGACCGGGGGAACGCCACCCTCCTTTCGAAAACTCTATGGAAAGCATCGATCACACTCGGTAACGCTCTTGCGACAGGAGAGCGTCGTGGCGATCCGCCGCCCTGCCGCCAAGCGGCGCGGCCTGCCCTCGGTCGTGCGGCTCCGACTTCAGTCCCCCTGCCCAGGCTAACGCCGTGGCAGCAGCGGTGCAGATGTGCGATCAGGCGGCTACGGTCGTCTCCCGCCTGGCTTGGCGGGAGCGCGCCTTCGCCGTGGTGGAGCCGCGCCGGCAGGCGCCCCAACCTGCGGTGCGCGAGCCGGTCAACGGCTTCCTCGGGGTGGACCAAGGGGTGGCGAACCTGGCTGTCACCAACGATGGCGCGGTGCTGCCCGGGCCGATCCACGGCACGGCCGGGATCGCCTTCCTCCGCACCGGGTGTGGCCTCGCTGGGCACGCCGATCGCATCGCGGCCCGCAACATCGCCGTACGCGGCGTTGCGGGCCGGGCTGCTGTCAACCAGTCGCACGCTACCGGCCTCCCTTCAGCCAGACGGGACCGTGAGAGCAAAGCACTGGCTTCAATCGGTGGTGGTTGACGTCAGCCTCCTGTGGTCCCATGAGACCACTTTGGTGCGCTCGACGACGTACGCAACCCGCTTGCGCCCGGTCTGCTCCACGTACGGGCTGAGCAGCTCGTCCGGCACCCCCGGAGTCATCCTGCGGGCGACCATCATCCCGACGGCC
Organism: Nonomuraea turkmeniaca; assembly: GCF_005889735.1. Classification (GTDB taxonomy): domain Bacteria; phylum Actinomycetota; class Actinomycetes; order Streptosporangiales; family Streptosporangiaceae; genus Nonomuraea; species Nonomuraea turkmeniaca. Next base: position 29,141 of record NZ_VCKY01000091.1, read on the forward strand.
ATGACGCCGTCCCGGTCGGCGATCGGCTCGGCCTTGCCGTACACCAGGACGCCGCGCAGCTGGTCGTAGTCGTCACCTGCCTCGATCAGGCAGCTCACCCGGGGATCGCGGGCCAGGTTGCGGGCCTTCTGCGCCTTCGTGTAGGTCCAGAAGGCGATCCGTCCGGCGTCCAGGCCGTAGAACATCGTGACCAGATGCGGGGTGCCGTCCGGGTTGATGGTGGCCAGTTGCAGCTTGCGTGAGCTTTCCAGGAAGGCGGCGACGTCGTCGTCCGACATCGCGATGCGGGCGCGCTGGTTCACGTGCCAAGTAGAACAGGTTCCAGAAGAGGGCTGCAAGGGTTGCCTGGAATGTTGTTCGGTTCGGCTAGGGTGCAGTCCTATGACGATGCCGGCAGAGCTGCTCTATGCAGCGAAACATGCCAAGGGGTTCATGCCGGTCAACGAAGGGCTGGCCCTGTTCGCGGCGGCCTGCCACTACGGCAAGCTCGGGCCCATCTGCGAGATCGGCACCTACTGCGGCAAGTCCGCGATCTACCTCGGCGCGGCCGCCAGGCAGGCCGGGTCCGTGGTCGTGACCGTGGACCACCACCGCGGCTCGGAGGAGATCCAGCCCGGGTGGGCGCACCACGATCCGACGCTGATGGACATCCGGTTCGGGAAGATGGACTCGCTGCCGACCTTCCGCGGCACGATCGCCGCGGCGGGACTCGAGGACGAGGTGATCGCCATCGTCGGCAGGTCGGAAAGGGTGGCCGGGCTCTGGAACACGCCGCTGGGCATGCTGTTCATCGACGGCGGCCACTCCGAGGAGCCGGTCACCCGCGACTACGAGGGTTGGGCGCCGCACGTCATGGCGGGCGGGGCGCTGGTCTTCCACGACGTCTACCCGGACCCGGCCGACGGCGGACAGGCGCCGTACCGGGTCTACCTGCGGGCGCTGGAGTCAGGCACATTCAAGGAGGTCCAGGTGGAGGGCTCGTTGCGCGTCCTCGAACGTGTCAAACCAGGCGCCATTTAGCGGACAAGCCCAGACGTATGCGCTGCCGCTGCTCACAGCTTGCACCACGGAGCCGGTCACCATGGGCTCGCGTAACGGTGGGCGACTTGTGAAGGGTCAGAGGCCGTTTCCTGGAGGGCCCTGCTCATGGTCGCGCTCGCACGGGGCTCCGCTGGTCACGCAAGCTGCCGCTCTCCGCCCCAGGCTCGCCGCTCCGCCAGCCGAAGTGCGGCGGGTGGCTGGCCATGGCAGCGCGTAAAGGATGGGCTCTAAATCGGGTGGCCGGCCACGGCAGCGCGTAAAAGATGGGATTCAGCTCCGGCGGCGGCGGGTCCAGGAGTGGCGGGTTTGGGACTGCCAGCCGCGGAAGTCCTCGTGCGTACGTGCCTCGTGCCCGAGAGCGATGAGCGCCCGATCGGTCCAGGCGGCCGCCTCCTCCGGTTCGGCCCCCGCCAGGATCGGCACGGCCTGCGCCGTGTGATCCGGCAACATCCCCGACCGCAGCCGGGCGGACGCGGCGAACGCGCACCCCTGCGCCAGATGGGCGCGGAACCCGTCGGCCCCCGCGTGCTCGGTCAGCCACCACAGCTCGTCGGCCTCGGCGCCACCCGTGTACGCGGCCGCGAACCCGACCCCGCTCCACAGGTCGGCCCGCCGTCCCGCGGGAAAGCCCCCGACCTTGGCCGCGACGTCGTCGGGCGAGGCGCAGTCGTGGTACCAGAGCAGCCGCCCCAGCCCCTGGTCGAACACCGCGCAGTGGGCCCTGGTGAGCAGGTCCGGCATGGTGCGCTCGCCGATCATGCGATCGGCCCTGGCCAGGCTCCACTGGAAGCCGAACCCGTCCACCGCCAGCCAGCGCAGCAGCGGGTGAGCCTGGCGTGCGCCCCGCATGGGACGCAGGCGCACCATCGCGTACCCGCGGCCGGCGCCGAGGTAGGCGGCGTGCCGATGGTGCTGGGCGGGGCCGGCAAGTAGCTCGTGAAGGCGCCGGCCCCGGGTCAAAGTGAGCAGGTCGAGCACGGTGCAGGCGGCGGCCGCCCCTTCGTAGCCGAAGGGCCGCTGCTCGGCCGGGATCTCCTCGACCTTCTCCACTTCTCTCGACATCGCCGCGTTGAAGCCGAAAATGTAGGACTTTTCGGCTTTTGCGAAGACTGCCCGAGAAGCTCCATGTCTGAGCCGGAACCTGCGCCGGCCCAGATCACACTCCAGTGGATCCTTGATCAGGAACCTCCGCAGCCCCTTCACCGGGTTCAGTGTCGGCTCGGTCCCCGCCTGGTCCAAGAACGATGTTGTGCCCGTGTCGCCCACGCTTCCCCCGAAGACGCATCGTACGGCCACTACGAAGCTAGTGACCCGTTGCGCCCGTCATCGGCGACGCACCGGATTTCGCGGGCAAAGAACCGGCAAAAGCCCTTGCGGCGCCGGTCAGTGGACCTGAGGGGGCAGGATCGGGGCCGAGCACCCGCACACGTCCGGGTCGTACACCGAGGTTCCCACGATGTCGCGGAACAACCCGGCCCCGGGGGACGACTCGAGCAACGCGTCCGCCGCCAGGATCACGGCCGCGGCCGTGTATCCGGAGCGCTCGTACGGGAAGTGCTTGCGGTTGGCGAACTGCCACCCGGTCCAGTACGAGCCGTCCTCGTGCCGCAGGTGCTGCACGTCGGTGAACAGCCGGACCGCCCGCTCCCGATCCCCGAGCGCGTCCAGCGCCAGCACCAGCTCGCACGTCTCGGCCCCGGTCACCCACGGCTGGTCCGACACGCACCTGATGCCGAGCCCCGGCACCACGAACGTCGCCCACTCCCGCTCCAGCAGCTCGAACGCCTGCCGCCCGCGTACCGCGCCGCCGAGCACCGGGTAGTACCAGTCCATCGAGAAGCGGCTCTTGTCGGCGAACGCCTCGGGATGCGCCGTCAGGACGTGCGCCAGCCGGTCGGCGGCCAGCTCCCAGTGCGGCTGCGGGTCGCCCAGGTGGTCGGCCAGCCGCACGCCGCAGCGGAGGCCCTGGTGGATCGAGGAGCAGCCGGTGAGCAGCGCGTACGGCGCCGCCCCGCCCTGCGCGTCACGTTCCCAGACGATCTCGCCCCGCTCGGTCTGGAGCCCGGCCACGTAGTCGAGCGCGGCCTTGACCATGGGCCAGCTCTCCTCGACGAAGCCCTGGTCGCCGGTGACGAGATGGTGGTGCCAGAGCCCGACGGCGATGTAGGCGGCGTGGTTGCTCTCCCCGCCCAGCTCGGTCGGGACGCCGTCGACCAGCTTCATCGGCCAGGAGCCGTCGGCGCGCTGGTGGCGGGCCAGGTACGCGTACCCGCGCCGTACCGGCTCGTGGAGCCCCGCGACGGACATCGCCATCAGGCACTCGATGTGGTTCCACGCGTCGACGTGCCCCTCCGGCCATGGGACGCCGCCGTCCTCCTGCTGCATCGCCGCGATGCTCTCGGCCGTTCGCACGACCTCGGCGCGGGAGATCATGGCTTCCTGACGTAGAGGACCACGCTCTTCCCGATGATCGGATTGAGCACGGCCTCGGCGATCCTGGTCGCGGCGGGACGCTTCATGATGTCCCAGACCAGCAGCTCGTGGTACGCCTTCGCGAGCGGGTGGTCGTCGTTGTTGACCCCGACCGCGCACTTGATCCACCAGTACGGGGCGTGCAGCCCGTGGGCGTGGTGGTGCGGGCCGACCTCGAAGCCGGTGGACTTCAGCTTGGCGGACAACTCGGCGAGCGTGTAGATGCGGACGTGCCCGCCGGGGGCGGTGTGGTAGTCCTCGTCCAACGCCCAGCAGATCCGCTCCGGCAGGAAGCTCGGCACGGTGATCGCGGCCGTGCCGCCGGGCTTGAGCACGCGGAAGATCTCCCGCATGGCCGTCATGTCGTCCGGGATGTGCTCCAGCACCTCGGCCGCGATGACCCGGTCGAAGGCGCCGTCCTCGAACGGCATGTCGAGCGCCGTGCCCTGGACGGTCTCGCCCGTGGCGCCGGGCGGCACCTCGCCCGCCTTGTCCATCGCCGCGAACATGACCGCCACGTTGTCCAGCTCCGACTGGTCCATGTCGAACGCGATCACGTCCGCCCCGCGGCGCAGCACCTCGAAGGCGTGCCGGCCGCCGCCGCAGCCCAGATCCAGCACACGCGTGCCGGGGCCGACGGGAAGCCGGGCGAAGTCCACAGTCAGCACTATTTCTCCTTGTGGGCCTGGATGGCCTCGCGGTACGCCTCGACGGTCTTCTTGGCCACGACGTGCCAGGTGTAGCGCTCCATGACGCGGTCGTATCCCGCCTTGCCGACCCGCTCGCGCTCCTCGGGCGCGTCGTGCAGGCGCCGCAGCACCGCGGCCAGCTCCTCCGGGTCGCCCGGTGGCACCTGGACGGCCGCGTCGCCCACGACCTCGGGCAGCGCGCCCGTGCGGCTGGCAACCAGCGGCGTGCCGCAGGCCATGTGCTCGACGGCCGGCAGCGAGAACCCCTCGTACAGCGAGGGCACGACCGAGATCTCCGAGGTGGCGATCAGCTCGCCCAGCTCCTCGTCGGAGATGCCGTGCACGAAGCGCACCCGGTCCTGCAGCGACAACTCCTGCACGAGCTGCTCGGTGGGACCACCCGGGGTCGGCTTGCTGACGACGGTGAGGTGCACGTCGCGTTCGGTGGCCAGCTTGGCCACGGCGCGCAGCAGCGTCGCGACGCCCTTCATCGGCGAGTCGGCGCTGGCCACGGCGACGATCGAGCCCTTGCGCCTGGGCTTGTCCGGGCGCGGGTGGAAGTAGCGGGTGTCCACGCCGAGCGGGATCAGCCGCATGTTGGCCTGGGGGACGTTGAAGTCGCGGTGGATGTCGGCCAGCGACGACTCGCTGACCGTCAGGATGGGGCTGAGCCGGGGCGCGACGCGCGACTGCATCTTCACGAACCCGTACCAGCGGCGCATGGTCAGCTTCTTCGCGCCGGTGGCGGCCTCGAGCTCGATGCGCCGGTCCACGCTGATCGGGTGGTGGATGGTGCCGACCACGGGAAAGAGCTTCTGGATGCCGAGCAGGCCGTACCCGAGGGTCTGGTTGTCCTGCACGACGTCGAAGTCGCCGATGCGCTTCTTCAGCTCGCGGTGGGCGCGCAACGTGAAGGTCAGCGGCTCGGGGAAGCCGGCCGTCCACATCGTGCCGACCTCGAGCCAGTCGATCCAGTCGCGGTATTCGTGCAGCTTGGGCGTTCTGAACGGGTCCTCGTCGCGGTAGAGGTCCAGGCTGGGCACTTCGCGTAGGATGACGCCTTCGTCCAGCTCTGGGTAGGGCTGGCCGGAGAACACCTCGACGTGGTGCCCGAGCGCGACCAGCTCGCGGCTCAGGTGGCGGAGATAGACACCTTGACCACCACAGGTGGGCTTGCTGCGGTAGGACAGCAGCGCGATCCGCAGCCTTGGCTCCGGCACGGACACCCCTTTCACCGCTGATTAGATCATGAATGATGACCTTAGCCCGAGAAGGCTACCATTCGGTAGGTCACCTGGAATTGTTCACAATGCCTACTGCACACCGTGCGAACTGCGACGTTGTTGTAACCGAGTGTGGTTCGGTGGAACACGTTCTAGGAGGCTTGATGCTCTTTCTGGGCGCTTAGCTGTACATTCCCGTCCCAAAGGGATACCCGTCACGATCATTGGAGGACCCCTTGGCCAGGCGCGCTCTGATCACCGGCATCACCGGCCAGGACGGTTCCTACTTGGCGGAGCACCTGCTCGAGCAGGGGTACGAGGTCTGGGGACTGGCCCGGGGGCAGGCGAACCCGCGGGTGTCGCGGATGCGCAAGCTGCTGTCCGACGTGCAGGTGGTGCGCGGTGACCTGCTGGACCAGGGATCGCTGATCTCGGCTGTGGAACGGGTTCAGCCGGACGAGGTGTACAACCTGGGTGCGATCTCGTTCGTCCCCATGTCGTGGGAGCAGGCCGAGCTCACGGCCGAGGTGACCGGCATGGGGGTGCTGCGGATGCTCGAGGCGATTCGGGTGTGTTCGGGCGTGTCGCGGGGCGCTTCGGCTGGTTCGTCCGCGCAGATCTGTTCTGGGCAGATCCGCTTTTATCAGGCTTCGTCGTCCGAGATGTTCGGCCAGGTCAGCGAGACCCCGCAGACCGAGCGCACCGCCTTCCACCCGCGCTCGCCGTACGGCGTCGCCAAGGCGTACGGGCACTTCCTCACCCAGAACTACCGCGAGTCGTACGGCATGTTCGCCGTGTCCGGGATCCTGTTCAACCACGAGTCGCCGCGCCGCGGCGCCGAGTTCGTGACCAGGAAGGTGTCGCTCGGGGTGGCCAGGATCAAGCTGGGGCTGGCCACGGAGCTGCGGCTGGGGAACCTGGAGGCGCGGCGCGACTGGGGGTTCGCGGGAGACTATGTCAAGGCCATGCATCTCATGCTGCGCGCCGGCAACCCCGAGGACTACGTGATCGGCACCGGGCGGATGAAGTCCGTCCGGGAGCTGGTGGATGCGGCCTTCAGCGCGGCGGGGCTGGACTGGGAACGCTACGTGGTGACCGACCAGGCGCTGCACCGGCCGGCCGAGGTGGACCTGCTGTGCGCGGATCCGAAGAAGGCGCGGGCGCAGCTGGGCTGGGAGCCGCGGGTGTCTTTTGACGAATTGGTGGCCATGATGGTCGAGTCTGATTTGAGGCTTCTGACTGACGGCGGCGATCCCGATCAGGACAGCAGCTGGCCGTAATTTCCTGTTACGCGTTGCCGTGGTCGGCCGACCGCCGTCGCTGGCTTGCGTCTGTCCAGGGGAACGGCCTCTGACCGGTCAGTGGCGCGCCGCCGTTACGGCGCGCACGGGCACCGGGTTCCGTGGTCAGGGCCGCACCGCCTGGCGGTAGGCGCCTGGAGTGAGGCCGAAGTACCGCGTGAACCAGCGGGTCAGGTGACTCTGGTCGGCGAAGCCCGTCGCGCCGGCCGCTTCGCTGATGGGCGTTCCGGCCGCTATGAGGTCGCGGGCCGTTCTGAGGCGTAGCTGGCGTTGGTAGTCGCTCGGCGGGAGGCCGTACGCCGCCTGGAAGGCGCGGTAGACCGCGTAGCGGCTGGTGCCGGTGGAGTTCGCCAGGTCGTCGATGGACAGGTCGTCCGTCATGCGGTCGTGGAGGAGTCGTCTGGCGTGCCGGGCGATTGTCATCGACCTGCTCGGCTCGGCCGGGATGGGGAGGGGCCTCGTCGCCGTACGGCGGACTATGCGCGCGATCGTGGCCGTGAGGAGCTCGTCGCGGCGGAGGGCCGGGGCGCCCGGGTCCAGGAGGGCCACGTGGAGGGCGCGCAGGGTGGTCGCCAGGGCCGGGTCGGCGGCTACGGGTGCCGTGAAGAGGGGGAGGCCGGTGCGGTGGCCTGTCGCGTCTTGGAGGGCGTCGGCGACCAGGTCCGGGGCTATGTGGATCATCCGGTAGGTGAAGCCGAGGGCGTTCGCGGCGTGGCCGTCGTGGGGGTCGTCGGGGTTGAAGGCCATGACCATGCCGGCTGCGCTCGTGTGCGCCGAGCCCCGGCACGTGAACGACTGCGCCCCGGTCTCCGTCACGCCGAAGGAGTAGGTCTCGTGGCTGTGGCGGTGGTAGACGTGCCGCTCGAAGTGCGCGTGCATGGCCTCGATCGGCCGATCGGGCGACCGCCAGTATCTGGACCAGTCATGCGGCATCCCTCCATTCTCTCGGACGCCATTGACAAAGAGGATTTTTACGTAAAGGATCGTTTTTGCGATGAGAGATGTCCTGTACCTGGAAGAGATCGAGCAGGCCGAGGCGCTGCTCAAGCCGCAGCGTGTAGAGGTGCTGCGGCAGCTGGCCGAGCCGCGCACGTGCTCGGAGGTTGCCGAGCGGCTCGGGCAGACGCCGCAGCGGGTCTACTACCACGTGAAACGGCTGGTCGAGGCGGGGCTGGTGGACCTGGTGTCCGAGCGCAAGGTGCGCGGGATCTCCGAGGGCACCTACCAGGCCGCCGCCCGCTCGTACTGGCTGTCGCCGCGCCTGGTCGGCCGGATCGGCGGATTGCGCCAGGCGCGGGACGAGCTCAGCCTCGGCTACCTGCTGGACCTCATGGAGGAAGTGCAGGCCGACATCGCGGCGCTCGACAGGACCGCGCCCGAGCTGCCGTCCATCGGCCTGTCCGGGGAGATCCACGTGCGTCCGGAAAACCGTCAGGAGTTCCTGAGCGAGCTCCAGACAATGCTGCAGGACCTCTTCACGCGGTACGGCGGGGCCGAGGGCGACGCCTTCAAGCTCGCCGTCGCCTGCTATCCGAAGCAAGTCGACGACTCGTCAGAAGGAGACGACCATGACTGAGCCCATGATCGTGCACGCCCGCGTCCAGGCGCCGCTCAAGGAGGTGCGGCAGGCGCTCACCGATCCCGCCGCGATGCGGATCTGGCTCGCCGAGCACGCCGAGGTGGAGCTGCCCGACCGGTTCGGGTTCTGGGGGCGTACGACCCCTGAGGGGGATGCGCCGCACCAGAGCCTGCTGCACGCCGACGAGCGGACGGTGCGGTTCACGTGGGTGCTGGACGGCGAGGAGACGACTACCGAGTTCACGCTGGAAGAGGAGAGCGAGGGCGTCACCGTCGTGACGCTGTCGCAGACTCACTACGACTTCCAGGACGTGATCACGGGCAAGAGCATCCGGGGCGTGCTGCAGACGTACTGGTGCCAGGTCCTGGCCAACCTGGCCGAGCACTTCGAAGGGCGTGAGCTCACGCCCAAGGTGGACTTCACCACTACGGAGATGCGAGTCGACGTCACCATCGACGCCTCGCCGTCCGACGTATTCGCCTCGATCACGGACTCGGAGGCGGTGACGAAGTGGTTCGGGTTCCCGATCGAGATCGAGCCGTTCGTGGGCGGGCGGTTCGCGATGGGCGGACTCGCCAACGACCCGAGCCCGGCGAAGGTGCTGGAGCTCGAGCCCGGTCGCAAGTTCTCCCTCGACTGGGGCGGCCCCGGGGTCGGGACGTGGGAGCTGGAGGGGTCCGAGGGGAAGACGCGGCTGACGCTGGTGCAGAGCGGGTTCGACGCCCAGCGGCCGCCGTACGCGGCGTGGGGCGGCTTCCTGTCGGGCGTATCCGAGCTGCGGCGCTATCACGAGGTGCCGGACTGGCGGCCGGTCATCACGGCATAGTCGACTTTTGCCCGCACGAGCGTTCAAGACTGGGCTGGGGCGGGGCGTGGAGACTTGCTGCCATGCGTTTCGACACCAAGATCGGCATAGTCGTCCGCGGGGATCTGGCCGCGTGGCAGCAGCTCAACGTCACCGCCTTCCTGGCCAGTGCGGTGGCGGGCGGGGTGCGGGAGACCATCGGGGAGCCGTACGAGGACGGGTCGGGCACCTCGTACCTGCCGATGTTCCGGCAGCCCGTGCTGGTTTACGTGGCGGGTCTGGAGGAGTTGCGGGTCGTCCGGGAGAAGGCTGTGGGGCGGGGGATGGATGTGGCCGTGTACATCGAGGAGATGTTCAAGACGGGGCACGACGCGGACAACCGGGCGGCTGTGCGGGCTGTGGAGGCCGATGAGCTGGGGCTGGTGGGGGTCGCCGTCCATGGGCCGAGGAACGGCGTTGACAAGGTGCTGAAGGGCCTCACCCTGCACCCCTGAGCCTCGGCCCTCGTAGTGAGGGTCTTTAGCGTGCGGGCCCGTGGTGCGG
>NZ_VCKY01000092.1 GCF_005889735.1 Nonomuraea turkmeniaca
CCGCCAGCGTTCGTCCTGAGCCAGGATCAAACTCTCCAAACAATGAACATGTCCGGACAGATCTGTCCAAGCAAAACCGTCAAAAATGACGGGGTCATACATGTGATGATGCACATGCACTGGCTTTTAACACACTGTTGAGTTCTCAAGAAACGGACGCTTATTCCGGCGTTTCGCTTCGGTCTTGCGTTATGTCTTAATCCTTACATCCGCCCGAATCCCTGTCAAATTGACCGGGCTTCTGGTACAACGCATGCCCACGCCAAGATCACCGGAGTGAAGGTGGAGTGGGTTGCGCCGCACCGCGTCGGCTTCTAAAGATTAGCAGCGGTCTCAGACCGCTCGGGACGGTTCGTCATCTTCTAGGGACACAGAACGATCACGACCGAACATAGACTCCCCACGTGAGCAGCAACACGCCGCCACTGGCGAAGACGATTCCTACTGAGCGTACCCATCACGGCGACACCGTCATCGACGAGTACGCCTGGCTGAGCGACAAGGAAGATCCCGATACCAAGGCCTATCTGGAGGCGGAGAACGAGTTTCTCAAGCAGCAGACCGGTCACCTGGCCGACCTCCAGGAGGAGGTGTTCCAGGAGATCAAGGGCCGCACCCAGGAAACCGACCTGTCGGTGCCGAGCCGCAAGGGCGCGTGGTGGTACTTCACCCGCACCGAGGAGGGCAAGCAGTACGCGGTCTCCTGCCGCGTCCCCGCGGACAGCGAAGCACCGCCGGAGATCACCCCCGGCATCCGGCTGGACCGCGAGCGGGTGATCCTGGACGGCAACGAACTCGCCGGCGACAGCCCGTTCTTCTCGATCGGCACCAGCTCCGTCACGCCCGACGGCACGATGCTGGCCTTCTCCACCGACTACAAGGGCGACGAACGTTTCACGCTGAGGTTCAAGAACCTCGAGACGGGCGAACTGCTGCCCGACGAGATCGCCGACATCTTCTACGGAGGCGCCTGGTCGGCCGACGGCTCGGCGTTCTTCTACACGCGCGTCGACGACGCCTGGCGCCCGTACCAGGTCTATAGGCACACCCTCGGCACCCCAGAGGACGTGCTGGTCTATGAGGAGAGCGACGAGCGTTACTGGGTCGGCATCGGGCTGACGCGTAGCGAGCGCTACCTGGTGCTCGGCGCGGGCAGCAAGATCACCAGCGAGGTCAGCATCCTCGACGCGACCGATCCCACGGGTGAGTTCCGTGTCGTCCGGCCCAGGACGACCGGGATGGAGTACAGCGTCGAGCACGCCGGCGACTTCTTCTACATCCTGCACAACGAGAACGCCGAGAACTTCGAGCTGGCCACGGCCCCGCTCGACGACCCTGGCGCCTGGACCCCGATCATCGCGCACCGCGACGACACCAGGCTCTTGGAGATCGACGCGTTCGAAGACCACGCCGTGGTGCACTTCCGCCGCGACGGGCTCACGGGCCTGCGTGTCCTGCCGTACCCGAGCACGATCGCGGACTGGCGTGAGCAGGTGGAGGCGGCCGAGCGGAACGCGTACGAGATCGACTTCCCTGAGCCGCTCTACGACGTCGGCCCCGCCGGCAACCCGGAGTTCAGCACCAAACGGCTCAGGCTGGCGTACACGAGCATGGTGACTCCGCCCAGCGTGTACGACTACGAGCTGGACACCCACGCCCTGATCCTGCTCAAGCAGCGCCCGGTTCTGGGCGGCTACGACCCGGCCGACTACGAGCAGTTCCGGGAGTGGGCCACGGCCGAGGACGGGACGAAGGTCCCGGTGTCGATCGTGAAGCGGAAGGACGCGAGCAAGCCCGCGCCGACCCTCCTCTACGGGTACGGCAGCTACGAGACCTCCATCGACCCGAGCTTCTCGGTCCCGAGGTTGTCGCTGCTGGACCGCGGGTTCGTCTTCGCCGTCGCGCACGTCAGGGGCGGTGGCGAGATGGGCCGCCATTGGTACGAGAACGGCAAGCTCACCAGGAAGCGCAACACGTTCACCGACTTCGTGGCCGTGGCCAGGCACCTGAAGGCGACCGGCTGGAGCGAGCGGATCATCGCCAGGGGCGGCTCGGCGGGCGGCCTGCTGATGGGCGCGGTGGCGAACCTGGCGCCGGAGGAGTTCGCGGGCGTGGTGGCCGAGGTGCCGTTCGTGGACGCGCTCAACACCATTCTCGACCCGTCGCTGCCGCTGACCGTGATCGAATGGGACGAGTGGGGCGACCCCCTGCACAACCCGGACGTGTACGCCTACATGAAGAGCTACACCCCGTACGAGAACGTGGACGGCAGGGCATACCCGCCGATCCTGGCGATCACGAGCCTGAACGACACCCGCGTCCTCTACCACGAGCCGGCGAAGTGGATCGCCCGGCTGCGGGCGACCGCGCAGGGTGGCCCCTTCCTGCTGAAGACGGAGATGGGGGCGGGTCACGGCGGGCGCAGCGGCCGGTACGACGCCTGGCGCGAGGAGGCGTTCGCGCTCTCCTGGATCATCGAAAGGGGCACGTCATGACCTATCAGGCCGACGAAGGGCGCTACGAGCGGCAGCAGTACAACCGCAGTGGCCGGAGCGGGCTCAAGTTGCCCGCGGTCTCGCTGGGCCTGTGGCACAACTTCGGCGACAACCGGCCGATCGAGAACTCCCGGGCGATCCTGCGCCGGGCGTTCGACCTCGGGGTGACGCACTTCGACCTGGCCAACAACTACGGCGTGCCATACGGCTCGGCGGAGAAGAACTTCGGCCGGATCATGCACGAGGATTTCCGCCAGTACCGGGACGAGCTGATCATCTCCACCAAGGCCGGGTACGACATGTGGCCCGGCCCGTACGGCGAGTGGGGCTCGCGCAAATACGTGCTGGCCAGCCTCGACCAGTCGCTCCAGCGCATGGGCCTGGACTACGTGGACATCTTCTACAGCCACCGCCCCGACCCGCAGACGCCGCTGGAGGAGACCATGGGGGCGCTGGACCGGGCGGTGCGCTCGGGCAAGGCGCTGTACGCGGGCATCTCCAACTACTCGACCGAGCAGACCACGCAGGCCGCGCGGATCATGCGGGAGCTGGGCACGCCGCTGCTCATCCACCAGCCGTCGTACTCGATGATCAACCGGTGGATCGAGGACGGGCTGCTGGACGTGGTGGAGGAGGCGGGGATGGGCTGCATCGTGTTCTCGCCGCTGGCGCAGGGTGTGCTGACCGACCGCTACCTGGACGGGGTGCCCGCCGACTCGCGGGCCGCCACCAGCCGGTTCCTCTCTCCCGATCGGGTCGACCGGGAGCTGGCGCGCGATCTCAACGAGATCGCCAGGGGCCGGGGGCAGACGCTGGCTCAGATGGCGTTGTCGTGGACGCTCAGGGACCCGAGGGTGACGAGCGTGCTGATCGGCGCGAGCAGCGTGAAGCAGCTGGAGGACAACGTGGCGTGCGTGGACGGCCCGGCCTTCACCGAGGACGAACTCGAGGCCATAGACAAGATCACCGGACCCACTTCGTCGACCCGGTGATCTGAAGTCGCTCACTCACAGGGATTCGTGCCGCTGGAGGTAGGTGAAGGAGGCCCAGCCAGGCAGCACCGGCAGCCAGAACGTGAGCAGCCGGTACAACAGCACGGCCGACGTGGCCACCGCTTGGGGCACGCCTGCCGCGATCAGGGCCAGGACCAGTGCGGCCTCGACCGCGCCGAGCCCGCCGGGCGTAGGCGCGGCCGAGCCGATCGCGTTGGCCGTGAGGTAGACGACGGCGACAGCGGTGAAGCTGATCTCGCCGCCGAACGCCGACACACAGGCGTACAGGCAGGCCACGAAAGCGATAGTGATCATGAGCGTGCCCACGCCCGCCTCGATCATCTTGAGCGGCGACTGCAGCACGTCGAGCAGCCGGGGCAGCACGTTGCCGAACAGCTTGCGCAGCCGCGAGGTGACCATCCTGCGCACCGGCGGCACACCGAGCACCACGACGACCAGCAGCGCGATGGCCAGCAGCGCCACCACGAGCCCGCGCGAGGGCGTGAAGGAGGTGGCGGTGGTGGAGCCGGTGATGTAGGCGAACAGCAGCAGCAGCGCGATGTGGAAGACCAGCATGATCAGCTGCGACGCGCCCACGCTGGCCACCGCACTCGCCGGCGTGATGCCGCGCTTCTGCAGGTAGCGGGTGTTGATCGCGACCCCGCCCACGGCCGGTGGGGTGACGAGCTTGACGAACGAGGACGCGAACTGCACGAGCACGGTACGCCAGAGCGGCAGCGGCTCGGGCACGAACCCGCGCAGCATCAGCGCGGCGGCCACGAAGCTGACGAACGCGGCGACCAGCGCCAGCCCCGACCAGGCCCAGTTGGCCGTGGTGATCACCTTGTAGACGTCCACCTGGCTGAGCTGCGACAGCAGGATATAGGCGGCGATCGTGCTGGCGATGATCGTGATCAGCGTGCGCGGGCGGAACCGCTCGAGGCGTACCTCTTCGACGGTGCCTGACGGCTTGAGCGCGACGATCTGCTCGCGGAGCGTGGCCAGCAGGTGCTTCTGCTTGGCCAGGGCCGAGCGCGTCTCCCTGGTGAGCGCGATGCGCTGGAGCAACGGCATGGCGGCGGCCAGCGCCTCCGGCCCCATCACGGCCGCCGCGGCCCGCACCGAACGCTCGGCGCCGACGCGGAGCGCCAGGTAGGTGAGCAACTGGGCGACGTCGAGCCGGAGCAGCAGGTCGCCGGCCGCGATCTCACCGCTGCGCGCGTCGGTCAGCACGACGCGTCCGTCCCGGTCGAGGTGGATGCTGTCGCCGGTGAGCCGCCGGTGCGCGAGGCGCTGGATCTGCAGCAGCTCGACCTGCTCCCAGATCTGGGCGAGCAGTTCGTCGTCGATCTCCGTGTCGGGCACCTCGTCCAGGGGACGCGTCTCGATGTGCTCGTACGCCAGCAGCGCGGCCTCGGTGCCGATCTCGCTGGTGCCGAGCAGCCGGGGCGTGCTCGCGCCGGCCGCCTGGGCGGCGTACGCCATGAGCGCCTCGCGCTCCAGCTCGGCCCTGAGCGACCTGATGGCCCGGCGCCTGGTCTCGGAGTTGAGCCTGATGCGCCGCCACAGCCGGTACGGCAGTCCGGCCACCTGCCGGTCCCGGTCGAGCACGGTGACGTCGAGGCTGCTGCCGTCCTTGAGCCCGATGGCGTAGCGGCGGCTGCCCTGGTGGTCATCCTCGACGCGGCGGGCCGAGACCACCGCGAAAGACAACTTGCGCAGCGCCGACACCACCGCGCTGCCCGGGGGCCTGGTGTTGGGGCTGCCGACGCCGTACAGGGTGGCGTAGCCGATGGCCATGCCGACCACCACGGTCACGATGGCGCTCGGGATCGTGATCTGCCGGCCGGAGAAGAACGCCAGGATGTACAGGGCGATCGTGGTCCACATCAGGATGCGCCAAGTGGGGCGGCGTGAGATGCGGACGGCGGTGGCGTACGCGACGACAGAGGTGAGCAGCGTGTTCAGCGGCTCGATGTCGCGGTCGCCGGTCAGCAGCACGCGCAGGTCGTCGAGGTTGCCCCCGACGAGCCACTGCCCGAGAAGGAACGACCCGGCCATGCCGATGATGGCGGCGATCAGCCCTTCCGCGACCCGAAGTCCGTCGCGGTGGAAGACCCGCTCGACGGCGAACGCCGCGGGCACCACGAGCACGGCCGCCCCGCCGAGGAAGGCCGCGATCCTGCTGAGCAGCGGGACGAGCTCCGCGCCTCCCTTGACATCGGCCTCGAGGCCGATGAGCGTCTGCTTGGCCACCAGGGCCAGCAGGATGACCACTCCGAGCACCATGAGCGTGGTGATGAAGCGAAGCAGGTCGGACGGGCGTCGCAGGCGCTGGGGCAGCAGCGGCTCTACCACGTAGACGTCGTTGTCCGCGCGCGACTCCGCCACGGCTGGGTCCTCCTCCGCGAGGTCCGCCGCGTCATCTCTTTCCCTGATTTCGGCCACTGTCAGCGATTCTGCACCTTCCCGGCCGGACCGTACGATCTCTTGCTTTCAGTGTCTCGAACGAAGCGCAGGCTACACGCTGCGGCCCAGGTAATTCATTCGACATAGGCTGTGACCCATGTCGGGCCAATTGAAGGTTTTGGGGGCGTGTCCGCTGGACTGCCCCGACACCTGTTCCTGGATCGTCACCGTCGACAACGGCAAGGCCGTCCAATTGCGCGGTAACCCCGACCACCCGTACACCAGAGGCGCGCTCTGCGTGAAGGTCAACCGCTACCTGGAGCACTCGCAGGCCCCTGACCGGATTCTGTACCCCATGCGGCGCACCGGCCCCAAGGGCTCCGGTCAGTTCGAGCGCATCACGTGGGACGAGGCGCTGGAGGAGATCTCGGTACGCCTGCGCGGCATCGTCGAGGAGCACGGCGGCGAGGCGATCTGGCCGTACCTGGGCACGGGCACGCTCGGCTACCTGCAGGGGGCCGAGGGCGTGGCGGGCCGGCGGTTCTGGAACATGCTCGGCGCATCCAAGCACTGGCTCAACATCTGCTCGGCGGCCGGGAGCAGCGGGCTTTACCGTACGAACGGCACGGCGGCCGGCATGGACCCGGAGGACTTCGCGCTGGCCAAGCTGATTTTGCTCTGGGGCACGAACACCCTGACCAGCGGCCACCACCTGTGGAAGTTCATCCAGGACGCCCGGGCGAACGGCGCGCACGTGGTCGCCATCGACCCGATCCGCACCAGGACCGCCGACCAGGCCGACGAGTACCTGCCGATCAGGCCGGGCACGGACGCGGCGCTCGCGCTCGGCCTGCTCAACGTCGTGCTCGCGGAGAACGCGCAGGACGAGGAGTTCCTGGCCGAGCACACCGAGGGCTGGCCGGAGTTCCGCGAAGAGATCCTGCGCCACCCGGTCGAGAAGGTGTCGGAGATCACCGGCATCCCGGCCGCGGATATCCACAGCCTGGGGATGAGGCTGGCCCACACGCGCCCGACCGCCATCCGCGCCACGATGGGCATCCAGCGGCACGCGGGCGGCGGCACGGCGATGCGCACGATCGGTGCGATCCCCGGCGTCACCGGCGACTGGCGCCACCCGGGCGGCGGCGTCGCGTACTCCACCAGCGGCCACGTGCACTTCGACGTCGACACCCGCGACGACCTGCTGGCCAAACCGGTCCGCACGCTGGTCATGACCAAGCTGGCCTCGCAGTTGGACGACGTGAAGTGCCTGTGGGTGTACGCGGCCAACCCGCTCGCCTCCACTCCCGACGGGAACACGATCAGGCGGCAGCTCGCCCGCGAGGACCTGTTCACGGTCGTCATGGAGCAGTTCCCGACCGACACCGTGGACTACGCCGACATCGTGCTGCCGGCCACCATGCAGACCGAGCACCACGACCTGCACGCCGGGTACGGCCATATGTACCTGCTGTGGAACGAGCCCGCCGTCGAGCCGCCCGGCGAGTGCCTGTCCACGACGGAGACGTTCCGGCGGCTGGCGGCGCACATGGGGCTGACCGAGCCGTCGTTGTACGACTCGGACCTGGAGCTGGCCGAGCAGTTGTTGTCCAGCGGGCATCCCTCGCTGGATGGCGTCACGCTGGACCGGCTGCGCAAGGAGGGGTGGGTGCGGATGAACTATCCCAAGCCGTTCACCCCGTTCGCCGAGGGTTTCCCGACGCCGTCGGGGCGGCTGCGTTTCCCGCGGGCTGGGCAGGCCTACGTCCCGTCCCACACGGCCCAGGCCGGGCGCTCGCCGTACCCGCTGACGCTGATCACGCCGGCCGCGCACACGTTCCTCAACACGATCTTCGGCAACAACCCGGAGTTGCGGCGGCGCGCCAAGGACCCCGCGGTGCTCGTCAACCCGGCCGACGCGGCGGCCCGCGGGCTGGTGGCCGGCCAGCGGGTACGGGTGCACAACGACGGCGGCGAGTTCCTGGCCGACGTGGAGATCAGCGACCGGGTGGCGGCCGGGGTGGTGGCCTCGGCGAAGGGACGCTGGCCGAAGCTCAGCCCCGGCGGCGCCAACCCGAACGCGGTCGTGGCCGAGCGGGACGGCGACATGGGCAAGGGCCCCGGCTACCACGACAACCTGGTCGAGATCAGCCCTTGTCCCCACCTGGTGCGGACGGACGTCGACCAGCTCAGCCGAGCTTGAGCTTGTAACCCTCGTGGGAGGCCGCGAAGCCGAGCGAGTCGTAGAAGCGGTGCGCGTCCTTGCGTGACTTGTCCGACGTGAGCTGCACCATGGCGCAGCCGCGTGCCCGGGCGCGGTCGATCGCCCACTGGATCATCTCGCGGCCGAGCCCCTGGCCACGGGTGGACGCGGCGACCCTGACGGCCTCGATCAGGCACCGCTCGGCGCCCAGCCGCGACAGCCCCGCCAGGTACGTGAGCTGCATCGTCCCCACCACCTTCCCGTCACGCTCGGCCACGATCAGCTCGTCATAGGGGTTGGCGTCGATCCGCTCGAAGGCGGCCAGATAGCGCTCATCGGCCGGGTCGCCCTCGCGCTCCGCGCCGAGCTGGTCGTCGGCCAGCATGGCCACGATCGCGGGCACGTCCTCCTTGCGGGCCCGCCGGAAGATCAAGGAAAGCGCGTACTCGGACTCCATGAGCGCGGGATTGGACGGCAGCGCCATGATCTCCCCTGTCGGGGTGAACCCTTTGCGCGTGTAGAGCGCGCGGGCGGCGTGGTTCTGATCGACCGCCCAGAGCCGCACCCGCTTCGCGCCCGCGTCGCGGGCCCAGGCGACGGCCTCGTCCACCAACCGGGAGCCGACGCCGTGCCCCCGTGCCTCCGGAGCCACCCACATGGACAGCAGGTGCGCCTGGGAGTCCTCCAGGAGCACGCTCACCAGGCCGGCATCGGCCCCGTCCGGGCCTGCGGCCACCCACCACCGCCGGAGCGAACCGCTCAGCCGTTCCGCCCACTTCCCCGCCGGGAACGCGACTTCCTCGCCGTATGTGGAGCCGAACGCGTCCGGCGCGTCCTGGAGCGCCCGCAACCGGACGTCCCGCAGCCGATCTTCGTCCCCCGCACCCAGCCGCACAATGACAAATTCCTGCATGTCCGAATCATGTCAGGGACAGCTCAGGGTCCATCCCCGATGCCCCCAAGGGCCCCCAAAAGGCACGATTACCACATGAACGAAATCAGTCGACGCGATGAGGTCTCGCTTTCGGGCGCCGCCCTGCGTGGCGCCCCTTGGAAGACCGCCGCCATCGGCGGCGGCGCCGTGTCCGCGGTCAGCTTCGGTATGGGGGCGCTCACGGGCAGCGGTGATCTGGTGTGGGCGCTGGGTCTCGGCATCAGCCTGTTCACCCTGATCGCCGCGATCGGAGCGGTGTCCAAGCCGAACGAGGGCGACCGGGTGACCCGCCAGGCCCGCCTGTGGTCGCTGCAGCACCCGTGGAAGTTCGCGCTGCTGCCCGCGGGCATCACGGCGGTGCTGGACTACCCGGTGCAGCTGGTGCTGGACGGCGAAGGGGTGTTCGGCTCGGCTGTGGACGCGCTGTGGCACGGCGCGCTGGTCTACCTGATCGCCAGCATTCTGACGCTCACGATGCGGGGCCGGGCGCGCTCCGCCCGGTGACCCGCATACGTCCTCAGGCGGTCGCCGTCTCCCGCTCGGCCTGGCTCCGGCACACGCAGAACTCGTTGCCCTCGGGGTCGAGCATCGTCACCCAGCCGCTGCCGTCGGGCTGGCGCCGATCGTCGTGAACGGTCGCGCCCAGCCCGATGAGCCTCTCGACCTCCTCGTCCCTGGTCCTGCCCGCGGTCCCGTTGACGTCGACGTGGACCCGGTTCTTGACGGTCTTTCCCTCCGGCACGCGGATGAACAGCAGGAACGGGTCGCGCTCGGTCCGCAACATCACCTCGTCGTCGCCCGGCTTGTCCCCCTCTCCCAGGGGCAGCCCGGTGGCCTTGCTCCACCAGCTCGCGATCTCGTACGGGTCAGCCGCGTCGAACGTGACGGCGTGGATCTCGATCATGGGGATACCCAACCCGACACCACCAAAGACGTCAAGCCGGTTTCGGATCCCACCAGATGGTGACCCACCGATCGCGCGGCACCGGCCACATGCCGAGCTCCAGCACCGTCGCGGCCACTTCCGCCGCCCTCGACGGATCGAGGCAGACCCGCCGGCAGGCGCTCTCCGCCAGCTCCTCCAGCGACGTGAAACGTTCCAGGGGGGCCTCTCGTTCCTCCACCTGGACGGGGTAGCCCAGCGCCGCCGCCAGCGCCACGCAGTCCTCCGCGATCGGCCGCACCGGCCTGCTCACCCCGTGGAAGTGTTCCCACAACGGCGTCATCCAGCTCATGGGATGCCGGTGCGGCAGCTCCAGCACCACCCGGCCGCGCGTGCGCGCGTCGAGCGCCCGCAGGAAGCCGTCCAGGTCGGGGACGTTGTAGACCACGTGGGCGGAGATGGAGACGTCGGCCACCGGCACCCGGTCCGCCACGTCCGGCCAGCGGCCCTCGACCGTCGTGACCGGCACGCCGAGCTTGTCAGCCCTGAGCGTGAGCCCCTCCAGCATCCGAGCCGAGGTGTCCACCGCGTAGAGATGGCCGATGCGCCGGGCCAGCGGCAACGAGGACGCGCCGGGTCCCGACCCCACATCAAGGAGCGTGCCCTGGTCGGGCAGGGCCTCGGCCAGGCGGGTCATCGTGGGTCCGTCGTCCGGCTCGGCCAGCGCCCGATCGGTACGCGTGCCGAAGCGCTCCGGCGAATGGCTCCACGGATCCGCGGGCGCCTTTGCCAGGATTTCCTCCGGGATGGCCCAGGATTCCAGTCGCTCCCGCCATCGGGTGACGAGTTCTTCGGCGTCCATGGAGACGAGCATGCCATGCATAGCCGGGGTTACCCGCGGGTAGCATTTCAGAGTAAGGTTACTCCCCAGTACACACGCCCTCGGTTCAAGGAGATCTACACCCATGGGCCACTACAAGAGCAACGTTCGTGACCTCGAATTCAACCTCTTCGAGGTCTTCGGGCGCCGCGAGATCCTCGGCACAGGGCCCTTTGCGGAAGTGGACGAGGATGTCGCGCGCAGCATCCTCGAAGAGGTCAACCGGCTGGCCACCGGCGTCCTCGCCGACTCCTTCGAGGAAGGCGACAGGAACCCTCCCGTCTTCGACCCGGCGACTGCCAGCGTCAAGATCCCCGAGGGCTTCAAGAAGTCGTTCAAGGCGCTGGTCGACGGCGGCTGGGCGCATCTCGACCTGCCTGTCGAGCTGGGCGGCCCCGGCATCCCGCGGACCCTGGCCTGGGCGACGGCCGAGATGGTGCTGGGCGCGAACCCGGCGCTCTACATGTACGCCGCCGGCCCCAACTTCGCCTACACGCTGTGGAAGGTGGGCACCCCGGAGCAGAAGCGCTTCGCCGAGTTGGCCATCGAGCGCAGCTGGGGCGCCACCATGGTGCTCACCGAGCCGGACGCCGGCTCCGACGTGGGCGCCGGGCGGGCGAAGGCGGTGCGGCAGCCTGACGGCACCTGGCACATCGAGGGCGTCAAGCGCTTCATCACCAGCGCCGAGCACGACATGTCCGAGAACATCTTCCACCTCGTCCTGGCCCGCCCCGAGGGGCACGGCGCCGGCACCAAGGGGCTGTCCATGTTCCTGGTGCCGAAGTACCACGTGGACCTGGAGACCGGCGAGCTCGGCGAGCGCAACGGCGTCTACGTCACGAACGTCGAGAAGAAGATGGGCCTGAAGGTCTCCACGACCTGCGAGCTGACGTTCGGCGAGCGGCACCCGGCGGTCGGCTGGCTGGTCGGCGAAGTGCACGAGGGCATCAAGCAGATGTTCCTCGTGATCGAGCACGCCCGCATGATGGTCGGCACCAAGGCCATCGCCACGCTGTCCACCGGTTACCTGAACGCCCTCGAGTACGCCAAGAGCCGGGTCCAGGGCGCGGACCTGACGAAGATGACGGACAAGACGGCGCCGCGCGTGACCATCACCCATCACCCGGACGTACGTCGCGAGCTCATGCTGCAGAAGGCGTACGCGGAGGGCATGCGGGCCCTGGTCCTCTACACGGCCACGTTCCAGGACGCCATCCTGATCGACCCCGACGACCGGCACGCGCACGCGATGAACGACCTGCTGCTGCCGATCGTCAAGGGCGTCGGCTCCGAGCGGTCGTACGAGCTGCTCTCCCGCTCCCTGCAGACCCTGGGCGGCTCGGGTTACCTGCAGGAGTACCCGATCGAGCAGTACATCCGCGACGCCAAGATCGACTCCCTGTACGAGGGCACGACCGCCATCCAGGGTCTCGACCTGTTCTTCAGGAAGATCCTGCGGAACCAGGGCGCGGCGATCGGCTCGCTGATCGGCGAGATCAACGAGTTCGCCGGCTCCGAGGCGGGCAACGGCCGGCTCAAGGAGGAGCGCAAGCTGCTCGCCGAGGCCGCCGCCGAGGTCAAGGCCATGGGCGACACCATGGCGGGCTGGGCGCTCGGCTCGCTGGAGAACCCGGCCGAGGTCTACAAGGTGGGCCTCAACACCACCAGGTTCCTGCTGGGGCTGGGCGACCTGGTGATCGGCTGGCTGCTGCTGCGCCAGGCCGAGGTGGCGCTGGCCAAGCTGAACGACGGTGAGGACCCGTTCTACCTGGGCAAGGTCGGCGCGGCTTCGTTCTTCGCCAAGACCGTGCTGCCCAGGCTGGCCGCCGAGCGGCGGGTGCTCGCCGCCACCGGTCAGGAGCTGATGGAGCTGCCCGAAGAGGCCTTCTAGTTCGAACACCCACAGAACGCCCGCCCTCGTGCGGGCGTTCTGTCGTAAAAGGACACAGCCGGTGGGGCTCACGGCGAGTACGTTCGCGGCATGAGCTCTTCCGCGCACGACCATCCTTTGCCACCGCCGCGGGTCGAAGAGGTCTCCGACGGCGTCTACGCCTACATCCAGCCCGACGGGAGCTGGTGGATCAACAACACCGGTTTCCTGACCGGGCGGCGCGGTGTGATCTGCGTCGACGCCTGCTCGACCGAGCGCCGCACGCGTCAGTTCCGCGAGGCCGTCTCCACGGTCAGCGACCGGCCGATCACCACGCTCGTCAACACGCACCACCACGGCGACCACACGTTCGGCAACTGGTTGTTCCCCGAGGCCACGATCGTCGGGCACGAGGGCGTGCGGGCCCAGATCCTCGCCGACGGCCCGCCCACGTACCTCGCCGCGTGGTCGCCCGACGTGGACTGGGGTGCGATGGAGCTGACGCCGCCGTTCCTCACCTTCACCGACGGGGTCACCGTGCACTCCGACGACCTGCGCTGCGAGGTCAGGCACGTGGGCATGGCGGCGCACACGACCAACGACTCGTACGTGTGGATCCCGGAGCGGCGGTTGCTGTTCGCCGGCGATCTGGTCTTCAACGGCGGCACGCCGTTCGTGCTGATGGGCTCGGTCGCGGGCGCGATCGAGGCGCTCGGGCGGCTCAGGGAGCTCGAGGCGGAGACGATCGTGCCGGGGCACGGCGGAGTATGCGGTCCTGGGGTGTACGACCGGGTCGAGAGTTACCTGAGATTCGTCCAGGAGACCGCGAGGCGCGGCAAGGAGGCCGGGCTGTCGCCGCTGGACGCGGCCAGGGAGACCGACCTCGGCGAGTGGGGCGAGTTGCTGGACTCCGAACGCATCGTGGGCAACCTGCACCGGGCCTACGCGGAGCTCGACGGGCGGCCGCTCGGCGCGCCGATCGACCTTGCCACCGCCGTGCTCGAAATGATCACTTACAACGACGGCCGGCCGCTGTCGTGTTTGGCTTGATGGGTGTGATCACCGTTACGCGGGTATGACCGTCGGCATACTCGCCATTTGCCTGGAGGTCGTCATGGGTGTCGGGGTCAGCATCTTCTTCCTCACGCTCGGCGCCATCCTGAGGTTCGCGATCGAGCCGGACGTCTTCGGCCCGGCTGTTCACATGGACGTCGTCGGCGTCATCTTCATGATCGTCGGCGGCGCGGGCATTGTGCTGAGCATCGTGCTGGCCCCGAGGCGGGGCCGCACCTCCGACGACCGCCTGATGCACCGGGAGAACAACCCGCCGGAGATCTAGACGCTCAGCTGCACGGCTGCCCGCGTCGCCAGGATGGGCTTGATGTGCTGGGCGATCACGGCCTGGTGCTGCGGGTGGTCGCGGTAGACCAGGTAGTCCTCGACGCTGTCGAAGTCGGCCACCACCGCGTAGTCGTGATTGCCCTGGTTGATGCCCGCGTCCGGGCCCACCGTGTAGGAGCGCAGCTCGGGAATGGCGCCGGGCAGTTTGCGCAGCTCGGCCGTCACCGTGGCCTTCTGCTCGTCGGTCGCGTCCTCGGTCCACGTGAACAGCACGATGTGGCGAATCATGCGGCAACCCTATCGACATTCCTTCATGGGTCGAGTTATTCTCAGCATGAGATTGACTCAGATAGAGAAGGACGTGCTTCCGTGGAGGATTTCCTGACTGTGCGATGGCGATCTCATGCCGGCTTCTGAGCCCGCTGAGTACAACCCGCGGCACTACGCCCCGGTCGCGGTGACGGTCGACGTGGTGGCCCTGACCATCCGCGACCGGCGGCTGCACGTTCTGATCGTCGAGCGGGGCGTGGAGCCGTACGCGGGGGCCTGGGCGCTTCCCGGTGGCTTCATCAGGCCGGACGAGGACCTGGCCGAAGCCGCGGTGCGCGAGCTGGCCGAGGAGACCGGCGTGGCCACCAGGCCGGCGCACCTCGAGCAGCTCGCCAGCTACGGCGGTCCCGGGCGGGATCCGCGGATGCGCGTGGTGTCGATCGCGTACCTGGCCTTCGCCCCCGACCTGCCCGACCCGCAGGCCGGCACGGACGCGGCGGCGGCCGTCTGGCACCCGGTGGACGACGTGCCGCCGCTGGCCTTCGACCACACCCGCATCCTGGCCGACGGGGTCGAGCGGGCCCGGTCGAAGCTGGAGTACACGCCGCTGGCCACGGCGTTCGCAGGCGAGCTGTTCACCATCTCCGACCTGCGGCTGATCTACGAGAGCGTGTGGGGCACACCGCTGCACGCGGGCAACTTCCACCGCAAGGTCCTGTCCGTGCCCGGGTTCGTCGAGGGCACAGGACAGACCACCGAGACGGGCGGCCCCAAGGGCGGGCCGCGCGCCAAGCTCTACCGCGCCGGAGACGCGCGGCTGCTCCACCCCGCGCTGCTGCGACCGGCGCGCGAGGAGGAAATCCGATGACCTTGAGGAGATCACCATGGGCAGCGGAATCTGGTCCGCCGACGTCTACAGCTCGGCCGCCCGCTACCGCGCGGCCACCGGCCGCAGCGCCTTCGCCTACAGCGACGAGGGCGCCATGGCCACCCACCCCGACCTCGATCCGTACGGCATCACACGCGAGAGCCGCGACTCGGCCGAGCACCCGAACTCGCTGGCCATCGCGGTCCTGTTCGACGTGACGGGATCCATGGGGCGGGTGCCCCGCATCCTGCAGAGCAAGCTGCCCGACCTGCTGGGGCTGCTGCTCCGCAAGGGCTACGCCACCGACCCCCAGATCATGTTCGGCGCCATCGGCGACGCCACCTGCGACCGGGCGCCGCTGCAGGTCGGGCAGTTCGAGTCCGACAACCGGATGGACGACCAGCTCGGGCTGATCCTGCTGGAAGGCGGGGGCGGCGGGCAGAAACGCGAGTCGTACGAGCTGGCCATGTACTTCATGGCCAGGCACACCTCGATCGACTGCCACGAGAAACGGGGCAAGCGCGGCTACCTGTTCATCATCGGCGACGAGATGCCCTATCCGCGGCTGTCCGCGCGCGCGGCCAAGGACGTCATCGGAGACCGTGTGCCGGAGCGGTTGTATGTCGAGCACATCGCCGACGAGCTCCTGACGAAGTACGACACCTACTTCATCGTGCCGCGCGGGGCCAGCCACGCCGGTGACCGCGAGGTCCTGGGCATGTGGCGGCACCTGCTCGGCCAGAACGTGCTGGAGCTCGACGACCTCGGCGCCGTGTGCGAGACGATCGCGCTCACCGTCGGGCTCGGCGAGGACGCGATCGATCTGGACAGCGGGCTGGGCCACCTGTCCGAGCTGGGCTCCGGCGCGGGCGGGTCGGTGCGGCGGGCGCTCGGCCGAGGGCAGCGTCGCGGATGAGCGGGCACGTCATCGTCGTCGACCTCGGGTACGGCGACGCCGGCAAGGGCACCGTCGTGGACTGGCTGTGCGCCACGCGGGAGGTGCGGGCGGTGGTGCGGTTCAACGGCGGGGCCCAGGCCGGGCACAACGTCGTGCTGCCCGACGGGCGGCACCACACGTTCGCCCAGTTCGGGGCGGGGACGTTACGCGGGGTGCCGACGCATCTGTCGAGGTTCGTGGTGGTCGATCCGCCGGCGTTGGCGGCCGAGGCGGAGCATCTGGCTCGGCTGGGGGTGCCGGATCCGTTCTCGCTGATCACGGTGGACCGGGACGCGTTGCTCGCGACGCCGTACCACGCCGAGGCCGGGCGGCGGCGGGAGCTGGCGCGCGGGGAGGAGCGGCACGGGTCGTGCGGGATGGGTGTCGGCGAGGTGATGGCGTACTGGCTGGAGCACGGGCTGTCGGCGCCGCGCGCCGGGGATGCGCCTGTGGTGCTGGCGCGCAAGCTGCGGATGCTGCGGGAGGCCCTCGGCGTGCAGGGGCCGCCTGTGGAGGACTGTGTGGCCGCCTATCGGGCGTTCCAGGAGCGGGTGCGGCTGGTGGACTCGTCCTTCACGGGGCGGCTGGTCGCGTCGGGGGCCGTCGTCTTCGAAGGGGCTCAGGGGGTGCTGCTGGACGAGCACTGGGGGTTCGATCCGTACACGACCTGGAGCACGACCACCTTCGACAACGCGGAGGAGCTGCTCGGCGGGGTGGGGGCGGTGCGGCTGGGAGTGCTGCGGACGTACACGACCAGGCACGGGCCCGGGCCGCTGGTGACCGAGGATCCGGCCCTGGAGCCACCCGAGCCGCACAACGTGACCGGGCCGTGGCAGGGGCCGTTCCGGTCGGGGCACTTCGACGCGGTCGCCCACCGGTACGCCGCCGAGGCGGCCGGCGGGGTGGACGTGCTCGCGCTCACCCACCTCGACGTGCCGGTCTCGCGGATGTGCGTCGCCTACGATCCCCCGGTCTCGTTCGCGTGTGACGGGGAGCGGACCGCGCGGATGATGCGGGCGCGGCCGGTTTACGAAGAGGGTGTATCAGACTGGGTCGCCGCGGTCTCAGACGTCATGGGAGCGCCCGTGTGGATCGCATCGCACGGGCCCACCGCGGAGAGCAAACGCGCTCTCGTGCCGGGCCCGCGGTGATCGCCGGGAGAGGGGTCCTCCCGGCGGTCACCGGCTCCCGCTCAGCGCCAGGCCAGCATGGTCAACGGGTCCTCCAGCATCGCGCCCACGTCACGCAGGAACAGCGAGCCGAGCTCGCCGTCCACGATCCGGTGGTCGAAGGAGAGCGACAACGTCGTCACCTTGCGGACCGCCAGCTCGCCTGCCACCACCCACGGCATGTCCCTGATCTGGCCGAAGGCGAGAATGGCTGCCTCGCCCGGGTTCAGGATGGGGGTGCCGGTGTCCACGCCGAACACGCCCACGTTGGTGATCGTGATCGTGCCGCCGGCCATCTCGGCGGGCTGGGTGCGCCCTGCCCTGGCCGTCTCCGTCAGCTGGGCCAGGTGCCCGGCCAGGTCGGGGAGCGAAAGGGTGTGGGCGTTCTTGATGTTGGGCACCACCAGGCCCCTTGGGGTGGCGGCGGCTATCCCCAGGTTCACGTAGTGCTTGACGACGATCTCCTGGGCTTCCTCGTCCCAGGCTGAATTGATCATCGGGTGCCGGCGGGCCGCGGTCAGGACGGCCTTGGCCACCAGAAGCAGGGGTGACACCTTGACGTCGGCGAAGTCCGGGAGGGTTCGGAGGCGGTGGACCGCCTCCATCGTCCGCGTCACGTCGAGCTGGAGGAACTCGGTGACGTGCGGGGCTGTGTAGGCGCTGGTGACCATGGCTTGGGCGGTCATCTTGCGCACGCCCTTGACGGGGATGCGCTCTTCCAGCGGCTCTGGCAGCTCCACCGGGGCCGTGGTCGCCTCCGCCGCCGCGTGGACGTCCTCGCGGGTGATCGAGCCCTGTGGGCCCGTCCCCGTGACGGTGCCGAGGTCCACGCCAAGGTCTTTGGCCAGCTTGCGGACCGGGGGCTTGGCCAGGACGGCCACCCGCTCGGGCGCCGCACGTGTTGCGCCGGGCTCCGCCGTGCCAGGCCCCGCCGGCCCGGCGCCGGATGAGGGCGGCGCAGGAGTGGTGGGCGCGGTGGGTCTGCCCGCCATCGGTGACGGCGCAGTCGGAGCGCCTGCCGGGGGGCGTTTGCGGGAGCGGCGTTGGGTCGCGCCGGTCTTGACGCCATAGCCCACCAGGACCGACTGGCGTTCTTCCTTGGGGGCCGGGCTGCCGTGGGCGCCGGGCTCGACGGCCCCTTCCGCCGGAGGCTGGGGAACCATGTCGTCCGCCAAGGCCTCGACCCGGCCGGCGGCTTCGGTGGCCTCGGGGGCGCCTGCGGGGGCACTTGCGGGGACGCCCTCTTCGGTGGTGTCGACGGCGATGATCGGCACGCCCACGTCGACGGTCTGGCCCTCCTCGGCCAGCAGGACCGCCACCACCCCTTCCCAGGGGATCGGCAGCTCGACGATCGACTTGGCCGTCTCGATCTCCACGACGATCTGGTTGACCTTGACGTCGTCACCCGCCTTGACGTGCCAGCGGACGATCTCGGCCTCGGTGAGACCCTCCCCGACGTCAGGGAGCTTGAACTCGCGTCGCATGCGCAGCCCCCTCTCAGTACCCGAAGGTGCGGTCGACGGCGTCGAGCACCCGGTCCAGGTCGGGCAGGTAGTGCTCCTCCAGCTTCGACGGGGGGTAGGGGGTGGAGAAGCCGCCGACCCGCAGGACAGGGGCCTCCAGGTGGTAGAAGCACTGCTCGGTGATCCTGGCCGCGAGCTCGGCCCCGAACCCGCTGTTGACGGGGGCCTCGTGGACGACCACGACCCGGCCGGTCCGGCGCGCGGACTCCATGACCACCGGCTCGTCCAGCGGGTTGAGCGAGCGCAGGTCGATTACCTCGAGCGAGCGGCCGTCGTCCTCGGCGGCGGTAGCGGCCTCCAGGCACGTCTTGACCATGGGACCGTACGCCAGCAGCGTGGCGTCCGCGCCGGAGCGAACGACCTTGGCGGCGTGCAGCGGCGTCCACCAGTCGGTGGACGTGGTGTCGATGTCGGCCTTCTCCCAGTAGCGGCGCTTCGGCTCGAAGAACAGGACCGGGTCGTCGCTGCTGATGGCCTGCTGAATCATGGTGTACGCGTCCGCCGGGTTGGAGCAGGCGACGACCCGCAGGCCGGCGGTGTGGGTGAAGTACGCCTCGGGGGACTCGCTGTGGTGCTCGACCGCCCCGATGCCGCCCCCGCACGGGATGCGTATGACCACCGGCAGCTTGATCGTTCCCAGCGACCGCATCGGCATCTTGGCCAGTTGCGTGATGATCTGGTCGGCCGCGGGGAAGACGAACCCGTCGAACTGGATCTCGCACACCGGCCGGTAGCCGCGCAGCGCCAGACCGATCGCGGTGCCGATGATGCCGGACTCGGCCAGCGGCGTGTCGATGACCCGGTCCTCGCCGAAGTCCTTCTGCAGGCCGTCGGTGACCCGGAAGACGCCGCCCAGCTTGCCGACGTCCTCACCCATGATGAGGACCTTGGAGTCGTCCTCCATGGCCTTGCGCATGCCCTCGTTGAGCGCCTTGGACAAACTCAAGACCGTCATTTCTCGAATCCTTCCAGGTACGCGGCAAACTGGGCGCGCTCCTGGTCGATCAGGGCGTGGGGCTCGCTGTAGACGTGGTCGAAGATGTCCAGCGGCTCGGGATCGGGCATCGCCAGGCACCTCCTGCGCAGGTCGGCGCCCAGCTGGTCGGCCTCGCCGTCCACGGAGTCGAAGAACACCTGGTCGGCCAGCTCGTTCTTGAACAGGTAGGCCTTCACCCGCTCGATCGGGTCCTTGAGCTTCCACGCCTCCAGCTCGCTGGCGACGCGGTACCGCGTCGGGTCGTCGGTGGTGGTGTGCGCGCCCATCCGGTACGTGAACGCCTCGATGAGCGTCGGCCCCTGCCCTGTACGCGCCGCCTCCAGCGCTTTGCGCGTGACCGCCAGGCACGCGAACACGTCGTTGCCGTCCACCCGGATCCCCGGGAAGCCGAAGCCGGACGCGCGGCGGTAGAGCGGGATGCGGGTCTGCTTCTCCAGCGGCTCGGAGATGGCCCACTGGTTGTTCTGGCAGAAGAACACGATCGGCGCGTTGAACACGCTCGCCCAGATGAACGACTCGTTGACGTCGCCCTGCGAGGTGGCGCCGTCGCCGAAGTAGACGATGGTGGCGGCGTTGGCGTCGTCACGCTGGATGCCCATGGCGTACCCGACCGCGTGCAGCGTCTGGCTGCCGATCACGATCGTGTACAGGTGGAAGTTGTGCTCCTTCGGGTCCCAGCCGCCGTGGTTGACACCTCTGAACAGGCCGAGCAGCTTCACCGGGTCCACGTCGCGGCACCACGCCACGCCGTGCTCGCGGTAGGTGGGGAAGGCCATGTCCACGTCGGTGAGCGCGCGCCCTGAGCCGATCTGGGCCGCCTCCTGGCCCAGCAGCGAGGCCCAGATGCCGAGCTCCCCCTGGCGCTGCAGCGCCACGGCCTCAAGGTCGATGCGGCGGACGAGCACCAGGTCGCGGTAGAGCGACCGGACGTCCTCCGGGGTCAGATCGATGTCATAGTCGGGATGCTCGACCCGCTCTCCCTCTGGGGTGAGCAGTTGGACGAGCTCGGGGGATCCTTCAGCCCCACGAGAAGCGTCGACTGTCATGAGGTCGACTCCGTCGCCCTCACGACCGCTGTGCTGTGCTCATCGATGACCTCGACAAGCTCGGTCATGGCCACTCCTGTGGTCTCGGGGCCGGATGTCGATGGGGTTGCCACCTTGACCGGCCTTCGAAAGCAAGAACCATGTGGTGGTGGTTCGTACTTGTTTGGGGCCATGGTGGCAGACATCACAGCCCTGCGCGCAAGCCCCATGTCCTAGCCGTTCCCGCTGTGCCCCCGACCACACGCCACCGGTAGGCTTGCTTTCCCAACTCCACCCGTATGCAGGAGGAACGCAGTGGCACGCGTCATCGTGGACGTCATGCTGAAGCCCGAGATCCTCGACCCGCAGGGCCAGGCGATCGCGCGAGCGCTGCCCAGGCTCGGCTTCTCCGGCGTCTCGGCCGTACGCCAGGGCAAGCGTTTCGAGGTCCAGCTCGAGGGCCCGGCCGACGAGGCGGCGCTCGCCGAGGTGCGCAAGATGGCCGAGACTCTGCTGGCCAACACGGTGATCGAGGACTACAGCGTCCGGGTTGAGGGGTAGAAGGGAGATATGGCTCCCTGATTTCCCCCTGGGCGCTTAAAGCCGGGTTCGGGCGTGCCACAATGCCACGGGCATGCCAACACTAAATAACAACAGCGTGATTTTGCGGTTAGCCCCGATTTCACAGGGAAACCTACTCCAGGTGACATTCTGGCGCCCGGAGGAGTCCGGTGGATATTGAGTTCTCGTTGGCACTGCCTCGGGATGCGATCGGCATACCGATGGTCAGGCGAGTGCTTGGCGATGCCATGCGTTCACTCAACGTGAGCGAGACATGCATCGCCGACATGCTGCTCGCCGTCTCCGAGGCGTGCTCCAATGCGGTGCGGCACGGGGGACCCGCCAACCGCTACGAGGTGACGGCGTCGATCGGCTCCGGCCAGTGCGACGTGCGGGTGGCGGACAACGGCAACGGGCTGCCGTCGATCCCGCCGCACTTTCCCCCTCCTGACACCGAGAACGGCCGCGGCCTGCTGATCATGCGGTCCGTGGTCGACGAGATCTCCTTCGGCATCACACCCGGCCGTGGCACCACGGTCCACCTGCGCAAGCTGCTCGACTGGGATGGCGAGGCCGACGCCCGTCCGCGGCAGCTGGCAGCCGTCTGACCGCGTTCATGGCCTCCACTCCGTGGAGGCGGGCTCGGTCGCAGGAGACCTGCCGGCCGATGCGGACCACGGGACAGCACCCGATAACCTGAGTAGACCGCCGCCGTCCGCCCCGAAGAGACGGTGGCGCGTGCGCGCGCATTCCTCGGAGGGGACGACTGTCATGAGCGCTGCCCGTGTGGGCGTAGTCACGTTTCCAGGAACTCTCGACGACCAGGACGCCGCCAGAGCCGTGCGCCTCGTGGGCGCCGAGGCGGTTCCGCTGTGGCACGCCGACCATGACCTGAAGGGAGTGGACGCCGTGTTCCTGCCCGGCGGCTTCTCCTACGGCGACTACCTGCGCTGCGGCGCCATCTCGCGGTTCGCGCCGCTCATGGACGAGCTCATCCCGGCCGCCAAGGCGGGGCTGCCCGTGCTCGGCACGTGCAACGGGTTCCAGATCCTGTGCGAGGCGCACCTGCTGCCCGGGGCGCTGACCCGTAACGCCTCGCTCCACTACGTGTGCCGCGACCAGAAGCTCAGGATCGAGCAGACGGCGACCGCGTGGACCAACTCGTTCGCGCCCGGCCAGGAGATCGTGCTGCCGGTCAAGCACGGCGAGGGCCGCTACGTGGCCTCCGACGAGACGCTGGCCGCGCTGGAGGCCAACGACCAGGTGGTCGTGCGGTACATCGGCAACCCCAACGGCTCGCTCAACGACATCGCGGGCATCCGCAACGAGGCGGGCAACGTCGTCGGTCTCATGCCGCACCCCGAGCACGCGGTCGAGGAGCTGGTCGGCGCGCCGAGCACGGACGGCCTCGGCTTCTTCACCTCCATCCTCAAGAAGCTGGTGAACGCATGAGCGAGCGAAGCGAGCGACCCAATAAACCCGCCACCGACAACGTCAAGCGGGCGGCGGAGACTCCCGACGAGCTGATGCCCTTCGCCGAGCTGGGGATGAAGCAGGACGAGTACGACCGGGTCAAGGAGATCCTGGGTCGCCGTCCCACCGGCTCCGAGCTGGCGATCTACAGCGTCATGTGGTCGGAGCACTGCTCGTACAAGTCGTCGAAGGTGCATCTCAGGCAGTTCGCGACCAAGGCGCCCAAGTCCGAGGCGCTGCTGGTGGGCATGGGCGAGAACGCCGGCGTGGTGGACATCGGCGACGGCTGGGCGGCCACGTTCAAGATCGAGTCGCACAACCACCCCTCCTACGTCGAGCCGCACCAGGGCGCCGCCACCGGTGTCGGCGGGATCGTCCGCGACATCATGTCGATGGGCGCGCGCCCGATCGCGGTCATGGACTCGCTCCGCTTCGGCGGCGCGGACGCCGTGGACACCCGCCGGGTGCTGCCCGGCGTGGTCGAGGGCATCAGCCACTACGGCAACTGCCTGGGCCTGCCCAACATCGGCGGCGAGGTCGTCTTCGACCCCTGCTACATCGGCAACCCGCTGGTCAACGCCCTGTGCGTGGGCCTGCTACGCAAGGACCAGATCAAGCTGGCCACGGCGCCAGGGCCCGGCAACAAGGTCGTGTTGTTCGGCGCGTCCACCGGCCCTGACGGCATCGGCGGCGCCTCGGTGCTCGCGTCGGCCACTTTCGAGGACGAGTCGCAGGCCAAGCGGCCCGCCGTGCAGGTGGGCGACCCGTTCATGGAGAAGCTGCTCATCGAGTGCTGCCTGGAGCTGTACGCCGCCGACGTGGTCGTCGGCATCCAGGACCTCGGCGCGGCCGGCGTCTCCTGTGCCACGACCGAGCTGGCCGCCAAGGGCACCGGCGGCATGCGCGTCGACCTCAACCTGGTCCCGCTCCGCGATCCCTCGCTCCTGCCCGAGGAGATCCTCATGAGCGAGTCGCAGGAGCGCATGATGGCCGTGGTCCGGCCGGACGACATCCCGGCGTTCATGGCGATCTGCGAGAAGTGGGACGTGCCCGCCACCGTGATCGGCGAGGTCACCGACACCGGCCGCCTCGTCATGACGTGGGACGGCGAGGTCATCGTGGACATCCCGCCGGGCACCGCCGCCGACGAGGGGCCCGTCTACGAGCGCCCCTACCATGAGCCGGTCGGTCAGGCCGCGCTCAACGCCGACACCCCCGACCGGCTGGAGCGGCCCGCCGACCTGCGGGCCACGCTGCTACAGCTGCTCGGCTCGCCCAACCTGGCCTCCAAGGAGTGGGTGACCTCCCAGTACGACCGCTACGTGCGCTCCAACACCGTGCTGGCCCAGCCGGCGGACGCGGGCATGGTGCGGATCTCCGAGGTCATGGCGGGCGCCGAGCCGACCACGCGGGGCGTCGCGCTGTCCACGGACGGCAACGGCCGTTACGCCAAGCTCGACCCGTACGCGGGGGCGCAGCTCGCGCTGGCCGAGGCGTACCGGAACGTGGCCGTGACCGGCGCCAAGCCGCTGGCCGTCACCAACTGCCTCAACTTCGGCTCCCCCGAGGATCCCGAGGTCATGTGGCAGTTCGCCGAGGCCGTGCGCGGTCTGGCGGACGCGTGCAGGACGCTGGGCGTGCCGGTCACCGGCGGCAACGTCTCCTTCTACAACCAGACGGGCGCGACGGCCATCAACCCGACGCCGGTCGTCGGCGTGCTGGGGGTCATCGAAGACGTGGCCAAGCGGGTGCCGTCCGGGTTCGTCGGCGACGGGCTGCGGGTCGTGCTGCTCGGGGACACGCGCGAGGAGTTCGGCGGCTCGGAGTGGGCGCACGTCGCGCACCACCACCTCGGCGGGCTGCCGCCTGCGGCGAACCTGGAAGCCGAGCGGGCGCTGGCCACCGTGCTGGTGGAGGCCGCCAGGCGGGGGCTGCTCGAAGGGTCGCATGACCTGTCGGACGGCGGGCTGGCCGTGGCGCTGGCCGAGTCGTGCCTGGCTCGGGGCGTCGGGGCGACCGTGGCCCTTCCTGGTGACGCCTTCACCTGCCTGTTCAGCGAGTCGGCCGGGCGGGCGCTGGTCGTGGTGCGGCCGGAGGCTTATGACGAGTTCGCGTCGTTGTGCGGGCGGCACGATGTGCCGTGCTACGGGCTCGGGTACACCGGCGGGTCGGCGCTCGTGGTCGAGGACGAGTTCTCGGTGCCGGTCGAGGAGCTTCGGGAGACGCACTCGGCGGCGCTGCCCGCTTTGTTCGGCTGACGGTTACGCGTAAGAGGGCCGGCACGGGCGTCCGTGCCGGCCCTCGCGCGTTCCGCTAAGCCTTCTTCATGCAGACGACGTAGACGGTGCCCTTGACAGAGGTGCCGTAGTTACCTCCGGACATCTTCTGGGTGTCGCTCTCGGTGGAGGCGGCGTTGTTGCCGTAGCCGTTGTCGTCCTTGTCCACGGTCACCTTCCAGCCGTTGCCGCTGGGCGCGCTGCCCATGACGACGGCGTTCTTGAGCGTGTCGAAGGAGAAGCCGCCGCCCGTCACCGTGGAACCCGACGGGCAGGGCGCCGTCGCCGAGGTGGTCGAGTTCAAGGGCACGTTCGCGGTGACGGTCGTGTAGGTGGCGCCGTCCTTGCCATCCACGCCGTCCTTACCGGGCTTGCCGGGCTCGCCGTCCTTACCGGGCTTGCCGGGCTCGCCGTCCTTACCGGGCTTGCCGGGCTCGCCGTCCTTACCCGGGAGGCCGTCCTTGCCGTCCTCGCCGTTCTTGCCCGGGGTGCCCTGCTCGCCCTTCGGGCCCTGAGGTCCGGTGTCGCCCTTCGGGCCTTGGAGGCCCTGCTTGCCCTGAGGGCCGGCCGGGCCGGCCGGGCCGGCTTCGCCCTTGGGGCCCTGCGGGCCCTGGGAGCCCGCGGGGCCCTGCTGGACGGTCGTCGTGGACTGGCCGCCGCCGATCAGAACCCGCTCCTCCGTCTTCCTGCACTTCGTCGTCGGGTTGACGATGCGGGCGTAGCGGGACTTCTTGTGCACGCAGGCGTGCACTTCACCGGCCGCCGACGACGCGGTGGCGACGCCACCGACGGCGAGGAGCGAGGCGGCCAGCGCTCCGACGGTGGCGAGGGTGAGCGTACGCCCACCACGAACATTGATGGCCACGGCCTTGTCCTTCCGGGAACGAGTGTTGCTCATGTTGTGCATGAGATTCACGTTTCAACCGTTCCATCGGGTGACAGGAACTACATAACGTATCTGTCACGATGCATTCCGTTACTGACGAGGTTGACCAGGAGTCTCCGACCTGGTGTGTAAAACGACGCATTGGTTGTGGCGATCTCGGATGGATAATCGGTCTGTGCCAACCGCCAATCCCTCCCCCTACCTGCCTCCGGCCACGCAACCCGTCCGTGGCGTGGTCTGGGGGCTTCATCTGGCCCTGCCGCTGCTGGGCCTCTGGCTGCTGCTCGCCCAGCCGACGATCAACATCGAGTGGCACCACAATCCCAGCCACTTCTGGATGATCATCACCGTGGCCGGGCTCAACGTGGTGCTCGGCGTGATGATCAGCGAGGCGTCGCGGCGGCGCCAGGACGCCCGGCTCTTCCTGGTGTCCATGGTCTTCCTGAGCAGCGCCGGGTTCTTCTTCATGCACGGCCTGGCCACTCCGCAGATCATCCTGCCGACCGGCTCGCTCGGGTTCGACCTGGGCCAGCAGGTCGGGCTCTCGATCGCGGCCGTGTTCGCGTTCGCCTCGGCCCTGCCACTGGGCGAGCAGGCGGCCAAGCAGGTGCTGGGGTCGCAGCACTTCGTCCGCGCGGTGCTCTTCGGCTTCATGATCGTATGGGGGCTCGCGTCGCTGATCCCCGGGCTGACGCCGCTCAGCGAGCAACCCTTCCGCGAGCCGGTCCCCTGGTTCGCGTGGGCGTCCATTCCCGGCCTGCTCCTGTACGGCGCGGCGAGCGTGATGATGTTCCTCATTCACCGGCAGCGCCCGTCGGCCATGCTGATCAGCCTGATCACGGCGTACGCGCTGCTGGCCGAGGCCATGATCGCCGGGATGTCGCAGCTCAACTGGAGACTGTCCTGGTGGGAGTGGCACCTGCTGCTGACCATGGCCTTCGTCTTCGTGGCCTACAGCGCGTACCTGCAGTTCAGGCGGGAGGGGTCGAGTGCGGGGCTGTTCGACTCGGTGACGCTGGCGGCGACCGTACGACGGATCCAGCAGGACTATGACCGGGCGCTGGAGGAGCTGGTCGAGCACGTACGCCGGGGCGAGCCGCTGGCCGCGACCCGGCTGTCCGGCAAGTTCCGGCTCAACGAGGGCCAGGCCGCGGTGCTCGACCGGGCCGGCGAGGCGCTGGCCAACGAGCGCGAGCTGTCCGAGCGCCTGACGGCGCTGGTGGACGTGAGCGCCCAGACCAAGATCGGCCTGGCCGAGCAGGAGTTGCTGTCCACGTCGCTGGAGCGGGTGCGGCAGGCGTTCGGCGACGTCAAGATCGCTCTCGTCGCCGAAGGAAAGACGGAGATCGGCTCGCGTGTCTACCGGTTCGCCGGCGACGACCCGATCAGGCACGACCACCTGCTGGCCTTCCCGCTGACCGTCAAGGGCAAGCTGGCGGGCGTGCTGGAGGTGCCCGTCGGGCGCACGCGCCAGGACGAGGCGCTCGCCGCCACGCTGGCCGGGCAGCTGTCCATCTCCCTGGAGAACGCCCGGCTCTACGGGGAGCTGCACACGCTGTTCCACCAGTACATGTCGCCCGACGTGGCGCACGCCCTGCTGGCCGACCCCGGGCAGGCGGCGCTGGGCGGCGAGCTGAAGGAGCTGACCGCGCTCTTCGCCGACCTCAAGGGCTTCACGACGTTCTCCGAGCGGGTCACGCCCGGCGAGATCGTCGAGATGCTCAATCGCTACCACACGGCAGCCGTCCCCTGCATCCTCAACAACGGCGGCACGATCGTGCAGTTCGTCGGCGACGCGCTGCTGGCCCTGTTCAACGCCCCCGCCACGCAGCCCGGGCATGCCAGGGCCGCCTGCAAGGCCGCGCTGGAGATGCAACGGGCCGCGTCCGAGGTGGCCGAGGAGATGGCGTGGAAGCGGGTGGACGACGTCGAGTGGCCGACGTTCCGGGTGGGCGTCAACACGGGCCCTGCCCTGGTCGGCAACATCGGCAGCCCCGAGCTGCGCGGCTTCAACGCCATGGGCGACTGCGTGAACGTGGCCGCCAGGCTCCAGGCCATTGCCGAGCCCGGCACGGTGGTGATCGGGGACACGACGCTCAAACAACTGGGCCGCGGCGCGTCGGTGAACCCTCTGGGGCGGCTCAATCTCAAGGGCAAGGAAGAGCTCGTGGCGGCCTACGTTCTGACCGAATTGACATAGAAGGGGGGACCCCGTACCGACATAATCGGGCGCATGGATTCAGAGCCCGGTGAGTTCCTGTCCCTGCTCACCGACGAGGAAGTGCAAGCCTTGCGCAGTGCCGGTCGCATCCGGCGCTGGGACCGCGGCACGGCGGTGATGTCCGAGGGTGACACGTCCGACTGGGTGCTCGTGCTGCTCGAGGGCCGGGTCAAGTGTTCGTCGCACACGAGCGCCGGGACCGAGGTGGTGCTCGCCGTCCGCGGCCCCGGCGCGCTGCTGGGCGAAATGTCGTCCATCGACGGTTCGCCGCGCTCGGCCACGGTGACCGCGCTGGAGCCGATCTCCGGCATCGTGGTCCGCGACTTCCCCTCCTTCCTGGAGTCCCACGGGCGCATCGCGGTGCTGCTCATGGAGCTCGTCACCGGCAAGCTGCGGGACGCGGACAGGAAGCGGATCGAGTACGGCGCCTTTGACACCACCGGGCGGGTGGCGACCCGGCTGCTCGAGCTGGCCGAACGCTACGGCGAGAAGACCAACAGCGGCGTACGCGTGGCGCTGCCGCTGTCGCAGGACGAGCTGGCGGGATGGACGGGCGCGTCCCGCGAGGCCGTCAGCAAGGCCCTGCGCACCCTGCGAGACCGCGGCCTGATCGAGACCGGCCGGCGGCGCGTGGTCATCCATGACCTCGACGGCCTGAGGAAGCGCGCCCGGTAACCCCCATCACAAAACGGACGTACGTCGTACGTCATAGTGGAGGGCATGGTCGCGGTCACCCCCCAAGACGACAGCCGCCTGCGTTATGCCTGGCGCGTGTGCTCGGTCACCAGCCTGGGTCTGGTCCTCATCGGCATCGCGGGGAGCACGCTCAACGTCGCGTTGCCCACGGTGGTCCGGCACTTCCACGCCGGTGCGCTGGAGTCCGGGTGGATCCTGCTGTCGTTCCTGCTGGTGAACACGGCGAGCCTGGTGTTCTTCGGCCGGGTGGCCGACCTGCTGGGGCGGCGCGAGGTGTACCTGGCCGGATTCGCCCTCTTCACGCTGGCCTCGTTGCTGGCCGGGCTGTCGCCGACCGTGTGGTTCCTGGTCGCGATGCGGGTGCTGCAGGCCGTCGGCGCGGCCATGATCCTGGCCAACGGGACCGTGATCATCACCGACGCCTTCCCGCCGGAGCGGCTCAGCCAGGGCATGGGGGTCTACATCGGCACGCTGTCGGTGGCGCAG
Organism: Nonomuraea turkmeniaca; assembly: GCF_005889735.1. Taxonomy (GTDB): domain Bacteria; phylum Actinomycetota; class Actinomycetes; order Streptosporangiales; family Streptosporangiaceae; genus Nonomuraea; species Nonomuraea turkmeniaca. The sequence goes on from NZ_VCKY01000092.1 coordinate 29,396, forward strand.
CTGGCGGGGCCCACGCTGGGCGGGCTGATCGCGGAGACCGCCGGCTGGCAGTGGATCTTCTGGGTGAACGTGCCCGCCGGGCTGATCGCACTCGGCTGGGGCACGCTGATCTTACGGAGGATGCCCAGGCGGCCGCGGGAGCCGGTGGACGCGCTGGGCAACGTGCTGCTGTTCGCGGCACTGTCGGCGCTGCTCCTGGCGCTGTCGGAGGCGGGCTCGGGCGGGCTGTCCAGCCCGGTGGTGCTGACCGGGGCGGCGGTGTTCGCGCTGCTGCTGCCGCTGATCGTGCTGGCCGAGCGGCGATCCGCCAATCCGGTGCTGGATCTGCGGTTGTTCGCGGGGCGGTTGCTGACCTACGCGAACCTGGCCTCGTTCTGCAACGCGCTGGCCCGCTCGGCGCTCATCCTGGTGATGGCCCTGTACTTCCAGGCGGCGAGAGGGCTGGACGCCTTCGAGGCGGGGCTGAGCGTGTTGCCGGTGCCTTTGGGCATCGGGCTGGCCTCGCCCATCGTGGGGATGCTGGGCAGGAAGGTGTCGCCTTACGCGCTGTCGATCGGCGGGGCGGTGCTGAGCGCCACCGGGCTCGGCACGTTGATGCTGACGGCCGATCCGCAGACACCGTACTGGGTGATCGGGATCGGCCTGTTCGTGGCCGGCTGCGGCAGCGGGACGTTCCTGACCGGCAACACGACGCAGGTCATGCGCGCGCTGCCGCAGGACAGCCTGGGCGTGGTGAACGGCTTCCGCGTCATGGTCATGAACATCGGGATCGTGATCAGCGTGGGCCTGTCGCTCAGCGTCCTGACCAGCAGCGTGGGGCCGGGGCTGCGGGCCCAGGTGTATGCCGGGACCCTGTCGGAGCTGTCGCCGGTGGCGGTGGGGCAGCTGATGGACGGGTTCCAGCGCGCGTACGCGGTGTTGTTCACGGTGGCCGTGGCAGGCGCGCTCCTGGCCGCCCTGGCGCGGCCTCAGAGGGCGGTGGCCAGCCTGGACTCGACGTCGCGGTAGCGGGAGACCGGGATGAGGTGGACGCCGGCGAAGGCCCCGGAGTCGCGGAGGGCGAGCACCTGCTCGCAGGCCGCCTCCACGCCTGCCATGCGGTCCGCGGCCACCCGGGCGACCAGATCATCAGGGAGGGCGATGTCCGGGATCGCGGCGGCCAGGGTGCGGGCGTGGCGTTCGCTGGCCAGGACCATGACGCCCGCGTAGACGGGCACGTCAACCGGGTGGGCCTCGCGCCAGCGCAGCTGAGCCTCCAGCGAGAAGCTGACCTGGGCGAACAGGAAGTCGGCCGTGCGCTTCCACGCCGGCAGCGGGCGCAGCGCGGCGGCCGCGCCGAGCCGGAGGCCCGGCGAGAACCTCCTGGCCTCTTCGATCATCGAGCGGACCGTCAGGTCGCTGGTCCTGTTGCCGCTCGTCGGCTTGTCGCCGTAGACGAAGAGGAACTGGTCCACCCCGTACGCGGCCGCCGTCAGCAGGTCGCGCTGGAAGCCGAGCAGGTTGCGGTCGCGCGAGTTGAGGCAGGCGATGCCGCGCCCGCCCATCGCCTCCACCTCATGGGCCACGGCGACGCTCGACACGGTCGCGCGGCCGATGTGGTTGTCCGGGATGAGGAACGAGTGGGCGATCTTGCCCAGCGTGCCGATCTGGTGCCTGACGTGCGTCAAATCGGGCTTGGTCGGGGGTTCGATCTCGCAGATCAGCTCGAAGGTCACGATCAGGACTCTAGCGTCCGGCCGCGAGCTGCTCGATGCCGGCAAGGACGAGATCGACGCCGAACGTGTCGTACAGGGCCGGGTTCATGCCCTCGACCAGCGGGGTGGCCATCTCCACCAGGAAGGGGTACTTCTCGGCGGGCAGCGACTGCAGGCCCAGGCGCTTGGCCCTGACCTGCTCCGCCGTCACCTTGGCCATCCGGGAGTGCGACGGGGCGTCGGCGATGGCGATGGCGCTCTGGAGCAGGTATTTGGTGATCAGGCAGCTCTCCTCGACGTCGAACCCGGCGCTCCTGGCCAGGCCGAGCGCCTGGTCCCAGACGGCCAGGAAGTTCGGCACGGCGATCGGGTCGATCTGCTCGATCACGTTCTTGGCGCACGGATGCGCGCGCAGCGTCCGGATCAGGCCTTCGGCGAGGTCGCGGAGTTGCTCCCGCCACGGGCGGTCGTCGGCCGGCTTGGGCGCGAAGCCCGCGATCAGGTGATCGGCCATGCCGACGATCAGCTGCTCCTTGTTCTTGTAGTGCCAGTAGAGGGCCATCGGGGTCACGCCCAGGTCCGTGGCCAGGCGCCTGATCGTCACGGCGTCGAGACCCTCGGTGTCGCCGATCTCCAGGGCGCGCTCCGCGATCGCCTGCGCGGTCAGTTTTCCCATCACGGTTGACAACTATACGCCGTACAAGTTGAACTATACGACGTACAAGTACGGCGTATAGGAGACGCATATGCGGTGGTGGGCACTGGTCGCCGTGACCCTGGGCACGTTCATGACCTATTTAGATAACAACGTGGGCAATGTCGCATTGCCGACGATCCAGCGGGAGCTCGGGCTGACGATCTCGGGGCTGGAGTGGATCGTGAGCTCGTACATCCTGGTGTTCGCCGGGCTCATGCTGGTCGGCGGGCGGCTCGCGGACGTGTTCGGGGCGCGCCGGGTGTTCCTCGGCGGGCTGGCGGTCTTCACGGTGTCATCGCTGGCGGCCGGTCTGGCCACCAGCGGAGGCATGCTGATCGCGGCACGGTCCGTGCAGGGGGTGGGGGCGGCGCTGCTCACGCCCACCGCGCTGGCGCTGATCGGGCAGATCTTCCCCGATCCCGGCGAACGCGGCCGGGCGGTGGGCATTTGGAGCGCCTCGGGAGCACTGTCCATGGCGCTCGGCCCGGTGGCAGGGGGCTTCATCAGCGAGAACCTGCACTGGGGCTGGATCTACCTGATCAACGTGCCGATCGGGCTGGTGACGTTCGGGCTCGCGGTGTGGGCCGTCCGGCCCGGCTTCCAGCGGGTGCGGCGCAGCCTCGACGTGCCGGGTCTTGCCACGTCGGCGCTGGCGCTGTCCGCGCTGACGTACGCGCTCATCGAAGGCGACGGGGCCGGGTGGAACTCGCCGGAGATCCTGCTCGCGTTCGGGGTGTTCGTGGCGTCGGCCGTGGCGTTCGCGCTGGTCGAGGCGCGGGCGGCGGAGCCGATGATCGTCATGTCGCTGTTCAGGTCGAGGACGTTCACCGGCGGGCTGCTCACCAGCGGCATATGGTCGTTCGGGGTGTTCGGGATCTACTTCTTCAGCGCGTTGTGGCTGCAGAACGTGCTCGGCTTCTCCCCCACCGAGGCAGGCGGCTCGTTCGTGCCGATGGCCCTGGTCATGGCCGTCGTCGCGATCCTGTCCCAGCGGGTCAGCGCACGGCTGGGCATCGGCCGGACGGTGGCGCTCGGGATGGCGCTCATGGGCGCGGCGATCTACCTGCTCTCCCGGGTCGGCGCCGACGGCGACTACGCGGGCGTGGCGCCCTGGTTCATTCTGTACGGGCTCGGCGGCGGCCTGCTGGTGCCGCTGACCGCCGCCATCCTGAACGGGATGCCCAAGGACCGCTCCGGCGTGGCCTCAGGCATGCTGAACGTCTCACGCGAGGTGTTCGGGCTGCTCGGCATCACGGTGCTGGGCGCGATCCTGAGCTCCAGGCAGAGCGCGAGCAACCTGCCGCCGCTGCCGGCCTTCCTCGACGCGTACCAGTTCACGCTGGTGATCGCCGCGGTAGTGGTGCTTGCGGCGATCCCGGTCGCGCTCTACTCCCTGCGAGGGAGTGCCGTCGTCTGGAGGAGCGGCGGGAGCGCAGCGACCAGAGCGGGGGAAGACGGCGGCGTGAGGCGACCGAGCTTGCCTCACGAAGTGAGGCCCTGAGCAGGGTGGGAGTGCCGTCGTCTGGAGGAGCGGCGGGAGCGAAGCGACCAGAGCGGGGGAAGACGGCGGCGTGAGGCGACCGAGCTCGCCTCACGAAGTGAGGCCCTGAGCACAGCACAACCTCAGGCTGCCGCCTCCGCCACCGTGGGGTCCTCGAACTGCGTGCGGTACAGCTCCTCGTAGCGCCCGCCGGCGGCGAGCAGCTCGGCGTGCGTGCCGCGCTCCACCACGCGGCCGTCCTCGATCACCAGGATGAGGTCGGCGGCCCGGATCGTGGAGAGCCGGTGTGCGATCACCACGGCGGTCCGGCCCGCGAGAGCCTCGCCGAGCGCCGCCTGCACAGCGGCCTCCGAGGTCGAGTCGAGGGCGGCCGTGGCCTCGTCCAGGATCACGACCCTGGGCCTGGCCAGCAGCAGCCGGGCGATCGTGAGTCGCTGACGCTCGCCGCCCGACAGGCGGTAGCCGCGCTCGCCGACCACGGTGTCGAGACCGTCGGGCAGCGACTGGATCAAGGTCGCCAGTCTGGCCCTGGTGAGCGCGTCCCAGATCTCGTCCTCGCTCGCCTCCGGCCGGGCCAGCAGCAGGTTGGCCCGGATCGTTTCGTGGAACAGGTGACCGTCCTGGGTGACCATGCCGAGCGTGTCGCGGATGGAGTCGAAGGTCAGGTCGCGCACGTCCACGCCGCCGAGCCGGACCGCACCGGAGTCGACGTCGTACAGCCGGGGCAGGAGCTGCGCGATCGTGGACTTGCCCGCGCCGGACGAGCCGACCAGCGCCACCATCTGGCCGGGTTCGGCGCGGAACGAGACGCCGTGCAGCACTTCGACGCCGCCGCGCGAGTCGAGAGCGGCCACCTCCTCCAGCGAGGCGAGCGAGACCTTGTCGGCCGACGGGTACGCGAACCGCACGTCCTCGAACTCGACCGCGACCGGCCCCTCGGGCACCTTCCCGGCGTCCGGCCGCTCCTGGATGAGCGGCTTCAGGTCGAGCACCTCGAAGACGCGCTCGAAGCTCACGACCGCGCTCATCACGTCCACCCGGGCGCTGGCGAGCGCCGTCAGCGGGGCGTACAGGCGGGTGAGCAGCATGGCCATCGACACGAGCGCGCCGGGCGCAAGCTGGTCACGCAGGGCGTAGAAGCCGCCGAGGCCGTACACCAGGGCGAGGGCGAGCGCGGAGACCAGGGTCAGCGCGGTGACGAAGGCCGACTGGGTCATGGCGGAGCGCACGCCGATGTCCCGCACCCGCCTTGCCCTGCTCGCGAACTCGGCCGACTCGTGCGCGGGCCGGCCGAACAACTTCACCAGCGTCGCGCCGGGCGCGGAGAACCGCTCGGTCATCTGGGTGCCCATGGCCGCGTTGTGGTCGGCGGCCTCGCGTCGCAACCGGGCGATCCTGGTGCCCATCCTCCGTGCGGGCAGCACGAAGATCGGCAGGAGCAGCAGCGCGAGCAGCGTGATCTGCCAGGAGATGCCGATCATCGCGGTCAGCGTCAGCGCGAGCGTCACGAGGTTGCCGACCACGCCGGACAGGGTGTCGGTGAACGCCCGTTGTGCTCCGATCACGTCGTTGTTGAGCCGGCTGACCAGCGCGCCGGTGCGGGTCCTGGTGAAGAACGCGATCGGCATGCGCTGCACGTGGTCGAAGACGGCCGTGCGCAGGTCGAGGATCAGGCTCTCGCCGATACCCGCGGACAGCCACCGGTTGAGCAGCCCGAGCCCCGCCTCGGCGACGGCCAGACCCGCGATCGTCAGGGCCACCACGACGACCACGTCCAGCGGCTCCGAGTTGAAGATCGCGTCCACCACCCGGCCCGCGAGCAGCGGAGAGGCCACTGCCAGGCCCGCCAGCACCACGCTGAGCAGCAGGAACAGCGTCAATCTCCGGCGGTGCGGACGGGCGAAGCCGCTGATGCGCCGGAGCGTCGCCCTGGAAAGGGGGCGACGCTCCGGCCGGTTGTTCATCGAGTACAGCTGGTGCCAAGCGGTCATTTCCATGCTCATGGCATGGAAATCTATTTCCTCAAGTTAAGTTGAGGTCAAGCGCCGATCTTCTTGCCCTTGCTGTGCCAGACCACCGCGACCGACGGGCGCGGCTGGTCACCGTCGGGCCAGCGGCTGGAGGGGTTGTCCGGGCCGGCGCCGTCGGTCTCGCCCGGGTGCTGCACCGCCACGAACACGCTGCGCTGGTCCGGTGTCACCATCGGGCCGCAGGTCTCGGCGCCGACGGGAACCGTGAGGAACTGACGCAGGTAGCCGCGCTCCTTGCCGCGTACGGGCATCACGAACAGGCCGTCGTTGGTGCCGAGCGCGTTGCCGTCCGTGGAGATCCACAGGTTGCCGTCGCGGTCGAACGCCAGGTTGTCCGGGCACGAGATCGGCGAGACCTTCGACTTGTCGAAGCCGGCGAAGTACGTCGAGGCGTCGTTCGGGTCGCCGCAGACCAGCGGCAGCGACCAGGCGAACCGCGTCGCGCCGGCGTCGTTGCGCTGCTCGACGATCTCCAGCACGTGGCCGTGCTTGTTGGAGGGACGCGGGTTGGCCTCGTCCACCTGGGCCGCGGTGCGGTTGCTGTTGTTGGTCAGCGCCACGTAGACGGAGCCGGTGACCGGGTTGCGCTCGACGTCCTCGGGGCGGTCCATCTTGGTCGCGCCCACCTTGTCGGCGGCCACGCGGGTGTAGACGAGGACCTGCTCGGCGGTCATGCCGTCCACGTACGACTTCTTGCCCGAGACCAGCGGGATCCACTCGCCGGAGCCGTCGAACAGACCGTCGGAGGGCAGCTTGCCGGTCCCGTCGATCTCGGCCTTCGGGCTGTCGCCGGTGAACTTGGCCACGTACAGGGTGCCCTCGTCCAGCAGCGTCCGGTTGTGCCGGTCGAATCCGGGGATGTAGCGGTCCTTGGAGACGAACTTGTAGACGTACTCGAAGCGCGCGTCATCGCCCATGTACGCGACCAGGCGGCCGTCCTTGGCGATCACGGTGGTCGCCGCCTCGTGCTTGAAGCGGCCGAGCGCGGTGCGCTTGATCGGCGTGGAGTCGGGGTCGAACGGGTCGATCTCCACGATCCAGCCGAACCTGTTGGCCTCGTTGGGGTGCTTGGCCAGGTCGAAGCGCTCCTCGACGCGGTCGAACCGGCGGCTGCTCGACGAGGCGCCGCTCGGGAGCGTGTAGCGCGCGGCGTACTGCTCCGGGGGCAGCTTGTCGGCGTTGACGAAGTACTGGTCGAAGTTCTCCTCGGCGGTCAGCACCGTGCCCCACGGGGTGGTGCCGCCCGCGCAGTTGTTCAGCATGCCGACCGGCTTGAGTCCCTTGGGGTCGGCGGCCGTCTTGAGCAGGTCGCTGCCCGCGGCGGGTCCGCTGAACTTCATGGGGGTCTGGGCGGTGATGCGGCGGTTGTAGCGGCGACGGCCGTCGGTGACCAGCTTCCACTGGCCACTGCCCTCGCGCTCGATCTCCACGATCGAGCCGCCGTGGGCGGCCAGCGCGATTCTGATCTGCTCCTCGGTCGCGGTGGCGCCGCCCGTGTAGCCGCGGAACATCAGGGTCTCGTCGGTGTACTCGTGGTTCACCCAGAGCAGCGCGCGGTCGCGGCCCATCGGGAACATCGTCACGTAGTCGCAGTTGTAGCCGAACTGCTTGTTCTGGGCGTCGGCCGTCTGGTTGTCGAAGTCGAAGGCCGGCGCGCCGGGCAGCACCGGGTCACCCCAGCGCACCACTACGGAGGAGCTGTAGCCGTCCGGGACGGTCAACGCGTCTTCTTTGTTCGGCGCCACAGGGGTGAAACGGAGGTCGCTCCCGGACCAGCCGCCCGTCGTGGTCGCGGCCTCGGGGTCGTCGGCGAGTGCCGGGGCCGCTCCGGCCACGCCCACGCCCGCCACCAGAGCGCCCAGCGCGCCGGCGCGCAGCACGCCGCGGCGCGACAGCGCCTCCTTCACCACATCGCCGAAGTAAGCGTTGTCAGAGGTGTTGCCGACGTCGTGCGCGCACGCGTTGCCGCAGCGGAACTGACAGGTCAGCGCGGATCGGCCACCTTTGTGCGGGGTGGAAAGCAGCGGCAGCAGCCGCCGGCCCCCCTTGAGGTTCGCCACAGGTCCTCCAGATATGTGCGCGGTTGTACGGCGGGGAGGCTACGGTCGCCGCCGAAACCCTGGGTGAACGAAGACCTCCGTCTCGATGAATGCTGCCGGGAGACAATAGTGGGGTGGCAGCACGCAGGATGGACCCGGAGAAGCTGAAAGCGGCACTCGACGGCCAGTTGGTCGCCCTCGACGAGCCCTCCTACGACGGGCCCGCGTCCGCCCTGCCCGACGCGCTCGTGGCTGCCGTGCTGGCCGCCTACGACCGGGGGCTGCGGCCGGAACGTGACGCGGCCAGGCAGGCGGTGCGTTACCTGCTCGACAAGCTGGCGGCCGCCGCGCCGGGCCGGACCGTCGAGATCCGCGTGCCGCCGTACGCCGCCGTCCAGGCCATCGCCGGGCCCCGGCACACGCGGGGCACGCCGCCGAACGTGGTCGAGACCGACGGGCGGACCTGGATCGAGCTCGCGCTCGGGCGGCTCACATGGGAGGACGCCATGGCAAAAGGCGCGATCTCCGCCAGCGGATCCCGCGCCGATCTGTCAGAGCACCTGCCGCTGCGTTAGCGACTCCCGCTCATCCAGGGGAACCTCTCCTCGAAGCAGCGGTCGGCGAGCTGGCCGGGGAGGTGGGCGCATTCCTGGACCACGTTCCAGAACCAGATGGCCACGATCGCGAAGAGGATCAGGGACAGGATGCTGATCACGATGCCGGCGATGGCGCGGCCCTTGCCCGCGTGCTTGGCGAGCGCCACGCAGCCGAAGACGATCGACAGAATCGCGGTGATCAAGCCGGTGAAGCAGACGAACACCAGGAAGGGGCTGGCCACGCCGAGGACCAGCGCGGCCGTGGCCAGGCCCTGGCCGGTCCTGTCCTGCTGGCCGGGCTGCTGGTAGGGAGCGCCTGGCGGAGCGTACGGGGATCCCGGCGGCGGGCCGTAACCCGGCGGGCCGCCGTACGGGCTGGACGGGGTGGAGGCTCTTCGATGGCCTTGAGCAGGGCGTTCGCGGCGGACTCCGTGGCCCGGTCGGCGTCTTCGAACAGGATGACCCGCCACCGCCCCTGCGTCGGCGCTCCGGCGGCGCGCAGG
>NZ_VCKY01000093.1 GCF_005889735.1 Nonomuraea turkmeniaca
GGCGTGCGCCGGGGGCAGCGGGTGCTGAAGGGGGGTCACATTCGCGAGAGTACGCCGCACTTCGCGCGTTCGCCGGATTCTCCGATGGTTTGTGTCTGTTGCTCGCGTTTGGAGGGGGCCGCGGCCGGGGCTCAGGGGCCGTGCGCCCGCGGATGCTCGGCGTCGTACGCCGCCACGGCGCGCTTGCCCGCCGTCATCCGCCAGGCCTGCTCCAGCAGCGCGCCGATCTCCGCCCAGTCGGGCTCGACCTCGTGCAACTCCACACCGACCCAAGACTTGACGTAGGCGGGCCGGAAGTAACGTGCCGGGTCGGCGGCCATCAACGTCTCCAGCTCGCCCGGCGGTGCCTTCACAGCGAGCGTCAGCCGCCCGTCCCCGTGATGGTCGACGAGCAACCACGCGATCCGCTTACGTCCCAGCACCAGCCCGACGTGCCCGAAGGAGTCCTCGGCCACCACCCCGGGCAGCCCGCCGACCAGCTCGGCCAGCCGCCCGCGCACCCGCACGACGTCCCCATCCGTCCAACCGCCTGCCATGCCACGCAGCCTAGAACCCGGCACCGACAGTTCAGGCCCCGGCGCCCAGCGCGATCGGCCAGACCACGAGCAGGTACGACTCGGCAGGCCGGTTCGACGGCCGCTCGCCCCGGCGCGAACGGCCGTGGACACGCAGGCCGTAGCGGCCGGCGCCCTGGTAGGTCAGGTTTGGGGGGTCCTCGTCGTGGTAGGTCGACATGCCCTCGACCCGCATGATGCCGGTCGTCGTAACGAACTCGATCTCCTCGGCCTCCTCCCAGCTCGAAACGGGCATACGAGCCCCGGACCGCTCCCACCGCACGTGGACTCCCACCATGCCCCGGCCCTTGAGCGTCCTGATGACCACCGCGTCGGGCACCGCGCCGACCAGGCCCTCGGGCAGCGTCGGCTCGACGGCAGGGGGCTGGTACGGGTTGGCGACGCGTAACCGATGCTCCGTTGCCCTGGCAGCGCCCAGGACGGGCGTGGGCGGCGGGGGATTGGGGATCTGCCGGGCGAAGCGCCCCGGCTGGTGCTCCGGTCGAGCGTGCTCCCTGGCCCACCGCCGGATCTCGCTGCTCTTGTCCGGCAGCCCCAGCTCTTCGGCGACGCCCACGCCGAGCTTGGCGCGCGCCTCCGGCCCCACCTCGATGGGCCAGACCGTGACCAGGTAGAACTCGAACGGCACGTCCGGCACGGCGGCGGGATCGAGGTCGCGGCCACGGGCGTGGACGCGCATGCCGTAGCGACCGGGGCCCAGCGGGGTGAGGTTGGGGAGCGCCTCCGGCAGGTCCGCCATCATGCCGCACACCCGCATCTCGCCGGTGAAGGTGATCAGCTCGACCTCCTCCACCTCGTCCCATCCCTCGGCCGCGGGGGCGGAAGGCGAGTCGGTGAGCTGGACCGTGACGTCCACGGCTCCGGTATGAATGCCGGTCAGGATCACGGCCGCGCCGGGCGCCGATGCCGTCAGGCCGTTGGGGACACGCGTCGGGTGGTCCGCGCCCGATCCGTCCGTCACGAGCATCTGGTGGTAGCTCACGTGCACGTCCGCCCGGGCGGACGTGGGAGATGGCGTGCTCATCCAGGCCCCTTCTCTCGGTTCCACGGCGACCCGGTCGCCATCACCGTCGACACGGCGGGGAGGGCGAGCGCCGCGATCATGGAACCGGCGAACAGGGTCACCGCCACTGCGGCGATGACCCTGGTGCTGACGACGCGCGCGCTCATAGAGGGCAAGAGTACGGTCATGCCCGGCGCGGGTCCCATCGGAAATACCTGCGCGCGGACCACAGGCCGATCCCGACCCACAACAGGGCGATCCCGAGGCCCGCGGCCGAGACCTGGAAGCCCTCCAGGAAGCCGACCTTCGGCGCGGCGGCCTGCCCGTAGTCGCGCCCCAGATAGGCGGTGCGGATCATGGTCACGATCGGGGTCAGCGGCATCAGCTCCGCCACCCGCTGCCCCCACTCGGGCAGGACCGACAGCGGGAACATCATCCCCGCCCCCAACAGGCTGCCGAACAACACCGGCAGCGCCACCAGCTGCGCCACCTCGTAGTTCGGGATGAGCCCCGCCGTGCCGATCGCCAGCGCCGCGAACACGGCCGCCCCGAGCAGGAACGCCACCAGCATGAGCGGGACGTTCCGCGGCAGCGGCCCCCCCACCACCGCCATCACGTACGCCAGGATCGCCACACCCTGCACGGCCCCGATCAGGGTCGCGTGCAGCACGTCACCGGCGAAGATCGCGCTGGTGGGCAGGGCGCTGCCGCGCAGCCGCTTGTAGACGCGCTCCTCGCGGCGCACGACGATGCCCGACGTGATCGTCATGTACGAGAACGGGAAGACCACGGCCAGCGCCCCCACCGCGCCGGCCACTTCGGCGCCGGCGACCGAGTTCGCGGTGTTCACGAAGGCCAGGAACAGCGGCAGCAGCAACACGGTGAACGCCAGGCCACGCTGCCGCAACATGACCGTGAAGTCGAGCCGCGTCTGCGCCCACGCCATAGAAGCCCAGTTCATGCCGCCACCTTCTCCGTCTCGGCCACCTCGAGGAAGATCTCTTCGAGCGACGGCCTGCGTACCTCGAGGCCGTCCAGCTCCCAGCCGTGCTCGTCCGCCCACTCCAGCAGCGTCCGCAAGTCCCGCTGCGGCTCGTGGGTCTCGACCGTGTACGCGTCGCCGTCCAGCTTGATCGAGCGCAGCCCCAGCCCCGGTTCGTACGGCAGGTCGCTGGGGCGCACGGCAGGCAGCCGGAACCTGATGCGGGTGCCCCGATCGCCGAGCACGCGCGCGAGCGTGCCCTCGGTCACGATGCGGCCCGCATGCATGATCGCCAGGCGCTCCGCGAGCTGCTGGGCCTCGTCCAGGTAGTGGGTGGTGAGCAGCACCGTCGTGCCCTCCGTGACCATGCCCTTGATCAGCTCCCAGACGTTGCGCCGCGCCTCCGGGTCGAGACCGGTCGTGGGCTCGTCGAGGAACAGCACGTCAGGGCGCCCCAGCACGGCAAGGGCCAGGTCGAGCCGGCGTTTCTCACCGCCGGACAGCTGCTCGACGCGTACCTGAGCCCGGTGGCCGAGCCCGACCCGCTCCAGCACCGCGCCGCGCTCCAGGGCGTGCGGCGTCCACCGCCGCCAGGCGTCCACGGTCTCGGCGACTGTGAGGTCCTTGTAGAAGCCGGCCTCCTGCAGCACGATGCCCATCCGGTGCCGCACCTCCGCCCGCTCGGCGAACGGGTCGTGGCCGAGCACGCGTACCTGGCCCTCGGTGGGGGCGTGATAGCCCTCCAGCACGTCGAGCGTCGTGGTCTTGCCCGCCCCGTTGGTGCCGAGCAAGGCGTACAGCTCGCCGCGGGCGACCTCGAAGGCGATGCCGCGGACCGCCTCGAAGTCGTCGTACCTTTGGTGCAGATCCCGCACCTCGATCGCTGCTGTCGTGTTCACGGGCCCCACTCTGCCGGTGGGTGGCCCTGTACCGGCAGTGTGCGATCTCAGCTACGGCCTGGGAACTTCGCGGGAATCGAGGCTGACATTTGTCATGGAAGGCTCAGCCGAAGATCCCGTTGAGCAAGGCCGGGATCCCGATGAACTCCAGGAGCGACTGGCCCGTGGACCGCTCCTGCGCCGAGACCGTCAGGGTGAAACCGTCGTCCTCGGTGCAGCCGGCCGGGTCGGCCAGGAACTCGTCGACCTCGTGCGAGAAGGCCACGGCGTCGTCCCACCACACCAGGCCCGTGACCGGGCTCGTCGTGGGCGCGGTCGGTGCGCAGGTTGCCGGCGTGCTGGCCAGCCAGTCGACGAACGCCACCCGCTCGGCCGAGTTGAGCGGCCTGGTGCCCTGCGACCAGGTGCCCGAGGTGGTGCCCTGCGACCATGTGCCCGAGGTGGTGCCCTGCGACCATGTGCCCGGGGTGTTGGCCTGTGACCACGTGCCGGGGGTGGCCTGTGACGATGTGGCCGGGGTCGTCGCCTGTGACGACGTGCCTTGGGTGGTGGTGGTCTGTGACCATGTGCCCGGGGTCGTCGCCTGTGACGGCGTGCCCTGGGTGGTCGACGGCGACCACGCGCCAGGGGCGGGGTAGTGCCGGCTGCATGCCTTCATCCGCTCGACGAGCGCCTCGAGCAGCCGTATGTGCGGGTCGAGAACGGGCTGTGGTGCTGAGGTGGTGAGCGGGGCCGGAGCCGGTTGCACGGGAGGCTGAGTCGCCTTCGCTGCATGTCCTGCGGCGATCTCCTCCAAGATCTTCTTGACCTCGTCGGTGTAGACGGGGCTGGTCAGCGGCGAAGGCGACGACACGTTGATCTTCGTCATGTCGTGGGCGCTGCCGCACAGCGCCAGGTTGGCGGGGACCTGCTCGGCCGCCGCCGGCCCGGTGGCCAGCAGCAGTCCGGAAGCGGCGGCGAATACGGCGATGGCGAGCTTGTGCATGATGCTCCCTGCGGGTGAATATCCGGTGATCCGCAGTGATCATTCCCTTGGCTACCTTGGGATTAGTTCATAATTGGATCTAGCACTCTTTGCCGCGGAGGGCCCGGTTCGCACGCCTCGTGAACTCCTCAAAAGTGCCCGCGACGACGTAAGAGGAAAGTCGTGCGGCACCTGGACCGCGCCGTCGTCCGAGGTGGCGTGATCCTCAGCCGGCCCTCGCGGGGAGGAGCGGACATGCGTGCACTGGTGGTGTGGTCGTTCGCCGTCCTCATGACGGTCGCGGCCTGCGGCGACGGCCCGCCCTCCCATCCCGGGTCACGCGCCGAGCTGTTGCAGATGCTGAAGGTCGACCAGGAGGTCCGGACCCTGAAGGCGTCCGAGGAGGACTGGGACCGGGTGGACAGGGCCAACACCGACCGCATGCGCCAGATCCTCGACGCGCACGGCTGGCCGGGCCACACGATGGTCGGCGAGGACGGCGCGCACGCCGCCTGGGCGCTCATCCAGCACGCCGACCGCGATCTCCACCTGCAGCGGCGCGGCCTGGAGTTGATGCGCCAGGCCGTCGAGAAGGGCGAGGCGGACCCCTCCGACCTGGCCTATCTCGTGGACCGGGTGCGGGTGGCGGAGAAGAAGCCGCAGGTGTACGGCACGCAGTGGGAGACCGATCCGCAGGGGAACTGGCGTCCCCGTACCCCGATCGAGAACGCGGCAAAGGTGGACGAACGGCGCGCGGACGTCGGGCTGAAGCCGCTGAAGGAGTACGTGGAGGAGCTCAAGTCGCTCGAGTGACGGCTAACATATAAGCGCTGTTATATCCCCTTTGAGAGGAGCCGTTCGCTTGTATCCCCCGATCGAGCCATACGACCACGGCATGCTGGACGTCGGCGACGGCAACCTCGTCTACTGGGAGGTCTGCGGCAACCCCGAGGGCAAGCCCGCCGTCGTCGTGCACGGCGGGCCTGGCTCGGGCTGCTCGCTCAGCATGCGGAAGACCTTCGACCCGGAGCGTTACCGGATCGTCCTGTTCGACCAGCGCAACTGCGGCCGCAGCCGGCCGCACGCCAGTGACCCGGCGACCGACCTGAGCGCCAACACCACGCCTCACCTGATCGCCGACATGGAGCTGCTGCGCGAGCACCTCGGCATCGACAGATGGCTGCTGTACGGCGGCTCGTGGGGCTCGACGCTGATCCTGGCCTACGCCGAAGCACATCCCGAGCGCGTGTCGGAGATCGTCATCCCCGCAGTGACCACCACCCGCCGCTTTGAGATCGACTGGCTCTACCGCGGCGTCGGCAGGTTCTTCCCCGAGGAGTGGGAGCGGTTCAGGCAGGGCGTGCCGGAGGCCGACCGCGACGGCGACACCTTCGCGCTGCTGGCGGCGTACTCGCGGCTCCTGGCCGACCCTGACCCCGCCGTCCGCGAGAAGGCCGCCCTCGACTGGGTCACCTGGGAGGACGCGGTGATCTCCCTGGAGACCAACGGCAAGCCGAACGCCTACAGCGACCGGCCCGCCGACGCCGTGATGGCCATGACGCGGATCTGCTCGCACTACTTCTCCAACGGCGCCTGGCTGGAGGAGGGCGTGCTGTTGCGCGAGGCCGGACGGCTGGCGGGCATCCCCGGCGTGCTCATCCACGGCCGTCTGGACCTGGGCGGGCCGCCCGACACGGCGTGGCACCTGGCTCAGGCGTGGCCCGACGCCAAGCTGGTCGTGGTGAACGACTCCGGGCACACCGGCAGCGAGACGATGCGGAAGGAGATCTTCGCGGCCCTGGACGCCTTCGCCGGCCGGTAGGGGTGTGGAACCCCACGGCTCGCGATCATCTGAGGGCTTGAGGACGGCGCCCGGTGACCATCGCCGCGCCGTCGGTCGATTCCGTACGGTGAGCCGCGGGTTCGCACGATCACGACGGTAACCGCGGCGCCCGTCCGGACACCACTCATTTAAACGATCTCTGTCTCAAAAGTGTCGCGAATTGTGTCTCGAAATCAGCTGCCGGCGAGGTGCCGGTAGAGCGTCGCGCGGGACACGCCGAGGGTGCGGGCGATCTCGGCGGCGGTGTGCCGGCCGGAGGCGTGCATGCGACGCGCCGTCTCCACCGCTTCCGGGCTCAACGCCCCTGGCCGGCCGCGCCGGCGGCCTTCCTGCCGCGGCGCCTCCCGGCTCGGGGCCCGCTCCTCCAGCAGGCGTTCCACCCCTGACAGCACGGCGGGCCGGACCAGCTCGGCGGGCAGGTCGGCGAACATCACGACGGGGTCGCTGAGCATGGCGAACGCCTGCACCGCCCGGATCCTCGCCACGTGGTCCGCGAGCGGGCCGGAGATGATGTGCTCGGCGAGGACGGCGGCGTCTCGAAAACGTTCGAAGATGGGCTCCTCGGAGGCGAGTGCCAGGTCCCGCAACTGCAGCCGGAGCAGGTATCGGTGGGTCAGCCACACGTCGAGCAGGCCCTCGATCACCGCCCACCGCCGCCGGTGCTCGTCGCCCGGCGGCAGGCGGTTGGCCGCGGCGAGGGCGGCCTCCATGTCGGCCAGCATCGGCTCGGCGAGCGCCGCGATGATGGCGCCCTTGCTGGGGAAATGGTAGAGGACCGCGGTCTTGGTCAGCCCCAGGCGTTCGGCGATCTCGCGGATCGAGGTGGCGTGGTAGCCGCGTGCGGCGAACAGGTCGAGAGCCACCTGGAGGATCCGCGAGCGAGTGTCGTCCGTCACGCCGCCGATTCTACGCAGTTGCCTGACCCGGGGTCTGGAGCTTAGAGTGACGCCTGACCGATGGTCAGGGAGGACAGATATGAGCGGGCGCATTCTGATCGCGGGGGCGAGCATCGCGGGGACGACGCTGGCGTACTGGCTGGCCAGGCACGGGCTGCGGCCCACGGTGGTCGAGCGGGCTCCAGAGCCGCGCATGGGCGGGAACGGCGTCGATCTGCGGGACGAGGCGATGGCGGTGGCCGAGCGGATGGGGATCATGCCGCAAGTCCGGGAGGCGGCGGCGGACGTGCGGGGCATCAAGTTCGTCGACGCCGACGACCGGGCCGTGGCCCGCATCGACATGAGCCGGCTGCAGAGCGGAGGCGGTGAGGTCGAGATCATGCGCGGCGACTTGGTCAGGCTGCTCCACGAGGCGGCCGGACCGGGCGTCGAGCATCTCTTCGGCACCGCCGTCCAGGGCATCGAGCAGGACGGCGACGGGGTGACGGTGTCCTTCGAAGGGGGTGCGAGCAGGCGGTTCGACCTGGTGGTCGGTGCGGACGGACTGCACTCCACGGTGCGGCGGCTGGCCTTCGGACCCGAGAGCGGGTCGGTGCGGCACATGGGGCACTACTTCGCCTTCGCCAAGGCGGACGCGGCGCTGGCGGAGGACCGCTGCGTCACGATGTACAACCTGCCGGGCAAGATGGCCGGCGTCTACCGGTCGGGCAACCACGCACAGGCCAGGGCCTACTTCATCTTCCGGTCGGAGCCGCTGACCTATGACCACCGCGACACCGGGGAGCACAAGCGGCTGGTACGGCAGGCATTCGGGCACGAGACCTCGTGGCGGGTGCGGGAGCTGCTGGCCGGCGCGCTCGACGATCCCGACTTCTACTTCGACGCGCTGAGCCAGGTCCGCATGCCGTCGTGGTCGTCGGGGCGGGTGGCGCTAGCCGGCGACGCCGCCCACTGCGCGGCGCCCGCGTCGGGGGCGGGGGCCGAGCTGGCGATCGTGGGGGCGTACCGGCTGGCGGAGGCGCTCGCGACCGCCCCCGACCACACCGCGGCCTTCCGGCAGTACCAGGAGGGACACAGAGGGCTGGTCAGGCGCGAGCAGCGGATCGGGCCCAATGTGCGCATGATGGTGCCGAAGAACCGCCTCGGGATGTGGACCAGGAACGTGCTGGTCCGATCGCCGCTCGTCAGCGGAGGCGCGTGATGGGGTCCGTCAGTGCGTGGCCAGGCGGGCGGCGAGGAGCGCGGCGAAGACGATCAGGGACACCCCGCAGGCCGCCTCCAGGAGGCGTACCGCCAAGGGCGGCAACGCTCTGCGGAGCAGGGCGATGAGGCCCGCCGAGATGAAGCACCAGGCCAGAGAGGACGTCATGAAGCCGGTGAAGAAGACGGCGAGGCCGGTCATGCTCGCGTCCCGCCCCAGGACGGCGCTGACGGCACCGGCTGCGCCCGACCAGTAGACGACGTTCCAGGGGTTGCCGAGCGACATGGCCGCCCCGACCATGAGCGCGCCATGTCGTGAACGGTCGCCGGAGCCCACCTCGGTACGCGGGAACGCCGCGTCACGCAGCGCCGTCACCCCGAGCCAGCCCAGCAACAGGCACCCGGCCACCGTCAGCGGGACGCGCAGAGCAGGCACCGCGAACAACGCCCCGACGCCGGCCAGCCCGAGCAGCGCCCACACGGCGTCCCCGGCCAGCGACCCGACCTGCACCGCGAACGCCGGGCCGAAGCCGCCTCGCACGCCTCGCCGCAGCGACTCGCTGAAGACCGCTCCCGGCGCGGCGTTGAACAACAACCCGATCCAGAGGGCCAGAAAGAAAATCTCCGACATGACGGTCAATGTGCCGGTCGCGTTCCTCGGGAGTCTTGTCAGATGTTGACGCGGCGGTAGCGGCCGGGGGTCACGGCGTACGCGGCCGTGAAATGCCGGTGGAAATGTGCCTGGTCGGCGAATCCCAAGGCGTGGGCGACGTCGGCCACCGGCTCGCCGCGCCGCAGCCGCCGACGCCCCTCCGCCAGCCGCGCCTGCAGGTGCCACGCGTACGGCGGGCAGCCGGTGGCCCGGGTGAACGAGCGGATGAGGTGTTCGCGGGACATCCCGGCATCCTCGGCGAGGCCGGCCAGGGAGGGCGGGCTGGACAGGTCACCACGGAGCCGGTCGAGCACGGCGGCGATCCTGGCGTCGCCGGGGGAGCGCCGGCCGGCGCCACGCGTGCCGGGGTGGCTCCATCCGGCGCCGCCCGTGTCGGGGTGGCTCCATCCGGCGCCGCCCGTGTCGGCCGCCAGATCCAGGAGGCGCAGCAGGATCAGGGTCAGGCGTTCCTCGATCAGCGCCGGGTCGCCGCCCGGCAGGTCCCTGGCCGCCCGCAGGAGCTCCGCACGGAGCGGGGCGGAGCGGACGACCGGGCGCTCGAAGTCCACCGGTGCGCCGCCGGTCAGCGCGGTGAGCACGGCAGACGGCACATACCAGCTCACGCACGCGAACGCCGTCCCGTCCGGTGTCCGCGTCGTGCAGGACTGGACCTGGCCGGGGTTGTAGACGGTCACTTCGTCCAGGTCCACGTCGAACGAGGCGCGGTCCAGGCGCACCGCCTCGCGGCCGCACAGGTTGGTGCTGATCACGTACTCGTCGTGGCTGTGCCGCGGGAACCCGCCGGACGCCGGTCTGACGATCGCCAGCTGCGTGCCGTTCACGTCCCTGACCTGCTGCATACCGGAAAGGTTAGGTCATATGGGAGGAACCAGGACAAAGTAGTGGCGAGCGGATCCTTGTCGCGCTGGACGTCGAGGTCGTCGGCGGGCATCCGGTTCCAGAGGAACAACATCAGGTCCGACGCCGTGCCGCCCGATCGCGGCTCGTGCGCTGCTGTGGTGTCGTGATCCCGCCACATGGCTCGAACTCGCCACCCCGGAAAAGACCCGCGCCGCTCGAGCCTGCGGACCGGAGAACCGCAGCTAGCTGCCGCTTTTCAGGGCTTGCACGGTGAGATGGGCCCTTTGGCCACGAATGTTAAATCTCGTTTCCCGCCCTTGCGACCGAACACATGATCCATTCACGATGCTGCCCGGTGGGTTCACGAGATCCCACCAACCTCCCGAGGGCGCTGTTCAAGGAGATCGTGTGTCCATTCCCCGTCCTTGGCGAGCGGTCCTGATCGGGACCGCGCTCGCCGTGATGGCTGTCCAGACCCCCGCGGTCGCACAGGCCCCACCGGAGGCCGACAAGATCGATCGGGTGGTCCGAGCCGATCTGGCCGCCGACGACAAGGCCACCTTCTGGGTACGGCTGAAGGACAAGGCCGACCTGCGATCGGCGCGTACGGCCAAGACCAAGGCCGACAAGGGCCGGCAGGTCTACCGGATGAAGACGGAGACCGCCACCGCCTCCCAAGCCGGCGTCCGCAAGCTGCTCAAGTCCGCGGGGGCCGACTTCACCCCGTTCTGGATCGTCAACACGATCAAGGTGACCGGTGACGCCGACCTGGCGGCCGAGATCGCCAAACTTCCCGAGGTGGCCGAGATCGCCCCGGACGAGATCATCGAGTTACCGGAGCCCAAGACAGGCGTCGCCCAGGCGATGGCCGGCACGGTCGAGTGGAACGTCGACCGCGTCAACGCTCCCAAGGTCTGGGACGAGCTGGGCGACCGCGGCGAGGGCATCGTCATCGCCAGCCTCGACAGCGGCGTGCAGTGGGACCACCCGGCGCTGATCGGCGGCTACCGCGGCACGCAGGCCGACGGCACGGTGGACCACAACTACAACTGGTACGACCCGACCGGCGCGTGCCCGAACCGCACGCCCTGCGACGACCGGGGCCACGGCACCCACGTCACGGGCACCCTGGCCGGAGCCGGCGGCATCGGCGTCGCCCCCGGCGCCAAGTGGATCACGACCAAGGGATGCGGCATCGGCGGTTGCCCCGGCTACGCGTTGCTGGCCGCCGGCGAGTGGATTCTCGCCCCCACCGA
The DNA here is from genome assembly GCF_005889735.1 of Nonomuraea turkmeniaca. Classification (GTDB taxonomy): domain Bacteria; phylum Actinomycetota; class Actinomycetes; order Streptosporangiales; family Streptosporangiaceae; genus Nonomuraea; species Nonomuraea turkmeniaca. The sequence continues at coordinate 11,132 of NZ_VCKY01000093.1, forward strand.
CCTCGGCCTCCAGAACCCGCGCCCCGACCTCGCGCCGGACATCGTCAACAACTCCTGGGGCCGCGCCGGCCTGGACCTCTGGTACAAGGAGATCGTCGAGGCGTGGGTGGCCGCGGGCATCTTCCCCGCCTTCTCCAACGGCAACAACGGCCCTGAGTGCACCACCACCGGCTCGCCCGGCGGGTACGCCGCCGCCTACAGCGCGGGCTCGTTCGACGTCAACGGCGCCATCATGCCCGAATCCTCCCGCGGCCCGGGCGAGAACGGCGAGGTCAAGCCGAACATCGCCGCGCCCGGCGTCAACGTGCGCTCGGCCGTGCCCGGCAGCGCGTACGGGATCAAGAGCGGCACGTCGATGGCCAGCCCGCACGTCGCCGCGACGGTGGCGCTGATGTGGTCGGCGTCCCCCGCCCTGCGGGGCGACGTCGAGGCGACGCGGGCGCTGCTCGACGGCTCGGCCTCCGACGTCGACGCCACGTACTGCGGGGGCACCGCCGCCGACAACTTCACCTTCGGCGAGGGAAAGCTCGACGCCTACGCCGCGGTCAAGGCCACTCCGGCCGGTGAGCTGGGCACGCTGACCGGCAAGGTCACCTCGGAGGGTGACCCGGTCGCCGGGGCGACCATCAGCGTCTCCGGGCCGCTGAGCCGTACGGTGCCCACCGGCCAGGACGGGACGTACACGCTGCCCCGGCTGCTGAGTGGCGACTACGAGATCACCGTCAAGAAGTTCGGCTACGACGACGCCACCTCCACCGCCACCGTCGCCGACAACCAGACGGCCACCAAGGATCTGACGATGACGCCGCAGCCCATGAGCACGGTGTCGGGCATGGTCTCCAGCACCGGCGTGCCCGAGGCGGGTGTCACGGTGAGCGCGGCCGGCACCCCGGCCACGGCCGTCACCGACGCCGCCGGCCGCTACGAGCTCCAGCTGCCCCACAAGGAGTACGACCTCAACGCCGTGCCGCCCTCGCGCTGCTCGACCGAGAAGACCGTGCCGGTCACGGTGACCGGGGCGACGACCAAGGACATCGAGCTCCCCGCCAACGCCGACGCCTACGGCCACACCTGCAGGAGCGGCAGGGAGCCGTACGTCGAGGCCACCGACAAGCAGCCGCTCACCTGGGACGACGAGTATCAGACGATCGACCTGCCGTTCGCCTTCCCGTTCTACGGCAAGACCTACACCAGCGGCATGGCCAGCACCAACGGGTTCCTGTCCTTCGGCGGCCATCGTTACTCGTACCCGAACAACATGCCGCTGCCCACCACGGGCGCACCCAACGCCGGCATCTACCCCTACTGGGACGACCTGGCCCTGGACGAGCAGGGCGGCCTCTACACCGCCACGCTCGGCACCGCGCCGAACCGCACGTTCGTCATCGAATGGCGCAACGCGCGCTTCTACGACCACAACGAGTGGTTCTCGTTCGAGGCGCTGCTCGGAGAGGACGGCTCCATCGGGTTCCGCTACCGCGGCATCGCCACCTCGCGCGCGGCCGGCGAGGGCGCCACGATCGGCATCGAGAACGGCGACGGCACGGACGCGCTGCAGTACTCCGCCGACCTCGCCGCCATCGCCGACGGCCAGAGCCTCGGCTTCGCCGCACGGCAGCACGGCCTGGTGACCGGCACCGTCGCCGACGCCAACGACGGCAAGCCGCTGGCCGGCGCGACGGTCAAGGTGGGCGCGGCCGCCTCCTTCACCACCGGGGCCGACGGCACGTTCTTCGGCCAGGCGCCGGCCGGTGACCACGTGCTGGAGGTCGCGGCGGAGAACTACGGCACCCTCACCAAGGACGTCACGGTCAAGGCCGGCGAGCGCAACCTGCTGGACACCGCGCTGACCACCGGCCGGGTGACGGCCTCCACGGATCACCTCACCCTGGTCATGCCGGCCGCAGCCGACAGGAAGGGCACCGTCGAGCTGACCAACACGGGCGCGGACACCACGTACACGATCGAGATCGACCCCGGACAGAGCGGCTGGCTCGGCGCCACCCCGGCCGGCGGCGAGATCGCGGCGGGCACGTCGGCGACCCTGGAGGTCACGGCGTCCAGCGCGGGCATGGAGCCTGGGAGCGTACGCACGGGCGTGCTGGTGGTGCGCTCGGCCAGCGGGCGCAATCCGGCCTTTCCGGTGCTGGTGTCCGTGGTCGTGCCCAAGCACCAGGTGGCCGTGGACGCGGGCGGTGGCCGGAGCGTGACCGACGCGGCCGGCGACACCTGGGCGGCCGACCGCAGGTACACCCCCGGCAGGCACGGCTACCTCGCCGAGTCCGACAGGACGAGCAGCACTGGCGAGACGATCGCGGGCACGAACGAGCAGAAGTTGTTCGGCAGCGTGCGCGAGGACATGCGCGAGTACCGGTTCGACAACGTCCCCGACGGCGTCTACACCGTTGAGCTGGGCTTCGCCGAGACCCGGCACAAGCAGCCCGGCAAGCGGGTCTTCGACGTGGCCATCGAAGGGGCGCCCTTCCTCTGGGGGCTCGACCTGGTCCGCGAGGCCGGGCCGAACACGGCGGTCAGCCGCCGGTTCACGGTGCGGGTCACGGACGGCCACCTCAACGTGACCTTCCACAAACGGATCGGCGACCCGGTCCTGAGCTTCATCCGGATCACCGAACGTCCCGACAGGGCGGTCTCCTAGAAGTCGGCGATGGCCCGCACCCTCCGGGGGGCGGGCCATCGCTCGTCGTGTGCCGCGCCTGTGGCGGCGTCGAGCCGGGTGCGGTGGCCGGCACGGGAGATGTTCGACCACACCCCGCCAGTACACCCGTCCGTCCGCCCGCAGCGCCTGGGCAATAGGGCCGCCGGCTCATGACCTGCCGGGGAAGAAGTCCGCGCTCTGGACGTACTCCATCGCCTTCGTGAACTCCGGGTCACTCATGCGGCGCTCCCACTCCTCCGCCGAGACGTCCTCGATGTGGGTCTGGATCCACCACAGGTTCCCGAACGGATCCCGCACCCGCCCCACCCGGTCGCCGAAGGCCAGGTGCGTGACCTCCGTGACCGACGTCCCGCCCGCCGCGACGGCCTGGCGGTGGGTGGCGTCGGCGTCGGGCACGAACAGGCGCAGGAAGCCCGGCGTCGGCGGCCATTCCGGCCTCGCGTCGAACAACATCACGATCGCGTCCCCGATCCGCACTTCCGCGTGCCCGATGCGGCCCTCGGCGTCGACGAAGCGGTCCAGCTCCACGGCGTCGAAGGCACGCACGATCCAGTCGATGAGCCCGGCCGCGTCGTGCGAGATGAGCCACGGCGTGATGGTGGTGTAGCCCTCGGGCTTGAAGGTCATGGTTCCTCCCGGGAAAGTGCGGATATCAGCACGCTATTCCGGAAGTAGGTCATAACCTGTCCTACATAAGGCGGCATTCTGGATGCGTGAGCGATTCCCGCCTCCTCAGCCTGCTGTCGCTGCTCCAGACACCGCGCGAGTGGCCGGGCGGCGAGCTGGCCGAGCGCCTCGGCGTCAGCCGCCGCACCATCCGGCGCGACATCGATCGCCTGCGTGCCCTCGGCTACCCGGTCGATGCCACCATGGGCGCCGACGGCGGCTACCGGCTCGTCGCGGGCCGGGCCATGCCGCCGCTGCTGCTGGACGACGAGGAGGCGGTGGCCATCGCGGTCGGCCTGGCCACGGCGGCCAGGCATCCGGTGCAGGGCATCGAGGAGGCGTCGGTACGGGCGCTGGCCAAGCTGGAGCAGGTGCTGCCGTCCCGCCTGCGCTACCGGGTGCGGTCCCTGGGCGGCGCCACGGTCCCGCTGCCCGCCGTCGAGACGGCCGAGGTCGATCCGCAGCGGCTGACCACGCTGGCGACGGCCGTGGCCAACCGGGAGCGGGTGCGCTTCGGTTACCGGTCCAACGATGGCGCCACCAGCACACGCCTGGTCGATCCACACCGCTTGGTCGCGGCCGGGCGGCGCTGGTACCTGCTCGGGCACGATCACGATCGCGGGGACTGGCGGATCTACCGCATCGACCGCATCGCGGACCTGCGCGCGACCGGCGCCAGGATCACGCCGCGCGAGCCGCCTGCCGGGGACGCCGCCGCGTACGTGCGGGACAAGCTCTACTCGACGGCGCCCACCTACGAGGCCGTCGTCACCCTGCACATGCCGGTCACGGAGGTGATCAGGGGACTGGGCGAGGTCACCGAGGTCGACGAGCGGACCTGCCGGCTGCGCACGCACGGCGACACGCTGGACTGGCTGGCGTTCCGGCTGCTCGGGCTGGGCTGCGAGTTCGAGGTGCACGAGCCGCCCGAGCTGGCCCCGCACCTGCGCGTGCTGTCCGCCCGCCTCAACCGAGCGGCCGGCCCGCCAGGAACTCCAGCACCATAGGACTCGCGATCTCGCGGAACTCCTCGAAGTACGCGTGCCGTGCCCCCTCGATCCACCGCAGCTCCGCCCCGGGGATCCGCCCGGCCAGCAGCGGCGCGTTGGCCGCCGGGTTGAACACGTCGTCGGTCCCGTGCACCACCAGCGTGGGAGCCGCGATGGACGGCAGCACGTCCCAGCTGTCATGCCCAGCGCTGGCGGCCAGGTGGCGGCGGCGGGCGTGCGCGGGCATGTCGCGGTCGCCGACCGTGTGGTAGGGGCCGGAGTGCGTGGCCAGCCAGGCCGGGGTGTACATGAGCTCCAGCAGCGCCCGCCCGGCCGCCGCGCGGTCCGGCTGGGTCAGCGACCTGCGGACGTCGTTGCCGCGCTCCACGCCGTGCGCGCCGCCCGGCGAGCTGCACCCGAGCACCAGCGCCCCGACCCGCTCGGGATGATCGGCCGCCACCCACTGGGCCACCCGCCCGCCCATCGACGTCCCGTACACGTGCGCCTGCCGCACCCCCAGCTCGTCCAGCACGACCACCACGTCGGTGGCGAAGCCCCGGGTCGTGTACGGCTCGTCCGGTTTGTCGCTGCCGCCCGTGCCCCGGTAGTCGAAGGTGATCGTGCGGTAGGCGGCGAAATCGTCCCGTACCGGGTCCCACCAATGATGGTTGTTCGCCTGGCCCTGCAGCAGGACGAGCGGCGGCCCGTCGCCGCGGACCTGGTACGACAGCTTGACGCCGTCCGCTGTGGTTGCGTATGACACGCCTACGATCCTGCCAGGGAGGAAAAATCTCCCGGCAAGAGGTCCGGTACGTCGTCCCGGCTCCGACGTCCCACGTGAAAGACCCGGAAGAGAGGGACACCAAGCCATGAAGTACATGATCCTTTCCTACGCCTCACAGCGGGACTACGACTCCATGTCGGGCAAGGACGCCGACGGCCTGCCCGCCTGGACCCAGGAGGACATGACGGCCATGGGCGAGTTCATGACGACCGTCAACAAGGAACTCGAGGAGGCGGGCGAGCTGGTCGAGACCCGCGGCCTGGCCGCGCCGGTCCACACGCGCAGGGTGGGCGCCCGCGACGGCCAGGCGTTCGTCACCGACGGGCCGTACGCCGAGACCCAGGAGGTGCTGGCCGGCTACTGGATCGTGGAGTGCGACGGCATCGACCGGGCCACTGAGATCGCCGCCCGCCTGGGGCAGTGCCCGTACCCGGGCAACGCCTACGACAACGCCTACGCCGACATCCGGCCCATTGCCGAGTCGGCCGACGACATGGGGTTCTGATCGACGAGCCACGGCCCGAGGACCTGCTGCGCGAGCTGGCGCCGCAGGTCCTCGGCGCGCTCGTCCGGCGCTACGGGCATTTCGCCACCGCCGAGGACGCCGTGCAGGAGGCGCTGCTCGCCGCCGCCGCGCAGTGGCCGAAGGAGGGTAGACCGGACGACCCGCGTGCCTGGCTGATCACGGTGGCCGCGCGCCGGCTGACCGACCTGCTCCGCAGCGAGCAGGCCCGCCGGCGGCGCGAGGACGCCGTGGCCGCGTGGACATTGCCGGGCGACTGGCTCGCACCCGCCGCCGACCAGCCGGTCGCCGCTTCGGACGACACGCTCGTGCTGCTGTTCATGTGCTGCCACCCGTCGCTGACGCCCTCCTCCCAGATCGCGCTCACGCTCCGCGCGGTCGGCGGCCTCACCACCCCCGAGATCGCCCGGGCGTTCCTGGTGCCCGAGGGGACGATGACGCGCCGCATCACGCGGGCCAAGCAGCGCGTCAAGGACAGCGGGATGCGCTTCCGCCTGCCCGGCGAGTCCGAGCGCGCCGAACGGCTCGCCGCTGTCCTGCACGTGCTCTACCTGATCTTCAACGAGGGGTACGCCAGCACGTCCGGACCCGACCTGCAACGCGCCGAGCTGGCCGCCGAGGCGATCAGGCTGGCCCGCATCGTCCACCGGCTGCTGCCCGAGGACGCCGAGGTGGCCGGGCTGCTCGCGCTCATGTTGCTCACCGACGCCCGTCGCCCCGCCCGCACCGGCCCCGATGGCGCGCTGATCCCGATGGCCGAGCAGGATCGCGGCCTGTGGAACGCCGCCCAGATCGAGGAGGGGATCGCGCTCGTGACGGGCGCGCTCACCCGGGGGACGCCCGGGCCGTACCAGCTGCAGGCGGCCATCGCGGCGGTGCACGACGAGGCGGCGAGCGCGGAGGAGACCGACTGGCCGCAGATCACGGCACTCTACGAGCTGCTGCTGCGGATGTCCGGCAACCCCATGGTGGCGCTCAACCACGCCGTGGCCGTGGCCATGTCACAGGGCCCGGCCGCCGGGCTCGCCCGGCTCGAACGGCTCGCCTCCGACGAGCGCATCGCCGGCGACCACCGGATGTACGCGGTCCGTGCCCACCTGCTGGAGATGAGCGGGGACCACGCGGCGGCGCGGGAGGCGTACGAGGAGGCGGCCGGACGCGCCATGAGCCTGCCGCAGCAGCGTTACCTCCACGCCAGGGCCGCCCGCTTGAAAGGCTCGGACTGATCGCCGGGGGCCGCCCGGCTGAATGGCTCAGGGTATGAACTGTTGCTGGCGCTCACTATGCGAACCTATGGGTGCCCGAAGAACTGTGGTCGGTTTCGCTGGGGCGATCGGTTGCGACTGAAGGTAATCGGACGGTAATGCTCAGTCACAGCCGGGTGCCTGACTGGCGCCCGGTCCCCGCCCCCATCGGTGTCCGCACCAACGGGATAGCGGGGCGGTGGCCCAAGAGCCGCACTCCCTCCAGGAATGCGGAGTCAGGCCCCGATAACGCGGTTCTCAGCCATGGTCCGCCCGGCTCGCCGGACGGACGCGGCGTCGGCTTCCACCGGATCGCTTCCCGGCCTCGGTCGGCATGCGACGAGGCCACGCTGATGTCCGTTTTACTCGTGTAAAGACAGAGAGCCGAAGACGCTCTTCAGCTCGTGCCGCTTCACGTCGCTAACAACTCCGACAGCCCGTCCTGGATCCGCGCCAGCTTTCCAGGACGTGCTCTCCTGCCCGGACGTCCAGCAGGGAGAGCACCTCGTTCTGCCGGTTGGTGTACAACATGAACCACCCCGCCAGCCGGCCGCGGAGACCGGAGGGGGAGGCGAAGGGCGAGTTGACGGGTCCGCCCGTGACCCACGACCTGATAGCCATACCTCCACCAAAACGGTTCAACCCGACTTGAGGTCAAATGGGGACATGGATCTCGTTCCCATCGGGGAAGCTGCCCGCCTCGTCGGCATGAATGCCTCCGCGCTGCGTTACTACGAGGAACGCGGCCTGGTCACCCCCGTCACGCGGAGCGGCGGCCGCCGCATGTACGGCAGGCAAGAGCTGCGGCGCCTGGCCTTCCTGCGGACGATGCAGCAACTCGGCATCCCTCTGGACACCGCGGGAGCCGTGCTGGACGCGCCGGGGGAGGCGTGGCGGGCGACCGCGGCCGAGCAGATCGACGTGCTGGAGCAGCTCGTCAACCGGGCCAAGGCGGCGCAGTGGGTGTTGCGGCACGCCATCGAGTGCCCGGCCGAGCACCCCGCCGTGGAGTGCGAGACCTGGATCGGGATGGTGGACCAGCTCCTCGAGGGCTACACGTTCGCCGAGCTAGCGGGGAAGCACTTGACGGAGTGAGTGCGCCCGCCCGGGCATGAGCCGCCGGAAAATTGTGCGGCGGGGCGGGGAATGTTCCGCCCGGGGGTGTGGTTACATAGATCGTGGCCGGTGTGTCCAGTGTCCCCGGGCCTCACCTATTGCCTTCGCGGACTACCGTTCGGCTGGAGCCGCGTTGTGCCTTTCGCCGAGAGGCGACCTGCACACCGGTGCGCACTCGTTGAGCGCCCGCCCTCCCCGGAGGGCGGGCGTTCTCGTCTTTTCACGCCTTGGCGTAGTACGGGTCCGTCACGCCACCACGGCAGGCCAGCGCCTCCGCGTCGAGGCCGGTCAGCCGGGCCCCCGCCTGGTAGGCGCTGTCCAGGAACTCCAGCACGCCGGCGACCGGATCCCCCATGGCGCGGACGTCGTCGTACCGCAGGACCGCCAGGTGGCTGCCGCGCGAGGCGATCCACTCGGCCTGTTCAGGGCGCAGCGGCTCTCGTTCCAGACCTTCGGGCTCCGGCGCGGTGTAGGAGTAGAACGCAGGCCACGGCCGCTCCCTGTCCCCGAACCAGAACCCCGCGCTGATGACCTCCCAGCTGTACGCTTCCCGCGTCACCGCATCGGCCTCCGGCGGGACCCGCACCACACTCCCGGTGAACCGCGTGACCGCGATGTCGAACGTGTGCCAGAAGTGGTGCACGGGACTGGTCTTGCCGGCGAAGTCCGCCGCGAACCGGTCGAGCAGCTGCGCCACCTGCGACAGGACCCGCCAATACCGGTTGATCAGCACCGGGTCGTAGCGGGCGTGCACCGTGTCATGAGCGAACGGCGTGTCGTCCCCGAGGTCGAACGGCACCGCCCAGATGTCCGGCCGGATCCCCAGCCCCGCCAGCGTGTCGAACAACCGATGGTAGAACGACGCCACCGACTGCCCGATCATGCTGAACTCCGCGCTCCGGCCGTCCAGCACATCCACGACCAAGCGGTGCCGTACGAGGTCGAAGTCGATGCTGAACAGCGGTTGCTCGCCCAGCCCGCCCATCGGCCGCGTGGTCAGCCCGCGCCCGGTCGGATGGAACGGCACCTGCCACCAGTGGTTACGCCGATTGCTCGACACCAACCGGATCTTGCCGACGATCTGCGCGAACCGGTGAAAGGTCTCCTTGGCCTCGGCCCACTCCGCGAGCGGCATGGCAGGGAAGAGCTCCATGACGGCATGGTAACTACCTTGGGTAATCGGCCAGCTCCCAGGGGTCGTGCGCGGAGATGACGCTCACCCCGTGGTCGCGGACGAGCGAGCGCAGGCGTTCCTGGCTCGACACGCGGCGCTCGGCGTCGACCTGCGAGTCCAGCTGCACGATGTCGAACAGCGGATGGGACTGGGGATCCTCGGACAGTTCGCCGTGGTAGAAGTACGCGTCCCCGGCGTGCAGCAGCCAGCGGTCACCGTCGCGGACGGCCACCCCGGCGTGCCCTTCCGTGTGCCCTTCGAGCGGCACGAGCAGGAACTCCTCCGGCAGGCCCGTGAGCGGCCGCACCCCCTCCACGCCCAGCCACTGCGTGCCCGTGCCGGGATAGGTGACCCAGCGGGGCTCGTGCGCCCAGTGGCCGGGCCGGTAGCGGCGGTTCGGCGCCTGCGCGAGCGCGGCCTTCAGCTCCGCCTCCATCACGTGCACCTGGGCCCCGGGGAAGTCCGGCAGGCCGCCGCTGTGGTCCACGTCCAGGTGGGTGAGCACGATGTGGCGCACGTCGGCGGGGTCGTGGCCGAGGGCGGCGATCTGCCGCACGGCGGTCTCCGCAGGCGCCAGCACCGGCTCGACGAGCTCCGTCCATTCGTGTTCCAGCAGCTCCGCGGGCCGGGTCACGTCGTCCATGCCGAGCCCGGCCTCCACCAGGACCAGCCCGGACGCCGGGGTCTCGATGAGCAGGGCGTGGCAGACCGCCCGCGCGGCCGGGCCGCCGTCGAGCGGGTTGATCTCGCGCATGGAGCCGAGATTGAGATGGTGAATTCGCATGCGGCTAGACTGCGACTTGAAGCGCGGTTCAAGTCAAGGAGCGCAGGTGGACACGTTGCTCGACATCGGTGAGGTGGCCAGGCGCAGCGGGCTGGCCGCGTCCGCGTTGCGGTTCTACGAGCGCAAGGGCCTCATCGAGGCCGACGGGCGCAACGGGCTGCGGCGGGCGTACCGGCCGGAGACGCTGGAGCGGCTGGCGCTGATCACCTGCGCCCGTGACGCCGGGTTCACGCTCGCCGAGATCGCCGCGTTCCTGCGGGCCGGGCCGTCCGACACGCGGCTGCGCGAGCACATGGCGGCCAAGGAACGCGAAGTGGACGCGCGGGTCGCGCAGCTGACCCGGCTGCGCGACAGCCTGCGCCACGCGGCGGTCTGCGAGCACGACCCGCTCGTCGAGTGCCCCGAGTTCAAGCGGGCCATCCGTAGGGTCCCCGAAGGGTGATCATCCAGAGCTCGTGTGCCGGCCCGAGCTGACGTACTTGCGTGGGCGCAGGGCATGGGTGCGCAGGGCCGCCAGGGCGGCGAGCTGCCCCGGCCGGTCCATCCGCACCACCAGCTCGTCGCTGAACGCCAGCCCCAGCGCCGTCAGCTGGGAGACCAGGTCCGCCACCGGCGCGGCGACGTCCTGCAGGCCCGTGGTCGGATGCCAGCCCTCGCCGCCGACCACCTCCGCGACTCGCTCGCGCAGTTTGTCAGGCGACATCAGCGTGCCGTCGGCGAGCAGCATGAGCGCGGCCTCCCTGGCCGACACCTCGAACTCGTGCTCGCCCTTGGCCAGCAGCAGCCTGGTGACCGCCGACCACATCGCCTCGGGCGACGTGAGCAGCCGCCTGCCGTGATCGGTGATGACGAGTTTCGCGCCGTCGCGGGTGATCGCGCCCAGCTCCCGCTCGGCCAGCTCACGCAGCCTGAGCGCCTCGGGCGACGGCGCCAGCCGCAGCGGCAGCGTGCCCTCCCTGGCCGCCAGGGACAGCAGCCCGTGCAGGGCAGGCAGGGGTTGCGGGGTCACGGGCGCGTGCAGGCGCACCTCGAACGGCTGCGCCAGCTCCCGCCTGGCCGGTCCGCGGCCCAGCACCCAGCGGTTGAGCCGCTCGCCGTGCACCCGGTTGAGCCAGCTGTCGCCGCCCAGCTCCGCGCGCGGCTCGGTGAGCCAGCGGCGGGTCAGCGCGGCACGGTCCACCTTCTCGCCCGCGACGATGGCCAGCTCCAGGGCCGCGGCGCAGGCGACGTGCGCGCCCAGCTCCTCCGGCCCCATGATCATGCTCCACTGGAGTTCGGGCACGTCGGGCGGGAGCACGCCCGTGGCCTCGAGCGCCTGCTGATAGGCGCTGGTGCCCGCGTCCTCGCCCTCGCGGGCGTAGGTGCGCAGGATCTGTACGGTCGTCGGGGACACGCACAACGCGGCGTAACGCTCCAATCCACCCAGCTGGAGCAGCCGCCCGAGCGAGCGTGCCAGTCGCTCGTGGTCGCCGCCCACTTTGAGCGGCAACGTGTACCAGAGGAACTCGCAGACGTCGAGCTGGGTCACCGACTCCAGCGGCTCCCCACCCGTCAGCCAGCCGACGGCGGTCCTGGCGTCTTCGGCCAGCTCCGGGTGAGAGCGCTCCAACTCGGCGAGAAGGGCGGTGACATCCGGTGCACTCATGCCTGGAAGTTTGCCGTATCGACCCCTGGCCTGACGATGACCGAATCCGGTCCGTATTGGGTCTTGCACAGTGACTACCCTAAGAAAGCGCTATAGGACAGGCGGTTACCGGGTCAGATCCATCGTTTTTCAAACAACATGCGGGCCTTCCACTCGACGTAGGGGATCAGCTCGGCGGTCAGGATCGGTTGCAGCCACCAGAAGTTGATCAACGCTAGCAGGGCGAAGGCGCCCACGACGGCGGCCCCGGCGGTACGCCGTACCGGGACGGCCCACGGTTTCCCAGCCGGGGGAGCGGAGGGACCTATCAGCAGCCCGGCGCACAACGTGATCGCCAGCACCATGAACGGCACCATCGGGATCGCGTAGAACAGGAACATGGTGCGGTTGTCGGCGATGGCGAAGTAGAACCACGGCAGCCAGCCCATCGCGTAGGCCAGCAGCACGGCCCCGGCCCGCCAGTCGCGCGAGGAGACGTAGTAGGCGATCAGCGCCACGAGCGCCACCACCGCGCCGAACCAGATCACCGGCGTGCCGACGCCCAGGACCGCCTCGGAGCAGTCCTTGACGCCGCAGGCGTTCTGCTTGCCCTCGTAGTAGAAGGCGACCGGGCGCAGGAGCAGCGGCCACTGCCACGGCTCGGACATGTACGGATGCGAGGTCTCCAGGTCGCTGTGGAAGGAGAAGACCTGCCACTGGTACTGGATCCACGACCGCATCGAGTCGAAGAGGAAGAACAGCGGATTGTCCACCGAGGTGGCCTGCTCCCACTTGCGCCCGTAGCCCTTGTCCGTCACGAACCAGCCGGTCCAGGTGAGCATGTACGCCACGAACGGCACGATCCCGAACGCCAGGATCCCCTGCGGCACGTCCTTGTTGAACGCGCCCGCGTACGGATGCCGCAACCCCACGGCCCGCCGCGCCCCGAAGTCCCACAGCAGCGACATGATCGCGAAGGCCACCGCGAACGCCAGCCCCGACCACTTGACCGACATCGCGAAGGCCAGGCACACGCCGGCGGCGATCCGCCACGGGCGAGCCCCCAGCCACGGGCCCTGCGGCGAGACGGGTGAGTTCTCGTACCAGGTGACCAGCCGCTCCCGCGTCTGGTCACGATCCACCACCAGGCACGCGAACGCGGCCAGCACCCAGAACATCAGGAAGATGTCCAGCAGCGCCGTGCGCGACAACACGAAGTGCAGGCCGTCCAGCGCCAGCAGCAGCCCGGCGAAGCAGCCCAGCAGCGTCGAGCGGGTCATCCTGCGCGCCACCCGGGCCAGGATGAGGATGGACAGCGTGCCGATCACGGCCGCGCTGACCCGCCAGCCGAACGGGTTGAGCCCGAACAACCACTCGCCGACGCCGATCATCCACTTGCCCAGCGGCGGATGCACCACGTAGGAGGCACACTTGTCGAGCGTCTCCTGGGTGCACGACTGCCAGATGTTCGTGTTCCCGGCCAGGATCGCCTTGTCGGCGTCCTTGATCGCGATCCGCTCCACACCCCATGTGACCAGCGAGAACGCGTCTTTCATGTAGTACGTCTCGTCGAACACCACGGCCTTCGGATGGCCGAGGTTCATGAAACGCAGGATTCCGCCGAAGGCGGTGACCAGCAACGGGCCGATCCACCCCCACAGCACACTGCCGCGCATGGGAGGTATGACCCGATCGCGCACGGACCGAGTCGGTGGCAGGCTCTCGCCGGCCTCCGAGGTCTCGTAGGCCTGGTACGGGGAATCGGTCACCGCCATTCGGACATCGTACGGGGCCCAAGCGGTTAGGTAAGTCGAAACACGGTCTAATTGGGATGCGCTGCCACAATGGTCGGGTGGCAGAAGACGGCAGGTTGGTGCTGGCAGGGGCCCCCATAGGCCAGGCGGGCGATGTCTCGCCGCGGTTGCGCGAGGTGCTAGGGAGCGCCGACGTCGTGGCCGCCGAGGACACCAGGCGGTTGCGCAGGCTCGCGGCCGAGCTGGGCGTCGAGCTCACGGGCCGGGTGGTGTCCTACTACGACCAGAACGAGGCCGGCCGGGCCCAGGAGCTCCTCGAGACGCTCAAACAGGGCCGCACGGTCGTGATCATCACGGACGCGGGCATGCCGGGCGTCTCCGACCCGGGCTACCGGCTGACGCGACTCGCGGTCGAGGCGGGCATCACGGTGACCGCCCTGCCGGGGCCGAGCGCCGTCACCACCGCGCTGGCCGTGTCCGGGCTGGCCAGCGACCGGTTCTGCTTTGAGGGGTTCCCGCCGCGCAAGGCCGGCGACCGGGCCCGCCGCCTGGCCGCGCTGGCCGCCGAGGAGCGCACGATGGTCTTCTTCGAGGCCCCGCACCGGCTGGCGGACTCGCTGGCGGCCATGGCCGAGGCGTTCGGAGCCGGCCGCGAGGCCGCGGTGTGCCGCGAGCTGACCAAGACGTACGAGGAAGTGCGCCGGGGCGGGCTCGGCGAGCTGGCCGAGTGGGCGGCCGCAGGCGTCAAGGGCGAGATCACGATCGTGGTGGCCGGCCATGTGCCCGGCACGGACGAGCCGGACCTGGACGAACTGGTCGCCGAGGTGGACCGGAGGGTCGCCGAGGGCACGCAGCGCAAGCTGGCCATCGCGGACGTGGCCAAGGTGGCCGGCATCCCCAAGCGGGAGCTGTATGACCTGGTTCACAAACGCCTATAGTGCGCATCGTGAAGCACAGGGGGGTTTCGCCGCAGCGGCTCGTCCCACCGTTCCAGGGATCCGCCTTGCTGGGCTGGATGGCGCCGCTCGTGGTGGCGTTGTTCGGCGGGATCCTGCGGTTCGTCCGGCTCGGCGAGCCCAAGGCCGTGGTCTTCGACGAGACGTACTACATCAAGGACGCGTACGCGCTGCTCACGTACGGCGTGGAACGGACCATGCTGGGCGACGCCAAGGACCCTGTCGCCGACAAGCGCTTGATCACCGGAAACCTGGACATCTTCAAGCAGTGCGCCGAGCCGTCCGACTGCGCCTCGTTCGTGGCGCATCCGCCGCTGGGCAAGTGGATGATCGGGGCCGGCGAGTGGTTGTTCGGCATGAACCCGTTCGGTTGGCGCTTCGCCGCCGCCCTCGTGGGCACGCTGTCCATCCTGATCATGGCCAGGGTGGCGCGCAGGATGACCCGCTCGACACTGCTCGGCTGCCTGGGCGGGCTGCTGCTGGCGCTCGACGGGCTGCACCTGGTGTTGTCGCGGACGGCGCTGCTGGACATCTTCCTGATGTTCTGGGTGCTGGCCGGGTTCGCGTGCCTGGTGGCCGACCGGGACTGGGCGCGGCGGCGGCTGGTGGAGTGGTACGAGAGCGCGCCCATCACCGAGCTCGGCCCCCGGCTGGGGGCCCGTCCGTGGCGGCTGGCGGCCGGGGCGTGCCTGGGCGCGGCCTGCGCGGTCAAATGGTCGGGGATCTTCTTCCTCATCGCGTTCGCGGTGCTCACCCTCATGTGGGACATGGGGGCCAGGCGGGCGCTGGGGCTGCGGGAGCCGTACCGGGGGGCGCTGTCGTACGACGTGCCCGGCGGCCTGGCCGCGATGGCGCTCACGCCGGCCGCGGTGTTCCTGGCGAGCTGGACGGGCTGGTTCGTCACCGCCGACGGCTGGGGCCGCAACTGGGAACGGGCCACCACCTCGGCGGGCAATCCGTTCTACTTCCTCTTCGACTCGGCGCGGTCGTGGCTCGAGTACCAGAGCCAGGTGCTCGGCTACCACAGCGGCCTGGACTCCTACCACCCCTACATGTCCGAGCCCTGGTCGTGGCCGCTGTTGTTACGACCCGTCTCGTTCCATTATCCGGCGAACCTGCCGCCGTCGTTGTGCGGGGCCGACAAGTGCTCCCAGGCCGTGCTCGGCGTCGGCACCCCCGCCCTCTGGTACGGCGCCCTGCTCGCCCTGATCGGCCTCGTCGCCTGGTACGCGGCCACACGCGACTGGCGGGCCGGGGCCGTGGTGCTGGCGTTCGCGGGCGGCTGGCTGCCGTGGTTCTACTACGCCATCGCCGACAACCGCACGATGTACCTGTTCTACATGATCCCCGTCGTGCCGTTCATGGTGCTGGCGATCGTGCTGCTGGCAGGGCTGATCCTGGGCAAGGAGAACGCGCCCCCGGGCCGGCGGGCGGTCGGGGCCGCGGCGGTCGGGGCGTTCGCGCTCGTCGTGCTGATCAACTTCTGGTGGCTCTACCCGGTGCTGACCGCCGAGACGCTCACACAGGCAGAGTGGTGGGCTCGGATGCTGATGCGCTCTTGGGTGACCGCCGCGCCCAAGTGACGCCCTTGCGCAGCGTGATCGCCGCCGCGATGCAGGCCAGGGGCACGGCCGGAAGCACATAGCGATAGTCGAACTCGGCCGTCGCCGCCGGGGCCAGCAGCAGGCCGACCGCGCCCAGCCACGGCAGCACCACCGGGCCGCCGAACGTGCGCCAGCGCACGGCGACGCCGTACAGGCCGATCAGCAGGATTCCGCCGACCATGATGCCGCGCAGGTAGAACACCTTCTGGTAGGCGCTCATGATGTCCGCCCACGGGTGCACGATTCGCGTCTCCGGCGGGCCCTGCTCGTAGCTGAACGCGTCGGTGTCGGTCCGCCCGCCCTGGTACGACGACCACTTCGGCAACCGCTTGGGCTGGCCGTTCTCGTCGGGCTCCACGTACGGCTTGAACTGGTACATGCTGTACGTCGACGGGTCGGGGAACATCGGTCGTGACCAGTGGAACGAGCGGAAGAAGTCGCGCGTGACCACCTTCAGATAGTCGCCGGGCTGCGACATGATCGCCCGCGTGGCGAACGCGCTGGCCGCGTCGTTGGTGATCTCGCTCCACTTCTTCTGGATGCCCCACCGGTGCAGCACCTCGCCGGTGCCCGTGCCGTCGCCGTTGCCCTGCCCCCACAGGTACCACTGCGCGTAGTCCTTGCGCTGGCTGACCGGGTCGTTGATGCACAGCAGCAGCAGCTGGACCTCTTTGTACTTGTCGATGTTCATCTTGTTGCAGTCGGCGAAGATCGCCGTACGCATGTACAGGATGAGGCCGTCGCTGTTGGTCATCGCGAACTTGCCGTACGCCGAGGCGAACCAGCCCATGTACGCCATCACCGGGATCGCGCACGCCGTGATCAACGCCGCGATCGGCCGCCAGCCCGTCCGCTTGACCAGCAGGTAGAGCACCACCAGCGCCAGGATCGGCAGGCCGATCGAGCGCGTGAGCCACGTCAGCGCAAGCAGGAAGCCGACGACCGCGCCCGCCTGCCACGACAACCGGCGCTTCCACAACACCAGTGTGATGACGCTCACCACGAGCAGGGTGAACAGGCTGTCCGACATCACCAGCTGCTCCAGCTGGATCTGGTAGGCGTCGAAGAGCACCGGCGCCGCCGCCAGCGTGGCGCCCCACTTCGGCAGCCGGAACTTGATCCGCAGCAGCGCGTAGATCAGGCAGGCCGTGGCCAGGCCCATCAGGTGCTGCGTGAACGTCACCAGCGCGAAGCTGTGGAAGGGCTTCAGCAGCAGCAGCCAGAAGCTGTAGCCGTCCGGCCTGATGGGGTGCGGCCGCGGGTGCAGCGCCACCGAGACGTACTCGTAGGAGTCGTTGAACCACATGGCCGGGCCGTATCCGAGCATGGTGATGAGCCGCAGCACGGCGCCCGCGCCGAAGGCCGCGGCGAACACACGATGCCGGCGCAGGAACGACAGCCAACGCGCTGCCCGGCCAGGAGCGGAGTGGTCCACAGGGGTAATCTCCGCGACGCTCACCATGCTGTAAAGAATGCCAGTCGTTTTTGGGTCTTGACCCGAACACCTCTGGGCACAGTGCATGATGGTTCACTGGAACAGCCTTAACTTGAAGGGTAGACACGTGGAACTGACGGTGGTCATGCCCTGCCTCAACGAGGCGGAGACCGTGGAAGTCTGTGTACGCAAGGCTTTGGCGTGCATGGAGCAGCACGGCATCGAGGGCGAGGTCCTGATCGCCGACAACGGCAGCACGGACGGCTCTCAACAGCTCGCCCGCGAGGCCGGCGCCCGCGTGGTCCACGTCGACGAGAAGGGCTACGGCAACGCCCTCATGGGCGGCATCAGGGCAGCGCGCGGCAAATTCGTCATCATGGGCGACGCCGACGACTCCTACGACTTCACCGCGCTGCTGCCGTTCGTCGAGCAGCTGCGTGACGGCGCCGACCTGGTCATGGGCAACCGGTTCAAGGGGGGCATCGCGCCCGGCGCCATGCCCCCGCTGCACCGCTATCTGGGCAACCCGGTGCTGTCGTTCGTCGGCCGGTTGTTCTTCCCCTCGGCGATCGGCGACTTCCACTGCGGCCTGCGCGGCTTCCGGCGCGACTCGATCCTGAAGCTGCACCTGCAGACCGGCGGCATGGAGTTCGCCTCCGAGATGGTGGTCCGCTCCACGCTGTCCGGGCTCGACGTGCGCGAGGTGCCCACGACCCTCTCGCCCGACGGCCGCTCTCGCCCGCCGCATCTGCGCTCCTGGCGCGACGGCTGGCGCCACCTGCGCTTCCTGCTCCTCTACAGCCCGAAGTGGCTGTTCTTCTATCCCGGCGTGCTGATGATGATCATCGGCCTGGTGGCGGGGACCGCGCTGACCTTCGGCCCGGTGGAGATCGGCGAGCTCGCCTTCGACGTCGACACCCTGGTCGGATCCTCGGCGTTGGTGGTGATCGGGTTCCAGGCGGCGTTGTTCGCGCTGTTCACCAAGGTCTATGCGGCCGAGGAAGGATTCCTGCCGGAGTCGCCGCGGATCCGCAAGATCATCGACATCGTGACCCTGGAGAAGGGGCTCGTGGTCGGCGGGCTGCTGGCCCTGGCCGGTCTGGTCGGACTCGTGATGTCGCTGGTGCACTGGCAGGTGCGCAGCTTCGGCGAGCTGGACCCGCGCGAGTCGCTGCGTCTGGTGGTGCCGTCGGCGACGGCGTTGATCATGAGCTTCCAGACGATCTTCGCCACTCTCTTCGTCAGCATCCTCGGAATCCGGCGGGCCCGCGAAACCCCTATCGACCGCGCCGCGGCCGCCGCTGAGGAGGCCGCGGAGGCGATCTCCCGCGAAAAGTCAAAAGCATAAGCTTCTTTTACGCGTTGCCGTGGCCGGCCGCGCGGGTCTCGCGAGGCCGATCAAGGGCCTGACCGTCCTTTACGCGTTGCCGTGGTCGGCCGACCGCCGACGCCGGCTCGCGTCTGTCCAGGGAAACGGCCTCTGATCGGTCAGTGGCGCACCACCGTAACGGCGCGCTCTGCCGGCCGAGTTCCGTGGCTTCTCCAGGCCGCCGTCGACGCGGCGCCGGGCCGGGAGGGGGTCGGTCGCTCGCTCGGGATCGCGGTAAATGCGCGGCGACGGCCCACGGGGACCACGGAGTCGGTTAACGTGGGCTCGCGTAACGGCGGGTCACTCGTGAAGGGTCAGAGGCCGTTTCCTGGAGGGCCATCAGCCGAAGTAGGGCGGGCGGCAAGCCACGTCAGCGCGTAAAAATGATCAAGAAACGATCCTTTAGGCTACAATCATGTCGCAGCACATTTTGACCGCCGTTGCGTGGCCGTATGCTAACGGCCCTCGTCATATCGGGCACGTGTCCGGGTTTGGCGTGCCGTCCGACGTTTTCAGCCGCTACCAGCGGATGGCGGGCAACAAGGTGCTGATGGTCTCCGGCACCGACGAGCACGGCACACCCATCCAGGTGCAGGCCGACAAGGAAGGCGTCAGCGCCAGAGAGCTGGCCGACCGCTACAACCGCGTCATCGCCGAGGACCTCACCGGCCTGGGGCTGTCCTACGACCTGTTCACCAGGACCACCACGAAGAACCACTACTCCGTCACGCAGCAGATCTTCAAGGGTCTCTACGACAACGGCTACATCTTCCCGAAGACCACGATGGGCGCCATCTCGCCCTCGACCGGCCGCACCCTGCCCGACCGCTACATCGAGGGCACCTGCCCCATCTGCGGTTACGACGGCGCACGCGGCGACCAGTGCGACAACTGCGGCAACCAGCTGGACCCGATCCAGCTGATCAACCCCAAGAGTCGCATCAACGGTGAGACCCCGGTCTTCGTCGAGACCGAGCACTTCATGCTCGACCTGCCCGCCTTCGCCGAGGTGCTCGGCTCCTACCTGCAGTCCAAGCAGGGCGAGTGGCGGCCCAACGTGCTGAAGTTCGCGCTCAACCTGCTCGGCGACCTGCAGCCGCGGGCGATCAGCCGCGACCTGGACTGGGGCGTGCCGATCCCGCTCGACGGCTGGCGCGACCAGCCCAACAAGCGGCTGTACGTGTGGTTCGACGCGGTCATCGGCTACCTGTCGGCCTCCATCGAGTGGGCCAGGCGCTCCGGCGACCCGGACGCCTGGCGCCAGTGGTGGCAGAATCCGGACGCCCGCGGCTACTACTTCATGGGCAAGGACAACATCGTCTTCCACGCCGAGATCTGGCCGGCGATGTTGTTCGGCTACAGCGGGCAGGGCGCCCGCGCCGGCTCGCCCGGTTCGCTCGGCGCGCTCAACGTGCCGTCCGAGGTGGTCTCCAGCGAGTTCCTGACGATGGAGGGCAAGAAGTTCTCCTCCTCGCGCCAGGTCGTCATCTACGTCCGCGACTTCCTCGCGCGCTACGACGCCGACGCGCTGCGCTACTACATCGCGGTCGCCGGGCCGGAGAACCAGGACACGGACTTCACCTGGCAGGAGTTCGTCAACCGCAACAACGGCGAGCTCGTCGCTGCCTGGGGCAACCTGGTCAACCGGTCGATCTCGATGGCGGCGAAGAACTTCGGCGCCGTGCCCGAGGCCGGCGACCTGACGGACGCGGACCGGGTGCTGCTGGAGCGCTCGCGCAACGCGTTCGGCCCGGTGGGCGCGGAGCTGAACAGGTCCAGGTTCAAGAACGCGATCACCGAGGCGTTCGACGTGGTCCGCGAGGCGAACAAATACCTGGCCGAGCAGGAGCCGTGGAAGCTCAAGGAGGACCCGGCGCGACAGAAGTCGATCCTGCACGTCGCGCTCCAGGTGGTCGACGACGCCAAGACGTTGCTCACGCCGTTCCTGCCGAGCTCGTCCAACAAGGTGTTCGCCATGCTCGGCGGCGAGGGCGTCTGGTCGGGCATGCCGGAGATCCACGAGGTCGACGAGGACGGTGGCGAGCCGTACCCGGTGATCACCGGAGAGTACGACGGCGCGGCCCGCTGGGAGCACCGGCCGATCAAGCCGGGCACGCAGCTCGCGCCGCCGGTGCCGCTGTTCAAGAAGCTCGACCCGAAGGTCGTCGACGAGGAGCTGGCCCGGCTGGGCCAGTGAGCCGTTGAGCCTGCCCGGGCGGTGAGCCGTCGAGGTGCGGGGAGAGGCTACGTTAGGGGCGTGAGCAAGATTCCCGCCGCCCCGGAGCCGCTTTCCGCACCCGTTTTCGACAGCCATTGCCACCTCGACATCATGGTCGGCAACCGGCAGGCGTCCTCGGGCGACCCGGTGGCCCAGGCGGCCCAGGCGGCCGCGGCCACCGTACGGGGCATTCTCGAGGACGCCAGGGCGGTCGGCGTGACCAAGCTCGTGACGATCGGCTACGACCTGAAGTCGTCCCGGTGGAACGCGGAGACGGCGGCGGCGCAGGAAGGCGTGTACGCCGGGGTGGCGATCCACCCGAACGAGGCGCACGAGGCGACCCCCGAGGTGCTGGCCGAGATCGAGGCTATGGCCGGGCGGCCGGAGGTGCGGGCGGTGGGGGAGACCGGGCTCGACTACTACCGCGACTGGGCGAGCAGGGACGACCAGCACGCCAGTTTCCGCGCGCACATCGAGATCGCCAAGCGCACCGGCAAGGCGCTGGTCATCCATGACCGGGACGCGCACGACGACGTGCTGAGGGTGCTGGCCGAGGAGGGCGCGCCGGACAAGGTGGTGTTCCACAGCTTCTCGGGCGACGCCGAAATGGCGAAGACGTGCGTGGAAGCCGGATATTTCATGTCGTTCTCCGGGCCGGTCACGTACAAAAACAGCGCTTACCTCCGCGAGGCCGCCGCCGCGGCGGCCCTGGAGCTCATGCTGGTCGAGACCGACGCCCCCTACCTGCCGCCGATGCCGCACCGCGGCAAGCCCAACGCGCCCTACCTCATCCCGCTCACCCTCCGCTGCCTCGCCGAGGTCAAGGGGATCCATCCGGACCGGTTGTGTGAGGCGATCAGTACGAACGGAGTCACGGTCTTCGGCGCCTGGTGACCATGTTTTGGTGAACCGGTGGCTGCCGGTGCATGGCCACGACTAGCGTTCGGGCGGTCACTTACCGTACCGGAGGTGGTCCATGCGAGGCAGGAGGCGTGCGCCGCGTCCGCCGATCCCCTGGCGTTCCCCGTGGACGCCGGTGGTGTGCCTGGTGGGCGCCTTGGCGGTGGGCGCGATCGTGGCGGTGTCGTTCCTGGTCAAGGACGTGACCGTGGTCGTCGACGGCCGGCCCGTGGCGGTGCGCGGCTTCGCCGGCTCCGTCCGCGACGTGCTCGATGACGCCGGGGTCAGGCTGAGCTTCGGTGACGTCGTGCTCCCCGGCACCGAGGAGGTCGTCGCCGACGGATCCAGGATCGAGGTACGCCGCGCCCGCCCCCTCATCCTGACCCTGGACGGCCGCACCACCAAACACCTGGTCACCAGCACGAACGTCGCCGACGCCCTCACCGAGCTCGACATCTCACCGGCGGCCGGAAGGATCTCCGCGCCCCGCGACGGGACGGTGCCGCTGTCGGGGATGTCGCTGACCGTCTACACCAGGCGCAAGGTGTACGTGGTCGCCGGCGCGACCCGGCGCGCCTCCCGCACCACGGCCCGCACGGTACGCGAGGTGCTCCGCCGCAATCGCATCACCCTGCACCGTGGCTACCAGGTGAGCCCGCCGCTCGGCAGCTTCCCCAAGGACGGCACGGTCATCACGGTCACCCCGCCGCGGACCACGCCG
Source organism: Nonomuraea turkmeniaca (assembly GCF_005889735.1). Lineage (GTDB taxonomy): Bacteria > Actinomycetota > Actinomycetes > Streptosporangiales > Streptosporangiaceae > Nonomuraea > Nonomuraea turkmeniaca. The sequence continues at coordinate 33,670 of NZ_VCKY01000093.1, forward strand.
GTCTATCCGGACGTCCTGCGCCTGAACTGGCGTGCGCTGGCCGCCTGCGAGTCGGGCGGCAACCCGCAGGCGTACAACGCGCAGGGGCCGTACTACGGCATGTACCAGTTCAGCCTGCCCATGTGGAAGGCCGTCGGCGGCGTGGACCTGCCGAGCGCCTGGCCGGCGGAGGAGCAGACCTACCGGGCCCAGCTCCTCTACCAGCACGTCCAGGGCAGATGGCAGGGCCAGTGGCCCAGCTGCGGCGCCCACCTGTTCGGCTGACGCCTACCCCGAGACCGACACCCCGAAGTCGGCCCCCTTCGGCGGCTGGAGCGGCTGCAAACTCTCGGCGTTCCGCCCGGCGACCGCGACCTTCCCGTACGGCTGCGCGTCCGGCTGCCCCACGAACAACTTGTTGCCGCTGAAGGCCACCGACCAGCCGAACAGCCCGTCGGCGGTCTGCAACTTCCTGTCCTCGGACGCGTTCTTCCACGACACGATGCGCACGCCGCCGCCGTACGGGGCGCCGATGGCCAGCCGGCCGTCCGCCGAGGCGGCCATCGAGAACCCGAACGCCTGCTTGCCGTCCTGCGCCACCGTCCTGATGGGCTTCCTGGCGGGGTCGAGCAGCTGCACGGAGCCGGGGCCGGGGGAACTGATCGCGTAGCCGGAGCCCTCGGAGTACGCCACCGCGTAGCCGTACCTGTCGCCGGAGGCCTTGGTCGGCGAGTCCAGCTTCAGGCTCGTGATCTGGGTGGCGAACACGTCGTCGATGAACACGGCCGCGCCCGAGTCGATCTTGCCCGCCTCGATCTGGCGGCCCGCGCCGTCGTCGTTCTCGTACGGGACGCCGACGAGCAGCGCGTTCTGCGCCCCAAACGCCATCGACCAGCCGAACTGGTCGCCCACCTCACTGTTGCCGCGTACGTCGACGCTCTCCTGGCTGATCCTGCGTAACGCTCCCGTGCCCCTGCTCACGTAGATCGCGCCCACGTCGAGGAGCCGGCCCTCGTCCTCGTACGGCGCGCCGACGGCCACCGCGTCGCCCTTGGTCGCCAGCGACCAGCCGAAGTGCGCCAACCGCTGAGGTTGCGCGGCGTTCAGGCGCAGCGGAGGTTTGGCGCCGCCGCCGTAGATCACGTACGCGGCCCCGGCGTCCTCGACGCCGTCCACGTCCGCGTACGGCGCGCCGACCACCAGGTCGGCACAGGCGTCGCCGTCGACCTTCGCCAGGCGCGCCACCCAGCCGAAGGCGTCACCCCTCGCCCGGTCGGGCAGGGAGACGGGGATGACCTTGCCGGCGGACAACACGTGCACAACGCCCTTCTGGTCGTCGGCGAACGGGTCGCCCACCACCACGTCGTCCACGCCGTCACCGTCGAAGTCCGCGGCTCCCGAGCAGGCCGCGGCCACGGCGGCCGTGGCCGGCGCCATCGTCGCGCCGGCCGCGAGGAGCAGCGCCAGGAGCGCCTCCCGGATTCTCACAGCGCCACCTCGATCTGCTTGCCGTTCTCGAGCATGGTCGCCGTCAGCTTCACGGGCTTGCGGTACGTGGCCAGGTCGAACACGAAGGCGCTGTCCACGCGGGCGCCCGGCAGGATGGCCGGGGGCAGCGTGACGGCGGCCGGGTCGTGCTCGCCGCCGCGGTCGTCGACCATGGTGACCACGGGCTGGACCAGCACCTTACGCTCACCGCCGGGGTTGAGCATCGTCCAGCGGATCACGCACAGCTGGCCCCGGGTCGCGGTCTTGCCCTCGTACTCCTTCAGCCCGCACTCAGGGGCCGCCGCCACGATCGCGACCGGGTCGTCGAAGTTGTCGCCGAGCGGGAACCTCCGGCCCACGTCGTTGGGGGCGGCCGTGGTGGCGGCCTGGGACGGGTTGCCGGGGCCGGAGACGACCGTGTTCCTGCCGGACGTGACGATCAGGACAGCCACCGTGACGACGATGGCCAGCACCGCCGCCGCGGCGGCGATCAGCCACCGGGTGCCCGAGGTCCTCGTGCCGTCGAGGGTATCGGGCTCGCTCGGGAGTAACTCCGGGGTGATGCGCATCGCCCGATCGCCCGGCCGCGTGTCGGCGGCCGCCCGCCCCGGCAGCGACGTCTGCCGCTCCTGCGGGCCTGGCTGCCCCGGCAGCGACGTCTGCCGCTCCTGCGGGCCTGGCTGCCCCGGCAGGGATGCCTGCCGCTCCTGCGGTCCTGGCTGCCCCGGCAGGGATGCCTGCCGCTCCTGCGGCCGCGCGGGCCCGGCCGGCCCGGGCTGCGCCGGCGGCTCCTGCCCGGTTTGCCGCAGCGGTGCCGGCGGCCCCTGCACCTGCGCCCCGTGCGTTTGCGGACCCTGCCTCTGCGGCCCTTGCGCCTGAGCACCTTGCGCCTGAGCACCCTGCGCTTGAGCACCCTGCACCTGAGGGCTTTGCGACTGAGCACCCTGCGCCTGAGGGCCTTGAGCCTGGGCATCCGGCGCTCCAAAAGTGGCCGGCGGCATCTGGGACTGCCCCTCCTTCTTCCGGCCACCTCGCCGGAACATCCCACGAGGCCGCGCCTGCTCCTGCCCAGACGATCCACCAGGGGGTTGGCCCCGACCCTGGCCCTGGGCCTCAGCCGGCCAGCGGGCCAGTTCCGCCTTGGCCGCCTGCTCCTCCCGACGGGCCAGCTCCTCGAACGACGCCGCATCCGGGCGCGCCGCACCGGGCCCGCCGGGCACCGCGGCATCAGGACCGCCGGGCACTCCAGGGACGACGTTGGGCCCGCCGGGCGCCGCCTTGCCCGTGGTGTCGCTCGGCGGCGGAGTCGTGAACGTCGCCGTGATGTCGGGCTCGTTCACCACGTTCTGCAGCGGCTCCCAGTCGCTGAGCATCTCGGTCCCGACCAGAGTCGGGGCGGCGACCAGAGTCGGCGGGTTGACGGACGCCGGTGGCGTGTTGCCACCCACCAACGCGATCAGCAGATCCTGCGCCGTCGGACGCAACGCGGGATCCATCGAGGTGGCCAGCCGTGCCAGCTCGTTCAGCGGCGCGGGCAGCGCACCCAGCTCCGGCGGGGAGTTCAGCACGCGGTGGGCCATCGTGATGGGGTCGCCACGCCCGAACGGATGCCGCCCGTTGCCGGCGTACGCCACCAGGCAACCCCAGGCGAAGATGTCGGCCGCCGGGCTGACCATCTCACCACGTACCTGCTCAGGCGCCCACCACCCAGGGCTGCCGAGCAACTCGCCGGAAAGCGTGAACCCCGTTTCCCTGTCGAGCGCCCTGGCGATCCCGAAGTCGATCACGCGCGGCCCCGACAACGAAAGAATCACGTTGGCGGGCTTGAGATCCCTGTGCACCAGCCCCGCCACGTGAATCGCGGCCAGCGCCGCCGCCACCCCCAGCCCGACACCATGCAGCGGCCCCGGGTCCAGAGCCCCATATTTCGCTATCTGATCGGACAGCGGGGTGCCCGCGATGTACTCGGTCACCATGTACGGCCGTCCGTCACCGGTGTTGCCGTTGTCCAGCACCTGAGCCGTGCAGAACGACGCCACGCGGCGGGCGTTCTCGACCTCCGCATGGAACCTGGCCGCGAACCCCTCCTGGTTGGCGAACTCCGCCTTCACGACCTTGAGCGCGACAAAACGCCCCGTCGGCGCACGTGCCAGGAAAACGGTCCCCATACCGCCTTCGCCGAGCCTCCCCAGCAGACGGTACGGCCCGATCTCCCGCAAGTCCGTCGGGCGGAGCGGCGCGGCGCCCGTTGGCTCCATGAGGGATGTCCCTTCCTGTTCCACGCCATCCTCTCCTTTGGTCTCCCCATCCGCCATGCAGGTTCTTCGATACGGGAGACTGGTTGGATGATGAGGCTGTTGGGCCCTGCAGAAATACGTATTTTGGCGGACAAGCTAGATCTTCGTCCGACAAAAAAGCTAGGCCAGAACTTCGTGATCGACGGCGGCACCGTCCGGCGTATCGTCCGCGTGGCCGATCTGGCGGAGAATGACGTGGTCATCGAGGTGGGACCAGGCCTCGGCTCGCTCACCCTGGCCCTCCTCTCTTCCGCCTCCCATGTGGTGGCCGTCGAGATCGACCCGGTGCTCGCCACCCAACTCCCCATCACAGTCGCCGACCGAGGCCTGTCCGACAAGCTCACGGTCGTCAACGCCGACGCCATGAAGATCACCCTTGACGACCTGGCCGGCTTCGTCCCCACAGCTCTGGTGGCCAACCTCCCGTACAACGTCGCCGTCCCGGTGGTGCTCCACGTCCTGGAGGCGCTCCCCTCCCTGCGCAAGGGCCTGGTCATGGTGCAGTCGGAGGTGGCCGACCGCCTCGCCGCCGGTCCCGGATCGAAGGTGTACGGGGTGCCGTCGGTCAAGGCCGCCTGGTACGCGGACGTACGCCGCGCCGGCCCGGTGGGCCGTACCGTCTTCTGGCCCGTCCCCAACGTCGACTCGGGCCTCGTCTCCCTCACCCGCCGCGAACCCCCCACCACGACGGCCTCCCGCGAGGAGGTCTTCGCCGTGGTGGACGCCGCGTTCGCCCAGCGCCGCAAGACCCTGCGCGCAGCCTTGGCCTCGTGGGCAGGCAGCGCGGCCGAAGCGGAGATCGCGCTGAGGGCGGCCGGCGTCGACCCGTCGACCCGCGGCGAACAACTCGACGTCACCGCCTTCGCCCGCATAGCCGAACTCCGCCCCTGACC
>NZ_VCKY01000094.1 GCF_005889735.1 Nonomuraea turkmeniaca
CTCGGCGCTCTCGGCGGTCGCCGCTCGATTGGAGGCGACACCGATGTCCGTCGCACTGGCCTGGCTGCTGCGGCGCTCACCGAACATCCTGCTCATCCCCGGCACGTCATCGACGGCACACCTGCGCCAGAACATCGCCGGCGCGGGACTCTCCCTCTCTCATGAGGACTTGACCGAGCTGGACGACATCAGCCGCTGAATGCCCCAGAGCTGACCGCCTCACAAGCCACGACCAAAGCCACCGTTCAAGTTCCGGCCCCGGTCACCTTCGGGGTCCCCGTAGCAAACGGCGGAAATCCAACGGATTAAGGCCTGACCTGCGGGTTCTCGCGTTCCACGGTTCTCGTTGATCATCTCTGCTACGGGGAGATCCGGAGAAACACGTGAAGCGCTAGTCGAAGACGCGGTCGACGACGGCAGCTTGCTCGGCTGTGCCGGCGCGGAAATACCGGGCCGAGGTGTCGAGGGAGGCGTGGCCGAGGAGGGCCTGGACCTGAGCGACGTCGGCACCGCCTTCGCGGAGCCGGGTGGCGTAGGTGTGGCGGAGCCGATGGGGGCGCAGGCCGGGGAGCTTGGCGTCGGCGCCGACGGCCAGTACGACCTGGACGATCCCGGAGATGGTCAGGGCTCCGCGCTGGCCGGTCCACAGCGGGCCGGGTTGGCGGCCACGGATGTCGAGCCATGCAGTAATGCGGGCCCGTGCGGTCGGTGGGATCGGGACTGTGCGGACTTGATCGCCCTTGCCGTGCAGGCGGATGGTGCCGGTGCGGGCGGTGATCGCGATGTCGTCGGCCTCCAGCCGTGCACACTCCTCTTCGCGGGCTCCGGCAAACAGCAGGACCGCGATGATCGCCGCGTCGCGGGCACTGCGGCGGGCGGCGGCTCGTTCGACGGCACCCTGCTCGGCGGTGGTGAGGGCATCGGGCTCGCCCGGCTTGGGGACAGTGGCACGTTTGACGTCGATGCGCAGCCCCACCTGGGCGTACATGAGGGTGAGCGCGGCGATGCCCTGGTTGATGGTGTTGGGCGCGGCCCGGTCGTCGATCCGGCTCCGGCGCCAGGCGGTGACTGCGGCTTCGGCGCCCACCAGGTCGGCAAAGGCGTCGTCACGCTCGGCGGCGTGCTCGGCCAGCCACGCGACGTAGGCGGCGATCTGCCGCCGATAGGCCTTTACCGTGTTGGCCGACAGCTTGCACCGGTCGAGGTGACGGTGTGCCGCCACCACGGCCTCAAGAGCGGCAGCGCCGACGTCGTCGGCGGGCCGGAGTGCGACGACATTGGGCATGACGCGGTCACCCTCGCCCGTCAGCGTCGCCGTCGAGCGGGCCGGTATCCCGGGCACTGCGCCGGAGCGCCTCGCGCGCGGTGTCCTCGGCCCGCCAGGCGGTGCGCATCCTCGCCAGCAGCTCGCCGGTGCGCTCGAAGCCCGCCTCCGCCAGCCCCGCCAGTTCCTCGCGCAGCGTGCGGCCAACGCGGTCGCAGGTGGCGCTCGCCTCGTCGCGGACGCGGCGGGCCCTGGCGATCCGGGCCGGATCGCCGCTGGCCGTGGCGGCGGCCAGCTCGGCTTCCGCCTGTTCGTACCGCTCATGCAGCGCCTGGTGCTCGGCGGCGAGGTCGGCTTGCCGGGCGTGGGTGACGAGGTCTTCGGCGTGGTTGATCGTCACGAGCTCGGCCACCGCGCGGTGCTCGGTGTCGGCTCGGTCAAGGAGCGCGTCGACCTCGGGCTGCCCGGTCCGGTGCGAGTTGGGATCCGTCATCGGCGCCCGCTCCTTATTATCCGCTGAGTTCAGCCCCGGCTTCTGATTCTCCGGCGGCGACGTTATCTGTGATTTTCGCTGCTGTGGGGTCTGGTGCATTTGCTGGGGAGCGGTCACGGAGTGCGACTTCCAGGCGCGAGTAAGGCCGGGGCTGTATGGAGGGTGGTAGCGATCGCGTAACGCGTTGCGCGTGAGAACGGCCGTTCTGTCACGATCTGGATCGCCAAGATCTGATCATGAAGAACGGCCGTAGGGGTGCCATTGTGCTGCACGAGCTCACCGGCAGGGAAGTCGGTCTGCTGAACATGCTGTTCCCGCACTTAAGGGGCCTGGTCCTTGACCAGGTGGAGGATCTGGGTGACCGCCTGAGGATCGCGGCCCGTACGGGCTCGGAGGTGGTGGCCTGCCGCGGCTGTGGGACACCGTCGGCTCGGGTGCACGACCGGTATCGGCGTCGGCTGCAGGACTTGGCCTGCGGCGGGAGACCGGTCCAGGTCGAGTTGGAGGTCCGCCGGTTCATCTGCGGCAACCCGGCGTGCTTGGTGGCGACGTTCGCCGAGCAGGTCCCCGGGCTGACCGCCAAACAGCAGCGCCGCACGGCAGGGCTGCGGGGTCTGCTGGAGCGGGTCGCACTGGCCCTGGCCGGCCGCGCGGGGTCTCGGCTGGCCGGTGCGCTGGGCACGATCGTCTCCCGGTTCACGCTGATCCGGCTGGTCAGGGCGTTGCCCGATCCCGAGATCGGGCGGGTCACCGTGCTCGGGGTCGATGATTGGGCCAAACGGCGCGGGCATTCGTATGCGAGTGTCCTGGTGGACATGGCCGGCCACCGCATCATCGACGTGCTGCCCGACCGGGAGGCCGCCACCCTGGCCGAGTGGCTGCGCGCGCATCCCGGCGTCGAGGTGATCTGCCGGGACCGGGCCAGCGCCTACGCCCTGGGCGGCCGGGAGGGCGCGCCCGATGCCCAGCAGGTGGCGGATCGCTGGCACATGTGGGATGACCTGCGCGAATACGCGGACAAGACCGTCGCTGCCCACCACCGGTGCGTCAAAGAGCACTACGTTGCCCTTGCCCAGGTCGCCGAGGAGCAGGCCCCCAACCCCGGCCAGGTCGCCGAACAGAAGACCATCGACCATGCCGAGAACAGAGCGCGCGTGGTGAAGGCAAGGGAGCGCTACCGGCAAGTCCAGGCGCTGAAGGCCGAAGGCAAGAGCCACGCCGCGATCCAGCGGGAGCTGCGCCTGGCGCCCATGACCGTCCGCAAGTACTCCCGCGCACAAAGCGTCGATGAGGTGGTGGCGGGCACGCTGACCGGATGGCCGAGCATGCTGGACGATTACAAGCCCCACCTGCATGAACGCTGGAATTCCGGGTGCGCCAACATCCAGCAGCTGCACCGGGAGATCACCGCGCTGGGCTTTCGCGGCAGCTACGGCACCGTCTACGCCTACCTCGCGCCCTTCAAGGGCTCAGCCGCGCCGCCCGCCGTCCCCGCGCCGCCCAAGGCCCGCCACATCACCAGCTGGATCCGCCGCCGCCCCGACAACCTCGGGCCGGATGAGCAGCGGAAACTCAAGGAGGTCCTGGCAGCCTGCCCGCACCTCGACGCCTTACACGGCCACATCAAGACCTTCGCGCAGATGATGACCGAACGCCAAGGCCAGCGCCTCGACGCTTGGATCGACGCCGTCCGGGCTGACGACCTGCCCCACCTGCATTCCTTCGCCAACGGCCTCGAACGCGACCACGCCGCCGTCCTGAACGGACTCACGCTCCCTTACAGCTCAGGCGTTGTCGAGGGCAAAGTATGCAAGATCAAATTCTTTAAACGGCTCATGTTCGGCCGCGCCAACTACGACCTCCTCAGAAAGATGGCACTGCTGAACTGAGCCGAGATCACCGACCGTGGCCGCTCCCCACCAAATGCACCAGACCCATCAAGAACTCAAAGTCACAGACGTTATCCACTGAGAACCTAGTCATTCTCAGCGGATAATTCAGCTTATCCACTGAGCTGCCGTCATGAGAATCTTCAGATTTCTTCGTCGTCGGCGTCGGGTGCGTCGGGGTCGCGTAGGGCGCGGATCGCCCCCGGAGGCAGGTCGGGAAGCAGGAAGGTGTAGGCGCCGTGCACGCCCAACTGGGTGTTGACGAAAGGCGAGAGCCGGGCCATGTCCTCATCTCGGACGGGGTAGCCCTGCGCCTTCAGCTGCTGGACTGCCGCGTCCAGGTAGACGGTCGTCCACAAAACGACGCAATTGAGAACAAGCCCGAGGACGCCGAGCTGATTTTCCAGCCCACGTTCGTAGCGGTGGTAGAGCTCGCCCTTCTTGCCGTGGCAGATCTTCCGGGCCAGGGCGTGGCGGCCCTCCTGCAGGTTGTGGATGTGCTTGATGTCGCGCCGGTAGGTCTCGTCGGTGTCGATGTAGGCGAGGATATGGAGGGACTTGAAGATCCGGCCATAGGCAGCGATCGCCTCCCCAGCGCGGTGGGGTGACCCTCGCGCTGCAGCATGGTCACTACGTCGTAGGCGCGGACGGTGCCGGTGTAGATCGAGGCGACCACGCGCAGGATGTCCGGCCACATCCGCCGTACCTTGCGCAGGTCGATCCTGCCGCGGGCGAAGGTGTTCAGCGGCCCGTAGTCGGCACCGGGGTCGATGCGCCACCCCTTCTGGTCGGGCAGATCCGCCAGCGCCGGCCGGTAGGAGATGTTCAGCAGTTCCAACAGGCCGAAGGTCAGGTCGCTGTAAGAGCCGGTGTCGGAAACGACGATCTCCGGCAACTCCCCGCCGTCCAGCCCGAAGATGACGTCGACCATGTGCAGGGAGTCGCGGACCGTGCCGGACACGATCTTCGCACCCCTTCCGATTCCTTGATTATTTATTGCGTTGAGCCAGGTCATGCCGCGCTTGGAGCCGAAGAATTTGCGGTTGGGGCGAGCGAAGACCGCCGGGACCGGGACCACGAACCGCATGCCGTCGACCGCGGCGACCATGCCGCCACCCCACGCCTGAGCGAGCGGCAGCCCAGCCTGCCAGGCGACCAGCGGCGCGTTGGCCAGACTGAGCGTCTCGGGCCGGAAGTAGTTCTGGAACACATGCGAGAGTCGCGAGCGCTCCAGCGCGGGGACACCGGTCTTGGCGATCGGCCGGTAACCGACGTTCATGGAGTGCGCGGCCAGGCACGCCGCGATCGAGGTCGGCAGATCCTCCAGCCGGGAGCGGCCGCCGGAGGCCGCGGTGAACGCCTCCACCAGCTGTGGCTCCCAGCTCATCACCTCCAAGATGACCTCGGGCAGGTCCACGCGCGGCAGCATCGCCGTGGTGCGCTTGCGCAGGTCGACCAGCGAGGGCGGCTCTTCGATGGCCTTCACGCCGGTTAAGTGGATCTTCCCGGCGTCGTCGATCCGGACTTCGGTGTTGGCGTCCAGGCGGCAGCCCACGTCGTGGTACGCCGCTTCCAGCGCCCGGGTGTGGTCGGCCAGCAGGGCGTCCGGGTCCTCCGGCAGGCCCAGCGCGGTGAGCACGTCCGGCCGGACCGCTTCCCACGCCTGACCTTCCAGGAGTCTGGCCTGCGGGTCGCGCCACTTGGTTGAGGCGTCGGCGTAGATCTCGCGGCGTTTGAGATGGCGGTGGAACTGCTCCAGGAGACAGAAGGTGTAGGCGTGCCTGTTCACCGCGCCGTCCTCGTGGACGGGCCGGCCGAACACCAGGCGCTTCCACGGGCCGTTCACCACGGCCGCCTCGATCAGCCGGCCCGGAATCAGCGGTGCGGGAAGCCTGCTGCGGTAGGCCAGCACCTCCGGCAGTCGCTGCATCGCCGCCAGCACCGGGGCACCCTCGGCGTTGGCACCGAAACAGATCGCCTTGGGCAGCACCTTCAAGAACCCCGAGACCGTGCTGTAGCGGCCGACCAGCTCGCTGCGCCAGTCATCGGGCTCTTCCGCATCCGTCGGCAGCACGTTCTCATTCACCAAGACCAGCGCCGCCCGCAGTTCCGCCCGCGACACCACCGCCTCGATCGCCTCCCACACCTCCGACACCCGCGGCTCTTCGTCCTCACCACCCCAGGCGTCGGAGTCGAACAGCGCCTCCACCGCCACCGCCAGGCGGGCCGAGGCCTTGGCCAGCTTCGGGTGCTTGCGGATCTTCTCCTTGTCCGCGGCGGTCTGCGCCTTGTTCAGCAGCTCGGTGGTCATCAGCAGGTCCAGCAGTTCCAGGGTGTTGTCGACCGACTTGGCCTCCAGGAACGCCACCGTGGCCAGCAGCGTCGCCAGACGGCGGCCATCGCGGTGGCGGCGGATCTGCGAGGCGTCCGCGCTCATCCCATACTTGGCCAGCTCCGCCAACCGGCGCGGCGGCACCAAGCGGTCGGTCTCCAGCTCCGTCATGCCCAATCCCGCGACCTCGGCGACCTGCTCCAGTGCTTTGATCAGCGTCGGCCCCGATCCGCGTGGGACCGGGCCCTTGCGCCAGCGCTCCAGGTCCGAGATCCGCGACCCTGGCGGGACCTCCAGCAGCTGGTCCAGCACATAGCGCTGGCCCACGGTCAACAGCCCTTCCAGGACACCCCACAGCCGTCGGGTCGTCTCATCGCGGACGTTGGTGACCAGCCGCGCCAGCGTCGTCACCCCGGGCAGGAGCACATCCCGCTCCCGCAGCCAACTCACCGCGTCGAGAAAGATCGCCTTCGGTCCATCCCTCGTGGTCCAGGACCTGGCCTCCACCCACTCTCGCAGATCCGCTTCGACGGTCCCGAATTCCTTCAGGCCGTACACCCGCCGGATCTCCCACTGGTGGTCGAATCGCGTCTTGGTCCGCTCGGTGTACTTCTTCACGCACGACGGGTCGGCGATGCCCAGCTGTTCGGCCACGAAGTCGAGGACCGCCGTCGGCACCTCCAGCGGGTCCTCCAGGAACGCCCCGACCCAGCGAACAGTGACGAGTTGAAGGCTGAAGCCGAGCTTCATGTGCTCGCCACGACGACGCTCGACCAGCTCCCGGTCCTCGTCATCGAGGAAGAACACCCGCTCCAGGTCCGCGCGCGACGGCACTTCCCCGTATCGGCCGTACGCGGACGCTTCGTCATCGGTAAGGAACTCCACCACCGGCATGGTCCGCAAAGTATGGCCAGTCCGCCCACAACAAACCGAGAGTAGCCGAACAGTTACTCAATCCGCCGCCATGCTGCTGCTCACCCGCAACGGGCCGCTGGATGGCGGTAGGTCCGCCGACGTCGATCCGCTACCGCCACTGACCGATTGGTTGCTGCTCAGGGGCCGTAGCCCCAGTACAGGGTTTTGCTGGTGTTGGTGCCCTGCCCGCTGCGCAGCCTCACGCTCTTGCCGGCGGCGAGGGTGAAGTTGGGGGCGAGAAGGCAGCGGTGGTTGCTGGCGTCCTGCACGGTCCAGCCGCCGATGCGCACCGTGCGGGTGGTGTTGTTGCGGATGTCGGTGTACTCGCCGTTGACGCTGGGGTTGCCGCCGCGGTTGGAGCCGGGACTATCGAAGTAGATCTTCACGATCTCGATGCTGGGCGCCGCGTGAGCGGGCAGCGCCGGGAGCAGGAGGGTGGCCGCTGTTGCTACTGCGGCGATGATCGGGGGAGAGGAGAGGTCGCACCGCCGAGTCCTCTGCACGTAGGGGGATGGGGCACAGGTGAGACGACCGCCCATCACAGAAGGTTGTCGAAGAACCACGTTCTGTTGGCACTCCAGGTGGTGGCCGGGAGTACACCACGCAGCGCGGCCACGTTGAACGGAAGACCACGGAAGCATTCCTGCGGGTGGAGGCTTTCGCCTGCCCGATGTCGACGTGCGGAGTCCCGGCTGGATCACCGTGCCGGACGACCAAGAACCGGGTGGCCGTCCAGTACCACACCGCCCGGTTCAAGCTCGTGCCCACGCTGGCGAAGGCGCTGAACGTGCCGACCCCGGCGCTGCGGCGGCCGGGCACCGCCTGGACCCGGCTGCCCGCACCTCCCGCGGCCACCGCGCCGACCGGGCACGCCAAGATCGGCTACGCCCGCGCCTCCACCGCCCGCCAATCCCTGGACACCCAACTCGACGCCCTGAAGACGGCCGGGGTACCCCGCGTCTTCTCCGAGAAGGTCTCCACCCGCATCACCACCCGCCCCGAACTCGAACACGCCATCGCGCACGCCGCGGACCTGCGCGCCTCCGGCGTCGCCGTCACCCTCGTCGTGCACGAGCACAAGCGGCTCGGCCGCGGCCTGGAACTCGCAGAGCTCGCCGAACGGCTGCGCGCCGGCGACATCGGCCTGGAATTCCTCACCGGCGAACTCCAAGGCCACCACGACCCCGGCGGCATCGTGTTCACCGTCCTGGCCGCCCTGTCCGGCATGGAACGCGAGTACATCCGCGACAAGACCCTCGACGGCCACGAGTCCGCCCGAGTCCGCGGCAAGAACATCGGCGGCGCCACCGTCACCGATCCCGCCATGCTGTCCATGGCCCTGCACCTGCGCGACCAAGGACAGAGCCTGCGCGACATCGCGGCCCAACTCCTCATCACCCAAGGCAAGAAGAAGGGCAAACGCCCCTCACCCGCCACCGTCATGCGAATGCTCCGCGACCACGACGAACACGCCTCAGCGGCCGAGATCAACGGGACAGAGCCAGCCCGCTGACCAGTACCAAAGCTCTACCTTGCGGCTCGCCGTAGCTTCAGGAGTCCTGGGTCGACTTGCGTGACCCCGCCACTGCTGACGACGACCAGGAGCTATGACGATGGGCCAGGCTGGAGCGCCTGCCGCCAGGGGGTTCGCTCGGCGACATGGCGGCGGAGGCCGCGTGCCTGCGGGGGCAGGTTCCAGGTGACGGCGCCTGTGACGCGGCCGTCGGTGCTGTAAAGGGCGGCGAACTGGTGGGTGGTGGGGTCTTCGGCGATGATGTGGAATTCGCCGTCGCGACCGGTGAGGCCGTACGCCTGGATTTTCACGTCGTATTGGTCGGTCCAGAAGTAGGGCACCGGTGCGAACGGGGTTGCTGCGCCCAAGAGAGTTTCCGCGGCGGCGGCGCCTTGTTCGGTGGCGTTCATCCGGTGTTCGACGCGCATGCGCCCAAAGTGGGGGTGTTGCCAGGAGGCGAGGTCACCGGCGGCGACGACGCCGGGGGCGGCCTGGCACCTCTGATCGCATTGCACGCCGTCGCCCAGGTTCAGTCCACTGTCGGCCAGCCAGCCGACCGCCGGTATCGAACCGATGGCCACCAGCACCAGGTCGGCCGGGACGTGGACGCCGTTGTCCAGGTCCACTCCGGTCACCCGGCCATCGCGGCTGGTCAATCCGGTGACCGCGGTGCCGGGGCGGAGCTGCACGCCGTGCTGGATGTGCAGCTCGGCAAGCCGCTGCGCCACATGGTCGCCGAATTGGCGGATCATCGGGGCGGGCAGCGGATCGATCAGGGTGACGTTCAGGCCGAGTTCTCGGGCGACCGCGGCGACCTCCGATCCAAGGAAGCCGGCGCCGACGATGGCCACCGAGGTGGCGGCGAGAAGCCCGTCCCGCAGGGCGAGGGCGTCATCGAGGGTGCGCAGCAGGTGCACGCCGCCGAGCTCGTGTCCCGCGGGCAGCGCCCGGGGGGTGACTCCCGTGGCGATTACCAGCCCGTCATAAGCAAGCACCCTGCCGTTCGAGAGGGTGAGAGTGCGCGCGTCGGTGTCGAGGGTGGTGGCGGCGATGCCCAGCAGCCAGTCCGCGCCCAACGTGGTGAGGGCGTCGTGGCGGCGCAGCGCTACACGGTTGGGTTCCCAGCTGCCGCGCAGGATTTGTTTGGACAGCGGCGGCCGATCGTAGGGTAGTCGCGGCTCCTCACCGACCATGGTCAACGCGCCGGTGAATCCTTTCCGGCGCAGGGTTTCGGCGGCGGTCAGACCCGCCGCCGAAGCACCTACGACAACGATTCGAGATGGCTGGTTCACGACGGGGTCAGCGTGATCGCCAGGGCTGGGCAGATGCGGGAGGCCTCCCAGACGTCCTCCTGTAGCCCGGGTTCCGGGCTGTCTTGCAGGAGCACGACGATGCCGTCGGAGTCGCGCTGGTCGAACACCTCAGGTGAGGCGAGTACGCATTGCCCGGAGCCGATGCAGGCGTCTTGGTCGATGGTGATCTTCATGTGCTTCTTCCTTGTGTGATTTACCAGGTGACGGGTAGTTCGCGCACCCCGTAGAAGACCGCGTTCTCCTTGAACGTCAGCTGTTCCAGCGGTACGGCCAGGGCCAGTGTGGGGATGCGTCGATACAGGGTGCTGTAGACGACTTGCAGTTCCACTCGGGCCAGTGACTGGCCCAGACACTGGTGGGCGCCGAAACCGAAGGCGACATGGTGGCGGGCCTTGCGGCGGACATCGAGGGTGTCGGGGTCGGGGAAGGCCGAGGGATCGCGGTTAGCGATGCTTTTCACCGCGATGATGCCGTCGCCTTTGCGGATGAGCCGGCCTCCGATCTCGAGATCTTCCCGCGCGACGCGGCGGGCTTCGGTATGGGTGATGGACAGGTAGCGCAGGAGCTCTTCGGCGGCGTTGGTCACCAGTGCGGGGTCGCCGCCGTCGCGGACCGCGCTCAACTGGTCCGGGTGCGCCAGCAGTGCGGTCGTGCCCAGCGCGATCATGGTCGCGGTGGTGTCGTGCCCGGCCACCAGAAGGAGTTGACCGGCCGTGGCGATCTCACGCCGGGTCATCGCGCCGGTCCGGTACTGCTCGACGGCCAGTCTGCTGAACACGTCGTCGCCCGGCTCGGCATTCTTCTTGTCCACCAGTTCCTCCAGGTAGGCGTTCAGTTCCTGGCTGGCGGCCATGGCCTGTTCAGGGTCGGGTTCGTCCATGACGAGCGTGCGGGACACTCGGTGGAAGAGGTCGCGGGCGGTATAGGGCGCGCCCAGCAGTTCGCAGATCACCAGTGAGGGAACCGGTAGCGCGAACGCCTCTACCAGGTCTACTGGATTCGGGCCGGCGAGCATCTCATCAATAAGGTCATCGACGATCCGCTGGATCCGGGGCCGCAACGCCTCCATCCTTCTGATCGTGAAATCCGAGGTCAGGAGCCGTCGCTGGGCGGTGTGCTCCGGCGCGTCCATCTGCATCAGCGTCTTCATGTGTGCGTCGCGTGCCTTGCTCACCGCGTTGGTGTGCGGGAAGCCGGGTTGCGCCACGTCGACGCTGACCCGCGGATCGGCGAGCAGCGCACGCACATCCGCATGGCGGGTGACCATCCACGGGGTGCTGCCATCCCACAGTCTCACTCGTGAAACCGGCGCGTCTTCTAGTCGTCGGCTCAACTCCGGCGACGGGTCGAAGGGACATCCCGTCGCGCGGGCCATCGGAAAGGTCGGCATCTCTGGCAGGGCGTCAGTCATGGCATCTCCTCGCATCAAATGCGGTATTGGGTGATCTCGGGCACGTGGTGAACAGGCGATCGGAAACCCGAGCCGGTCATCCCCGGGGGTGGACGTCATGTCGGTGGATCGCGAGTCACGAGCCCTGTTGAAGCGGAGCGTGGTCGGCCGGCTCGGCGGGCTCCAGGCGGCTCGAACGGTTCGCCGCGCGTGCGGTGATGGCGCCGATCGAGCAGATGATCGCGAATCCGAACAGTACGTACCGTGCCGAGTCGAGCATCGACGGGTCGCCGAGGTTGACCAGGACTCCGGCCACGGCCGTGCCGAACGCGATCGACAGGCTCGTTACGGTGGCGATCGCCGCGGCGGCCCTGCGTCCTTCCTCTGGATCCTGGGTGCTGGACATGGCGGCCACGGAGAGGTGCGGGTAGGCCAGGCCGATGCCGGAACCCGCGATGAACAGCACCGGCACCCACAGGAGTACCAGCCAGGTCGGCGTGTCCTCGCGCTGCAGCAGTCCCTGGAGGAGGAAGCCGGACGCCAGGAGCAGCGGGCCGATGATGCGCAAACGGCGTACCGTGCGCTGTCTGGTGGCCGATGAGCTGCCGAGCTGGGTCAGCGACCAGCCGAGCGAGATGGCCGCCCCGAACAGGCCGGCCGCGAGCGGGGGCAGCCCGCCCAGCTGCTGGCCGAACAGCGGGACGAACGACTCGACCGCGACGCCGAAGGCCAGGAGCCCGAGCGTCAGGTAGATCCACTTCAGTGGTGAGCCGGCCTGGTAGGTCGTACGCGGGAAGACCCGCAGCTCGCTGCGCCGTTCGTAGGCGACGAAGACGGCCACCAGCAGCAGTGCCACCACGATGCCGCCCACCATCGCCATGGTGCCGGGCAGTACTCCGGCCAGGCTGACGGCCGCGGTGGCCGCCGTGACCAGCAGCAGCGACACGGCCGGGACCGGCGCCCGCGCGTCACTGCGTTCGCCGCGCGGTAGCACCCGGGGCACGATCGCGCAGCACGCCGCCGCGATCACCGCCATCGCCACGAACGCCAGGCGCCACGAGCCGAACTGGGCGAACAGGCCGCCGAGCGCCGGGCCGACGAAGTTGCCGACGCCGTACATCGCTGACATCAGGGCGTTGCCGCGGGTCCACAGTCGGCTCGGCAGGGCCGAGCGGATGACGGCGAACCCCAGCCCGGACAGCACCCCCGCCCCGAATCCCTGGACGCCGCGGCCGGCCAGCAGTACCGGCATCGCCGGGCTCGCCGCACAGGCCAGCGAGCCCACCAGGAACACGGCGAAGCCGAGGCGGTAGGCGCCGACGTTCCCCCACCGGGCCAGGAGCCGACTGACCAGCATCGTCGCGATCACCATGGCGACGAGGTAGATCGTCATGTTCCAGGCGTAGAAGCCGGCGCCGCCGATGTCGGCCACCGTGGTCGGCAGCAGGCTCGAGGCCAGATAGATATTGACCGCACCGACGAGCACGCCGCCCGCCAGCACGATCGCAGCTCCGAGATGTTGGGGGCCCAGCAGTTCCCGCCAGGAAGGCGGGGCGGGGGTTGAATCGGGAATCACGCGGTCATCTCGCTCAGTTCGTCGGGGGCTGCGGTGGGCTTTCCGGGTTCGGACTCGCTGGCCACGGTCATGGAGGCGTTGCGCGCATCGATCCGTCCGCGGCGCGGCCGCCGGCCGCGGGTCTCGATGGCAGGCTCCGCGCCGGGCTGCTCCTTGTCACCAGCACTCATGACTTCAAGGCTGTCGTTGAACCGAGCCCGGAGACTTTTCGCCGCCTTTCGTGGACGGTTCTGGGCCGGTAGCCGGGAAAGCCTCAAGCCCCGGTCGAACCATGCCGCTCTGCTCCCCGTGATCGAGGCCATGCGGGCAGCCGATCAAGCACCTCTTCATGACGAACATGGTTGAGGCCGCGGCCGCCTGTGACACAGAATTAGATATTCTGTGTCACACAGAGAGTCTGGCGATCACAGCGACCTGCGGATCGGTCCTGCGACGGTGACCGCGACTCCCTAACGTTCTATGTCACATCAGCCGGGAGGCCTCTTCGATGTCGGTGACACCATTGCGCGCGGGCCACGGCGCCGTCTCGCTCGGCGACGCGGTCGCCCGGTTCCTGGACCGCTACCGCGACGAGCCCGGCACCGCCGTCACCTACGCCGGACCCTCACCTACCTGTTGACCGCCGCCGGGCAGAACCAGCCCGTCTACGGGCTCGACCCGCAGACGTACGCTGCGGTGATGGCCCGCTGGGACGAACGGGCCCCGGCGACGTGGAACAAGCACCTGTCCGCGCTGCGATCCTTCGCTGCCTACGCGATCCGCAACGAGTGGATCACCGCCGACCCTGCCCGGCACCTGGAACGCCGGAAGATCACCCAGCGGGGCGACCAGGCCGTTCCGCAGGCCCGACTGGAAGCGCTGTTCACCGACGACCGCAACACCCTTCGTGAGCGGGTGCTGTGGCGGCTGCTCTATGACACCGCCGCCCGGGCCGAGGAGATCCTCACCCTGGACATCGGCGATCTCGACCTGGAGTTTCGCCGGGCCCGCACCCGCAGCAAGGGCGGTGACACCGAGTACCTGCATTGGGCCACCGCCACCGCCCGGCTCCTGCCCCGGCTGCTGGCCGGCCGCACCGCGGGGCCGGTGTTCCTGGCCGAGCGGCGCTCACCCGCCTCAGGCAAACGCGCCAGGGCGCTGACCGACATCGACCCCGTCAGCGGGCGCGGCCGCCTGTCCTACCCGCGCGCCGAGTACCTGTTCAAGCAGGCCTCCGTGCGCCACGATCCGCACGGCAGCGGGTGGAGGCCTGCACCAACTGCGGCACTCCGCGCTCAAGCATCTGGCCGCCAGCGGCCGCAGCGCCCCCGAACTGCAGGCCAAGAGCCGCCACAAGCACCTGGCCACTCTCGGGCACTACGTCCGGCTCGGCGAGGAGACCTCCGCCCGCCTCACCGCCGACAACGACCCGCTCGCCCGCCGTCCCCCTCGCTGACCGGCGACGAAGTCAGCGCAGCTCCTCGGTGATAGTCCAGCCTCGGTTGCGGCTCATCCGGGTGAGCTGCTGGCGCAGGCCGGCGATGCGTTCCCGGGCGTCGGGGCCGGCGATCCCGATCGTGATGAGCTCGTCGGTGGCGTGGTAGCTGGTCCGCCGGTCACCAGCGGCCACACGGCAGGCCGCGTTGATAGTGGCGCGCAGCCGGATGACCTTGCGGGGATCGTCTTGGCCGCCGAAGCCCTCGATCGTCAGACAGGAGAACAGCGGCGCGCGCTGGAGACTATCGCGGCGCTCCACGGCGTTCTGCTCATCCTGATCGCCGCGCAAAGCGCCCAGGAACTTGTCGCGCTCAGCCGAGCTGATCGGCCTGCGCCCCAGCCAGTCGGGCCAGCCATCAGGGCGGGTCGGAACGACGCGGACCGGCTCATACGGCGCCACAGGCGCGATCGTCTCAGCGGACTGGTCGGTGGAATCGGCGGCCGCGCTGTCGCTCACCTGGCTCCTCGTGATGTATCCCGCCATAAACGGTGATCTCTCTCCGAGAGTACAGGTGGCATACACCCCATGATCTACAAATTGGACCGATTCACCACATCATGAGCACGACTGGCCACGGGACACGCCAGCGGAGCTCTACCTGGCCTTGACCTGCGGTGGGAGGCTTAGCGTTCAATTTCAGCCGGATGGTCCCAGGACCCCAAGCCCGCACACAACCTTCGTGCATGCGTGCAGAGATGCCTCGATACGGACGGTCATCTACCTCCCGGGCAACGCCGGCTGCTGGCCGACTGCATCGACCAGCTCGATGCCCGTCTCCAACCCGCGCTCTACCACGACGACCCGGTGGAATACTTCCGCACCCGCGACCTGCTGACCGTGGCTCGACACCTTCAGGTAGCTATGTCGCCTCTGTAGTGCTGCCCATCTGACCCAGCGACGCGCGACCCGAGGAAGAGCCCACTCGCACGGAGCCGTGCTCCCTCGGGCCTGTCAACGGCCCCACTGGTCAAGCGCCTCCATGCCTGACGGCGGCAGGCCCAACCGGGTGTGCACACGACTTCAGACATCCGCGCAGAGGACTTCGGAAATTGACAATGCGTGTGAGACCTCCAACGATCACCGGGAAGTTCCCCCCTTCCCGGCCGATCCACAGATCTCGAGCATTGCTCGCGTCAGGATTCCACGGGGTGGAAATCGACATCCGGCACCCAGCGCTGCCGATCGGACGGCGACGGCAGGGTTGCGGCGTGCAGGTGGCGGAACAGTGTCTGGAGCATCGGATGCGGGTTGCGGCGATGCCACACGATGGACCAGGGGAGCAGCGGTGTCGGATCCACGATCGGAACTCGGCGCAGCCCGGTTCCGGTAGCGTCGATGCTCATTTCGCCGAGTCCCACGGCTTTCTTCTCGCGGAGGAACTGCTCCACCAAGTGGCGCTGGCCGATGGCGGGAGCGGTG
The DNA here is from genome assembly GCF_005889735.1 of Nonomuraea turkmeniaca. Classification (GTDB taxonomy): domain Bacteria; phylum Actinomycetota; class Actinomycetes; order Streptosporangiales; family Streptosporangiaceae; genus Nonomuraea; species Nonomuraea turkmeniaca. The sequence goes on from NZ_VCKY01000094.1 coordinate 15,582, forward strand.
AAGCGCAGCGGAACGTCGAAGTGGTCGGCGAGCCGCCTCAGATAGCCGCGCCATTCGGCGGCGCCCGCCGGGTCTGGCATGGAGATGCCCCACTCGCGCAGGTCGGCCGGACGTAGCTCGCTCTTGTCGGCGAGCATATGGTCTTGTGGGATGAACGCATGCAGCGGCTCCACGTGCACGAGCCGGCAGGCGAGCTCGGACGGCCATGGCCATGGCAGGTCGTGTACGCGTCCGAAGGCCGCATCGATCTCCTGCCGCCGTACCGCTGGGATTGCCACCGCGAGCCCTTGCCTCATGCTCAGCTCCACTTGCAGCCCGGGGTCGCGTTCGCTCGCTCGGCGAAGCATCCGCAGGGGAGTGAACCGTTCGTCGTAGACGTCCACCCGCAGCGGATCCGCACTCACCCGGATCGCCGCGATGGCCTTGTCGAAGGCCGACAGGGCCTCCAGCGCCAATGGCAGCAATCGTTGCCCCGCGGGTGTGAGCTCCACCGTTCGCGTGGTGCGCTCGAACAGCGGCATTCCCAGCGCCTCCTCCAGTCGCCGGATGCGTTTCGATAGTGCCTGCTGGCTGACGAACAGCCGTTCGCCTGCGCGCCCGAAGTGCAACTCCTCCGCGGTGATGACGAACGCCCGCATGCCCTGGATGTCCACTTCCATGGGCAGCAGTGTATACACAACCCAACGTTGTCAATCAGCTGCGGATTGCTGTTGGACACTGCCGCTGACGTGCCGGTTTCCTGGTGTCCCATGGACACCATCGAGATTCGCCAGAATCTTCACATGCTGTTGCTGGAATTCGGGCAGGCGTACCTGTGGAACGACGCGGGCGCGCTCACGCTCATCGATACCGGCATCGCCACCTCCGGCGGCGACATCGCTGACGCCATCGGACGGCTGGGTTTCCGTACGAGGGACGTACGACATGTCATCCTCACCCACTTCCACGAGGACCACTCAGGCGGCGCGGCCGAGATCAGCTCGTGGGGAGACGTCATCGTGATGGCTCACCGGCGGGAGGCACCGGTGATTCGCGGCGAGGTGCCGGCGCCCCCGCCCAATTTCACCGACGAGGAGCGCGTCCTGCATCGCCAACTCGGCGCCCACCTGTTGCCCCCGGCGCCACCATGCCGTGTCGATCGCGAACTGGAGGACCGTGACCTGATCGACTTCGGCGGCGGCGCCCGGGTGATCGCCACCCCGGGGCACACGGACGGGAGCATCGCGATCCATCTCCCAGGACCGGGCGTGCTCTTCACTGGGGACACCGTGGTTCACGTGGACGGGCAGGTCATACCCGGGGTGTTCAACCTCGACCGCGAGGAGATGCTGCGTTCGTTCCGCAAGCTCGCGGTGGTCGGCGCGGAGCTGGCCTGCGTGGGTCACGGCGAGCCCATCCAGGACGCCCACATAGCGCTCCCCGCGGCCGCCGATCTCATCCGCTGATCGCTGACCGGACAAACCCATGTTCGCGTGCGGTGCCGCGAGCTCGACTGGCTAGCTGGCGATCCTCGCTAGATTCTGGGCATGTGTGTCAGGTTTTTCACGCGGTTCGGGGCAGGCGCGCGGGCTGTGTGGTCACTACCCAGCCCGTGGGCTTGATCAGTCCGTGCCTTGGCGTCGGCGCAGCGTCGGCAGGCCCGCGAGGAACGCGGTGAGGGCGCGCTTCAGCGTCGGGAGGAACGGCGGGCGGGCGGCGGCGATCCACGGCTCCTGCGCGTAGAGCTCGGCCAGCACCGGGGGCGGATGCGCTATCGGGTAGAGAAAAGCAGCCAGCGCGGTGGCCGTCCCGACCAGTTCCTGGCCTTCACCGTTGGTCAACCCGGTGGCCCGAGCGACCTCGGCCCCGATCTCGGCGCCCACGTCGAGGAGCGCCACCTTGAACGCGCGGGCCGCCTCGAGCGACACGTTGTGCTCCAGGCTGGCCGCGGCGTAGCCGAGGAGGTCGCACAGGAGCGGCCGTGCCTCCAGCGTCTCGGCGAGCGCGTCGACCACGTCGCCCGGCCCATCGGCGGCGCGCAGCCGCTCGGTCACTGCTTGTTTCCAGTCTTGCCATTCTTCGGTGGCGAGTTCGAGATAGATCTCCTCGCGCGTGCCGAAATAGCGCACCACATTGGACTTCGCCAGCCCCGCGGCCGCCGCCATGGCGCGCAGGCTGACCGTGCGCACGCCCGAGCGAAGGGCGAGCTCGCGCGCGGCGGCGAGGATCGCCTCGCGTCGCTGTTGCTTGTGCTCCGGCCGCCTGGCCCGCAGAAACTCCGAGTCCCTCATTTTCCCAGACAGCATAACGGCACTCTTAGCAGACCACTGTCCGCTTGTTAAGCGGACAGTGGTCTGTTAGCGTCGCTGGTACCCCCATCTACGGAGGATCCATGCCGGCTGTACTGCTACGGGTGAACGGCACCACCCACGAACTCGACCTGGAACCGCAGGTCAGCCTGCTCGACGCGCTGCGCGAGCACCTCGGGCTGACCGGCACGAAGAAGGGCTGCGACCAGGGCGCATGCGGAGCCTGCACCGTCCTGGCCGACGGCGTGCGCGTCAACGCCTGCCTGGCGCTTGCCGTCCAGTACGAGGGCCGCGAGATCACCACGATCGAGGGAGTCGCAAGCCCGCTCCAGGCGGCGTTCGTCGCCCACGACGGGTTCCAGTGCGGCTATTGCACCTCCGGCCAGATCTGCTCGGCGATCGGCATGCTGGCCGAGCACGGGGACGACGTGCCGAGCGCGGTGACCGAGCACCTCGCCGCCGGCGGCGTGGAGTTGACCGACGCCGAGATCAGGGAGCGGATGAGCGGCAACCTGTGTCGCTGCGGCGCCTACAACGGCATCGTCGCCGCGATCAAGGAGGTCGCCGGGGCGGATGCCGCGGCCCGGGTTCCGGCGGAGGCGGCGCGATGAGGTCGTTCGCGTACGTGCGCCCGCCCGACGTGGCCGCCGCCGTCCGGGCGGTGGCGGCAGAGCCGGACGCGAAGTTCCTCGGCGGCGGCACCAACCTGGTCGATCTCATGCGCGAGGGGATCGAGCGGCCCGGAACCGTCGTCGACGTCACCGGACTGCCGCTGCAGCAGATCGAGGAGTTGCCCGGTGGGGGCGTGCGCATCGGCGCGCTGGTCCGCAACAGCAGCCTCGCCGCGCACCGGCTGATCCGCACCCGGTACCCGATGCTGGCCCAGGCGATTCTGTCGGGCGCGTCGGCGCAGCTCAGGAACATGGCGACGGTCGGGGGCAACCTGCTGCAGCGCACCCGCTGCCTGTACTTCTACGACGGCGCGGCCGCCTGCAACAAGCGCGAGCCGGGGGCCGGCTGCGCCGCGCGCGACGGGTTCCACCGGGGCGGCGCGATCCTCGGGGCGAGCGGGGCCTGTGTGGCCACTCATCCGTCCGACATGTGCGTCGCGCTCGCCGCGCTGGACGCCGTGGTCGAGGCGGAGAGCGTGCGCGGCGTCCGCCGTATCCCGCTGGCCGGCTTCCACCGGCTGCCCGGCGACACCCCGCACATCGAGACGGAGCTGGCCGCCGACGAGTTGATCACCGCCGTCGAGTTGCCCGCCTCGCCGGTCGCCGCGCACTCGCGCTACCGCAAGGTGCGCGACCGCGCGTCGTACGCGTTCGCGCTGGTCTCGGTGGCCGCCGCGCTGGAGGTCCGGCACGGCGCGGTCACCGGCGTGCGGCTCGCGCTGGGCGGGGTCGCCGCCAAGCCGTGGCGGGCCTCCAAGGCCGAGCAGGCCCTGCTCGGCGCGCCCGCCACCGAGGAGTCCTTCCGGCACGCCGCCGAGATCGAGCTCGCCCCCGCCGAAGGGCTTCCGGGAAACGCATTCAAGATCGAGCTCGCCCGGCGCACGATCGTCGCGACCCTGCGCCAGGTGCTCACCCAAGGGGGTGCGGCATGACCGGGCCGCGCGACGCCACGAACCAGAACCAGCTCATGACCCAGATGGAGAGCCCGCCGAGGCCGCAGTCCGCGGCGGGGCCGGTGGTGGGCAAGCCGATCGACAGGGTGGACGGCCAGGCCAAGACGAGCGGGCAGGCGCGGTTCGCGGCCGAGTATCCGTACCCCGGTCTCGCGTACGCCGCGCTGGTGCACTCGACGGTCGCGCGCGGCCGCGTCACCGGGTTCGACGTGGCCGAGGCCGCCGCCGTGCCGGGCGTGCTGACGATCCTCACGCACGAGAACGCCCCCAGCATGAAGCCACCGCCCCGGGCGACCCTGACGAACGGCGGCATGATCGTCACCGGGACCACGGTCAACTACCTCAACACCGACGAGGTGCACTGGAACGGCCAGCCCGTCGCGGTCGTCGTCGCCGAGACCCTGGAGGCGGCGCGCGAGGCGGCGGGACTGGTCAGGGTCGCCTACCGGGAGTCGCAGGCCACCGTCGACTTCGCCACCGAGGAGGAGCACGCCGTCCCGCTGAAGGGCAACCCGCTCCAGCGCGGCACCGCGAGGAAGGGCGACGCCGAGGCGGCGTTCAGGGTCGCCCCCGTCTCGGTGGACCTGCGGTTCACCACCCCTCCGCTTAACCACAACGCGATCGAGCCGCACGCCACCACCGCCGTGTGGGACGGCGACCGGCTGACCGTGCATGAAGGGACGCAGGGCATCGCCTGGCTTCGTGCCCATCTCGCGGCCAGGTTCGGCGTGCCCGAGGCGTCCGTGCGGGTGATCTCGCCGTTCGTCGGCGGCGCGTTCGGCGGCAAGGGCCCGGTGTGGGCCGGCACGCTGCTCACCGTGCTGGCGGCCCGCGCGACCGGGCGGCCGGTGCGGATGATGCTCACCCGCGAGGGCGTCTACCGCACGGTGGGCGGGCGCTCGCCGTCCATCCAGCGAGTGGCGCTCGGCGCGGCAGCGGACGGCCGCCTGACCGCGCTCATCCACACCGGCGTGACCGGCACCGGGAGGGTCGGCGGCCTGCCCGAAGCGGTCACCTCGCCGTCCGGGCACCTGTACGCCGCGCCGAACATTCTCCTTCGGCACAGCCTCGTCGAGCTCGACCTGCTCCCCAACACCTTCATGCGCGCCCCCGGCGAGGCCCCCGGCACGTTCGCCCTGGAGGCGGCGATGGACGAGCTCGCGGACAAGCTGGGCATGGACCCGATCACGCTGCGGATGCGCAACGAGCCGGAGACGAACCCGATCGACGGCAAGCGCTTCTCCCACCGGCTGCTGCGCGAGGCGTACGCCTACGGCGCGCAGCGGTTCGGCTGGGCGGACCGCACTCCCGAGCCGGGCTCGATGCGGGACGGCCGGTGGCTGGTCGGCATGGGCGTCGCCACCGCCCACCACGGGACGATGCGGTTCACCGCCAACGTCACGGTGCGGCTGTCGGCGGACGGCAGCGTGCTGGTGCGGTGCGGCCTGCAGGAGATGGGCATGGGCGCGGCGACCGCCCAGGCGCAGATCGCGGCCGACGCGCTCGGCGTGCCGTTCGAGGCGGTGCGGGTGGAGTACGGCGACTCCACGCTGCCCACCGGGCCCGGCGCGGGCGCCTCCGCGCAGACCGTGAGCGTCGCCGCGAGCCTGCTGGCCGCCTGCGACAAGCTAAGGCGCAAGGTGCGCGCGCTGGGCGAGGGTGGATCGCTCGCGGAGATCCTCGCACGGGCGGGACGAGACCACGTCGAGGCGGCGGTCGGGTCCCAGACGCGGCTGGGCACGCTGGCAGGGCAGGCGAAGTTCATCGCGAAGTTCCTGCGCGACCACCGGCGCTGGGTGAAGGCGGGGTGCGGGGCGCAGTTCTGCGAGGTGCGGGTCGACCCCGACACCGGCGAGATACGGGTCTCGCGCTGGCTCGGCGTGTTCGACGTCGGCAAAGTGATCAACGCCAAGACCGCCGCCAGCCAGCTCCGCGGCGGCATCGTCATGGGCATCGGCATGGCGCTCTCAGAAGAGACTCTGGTGGATCCGCGCACTGGACGGATCATGAACCCGAGCCTGGCCGAGTACCACGTCCCCGTGCACGCCGACATCCCGCCGATCGACATCCACTACCTGGACGAGCCCGACCCGACCATGCCGCTCGGGCTGCTGGGCCTGGGCGAGATCGGCGTCACCGGCGTGGCCGCCGCGATCGCCAACGCCGTCCACCACGCCACCGGCAAGCGCGTCCATGACCTGCCGATCACCCTGGACAAGCTGCTTTGACCGCGCCATGTCCTCCAGAGGAGGGAGCCGGCGACTGAAGGCGCCAGCATCGGCCAGGAGATCCTTACCGGGGACCCTCATGCCCGTGATCCTCAGTGTCCCGTAGCGCCGCGATCGTCGTCCCGCCCGGCCCTGACGCCCAGGGTCGGTCGAGTCCGCCGTGCCGATCCCGCTGATTGCCTGTACGCACCTCGCCGCCACCTTCGACGGCGAGATCGCCACCTTGTACGTCGACGGCCGGCAACGCGGCAGCGCTCGGCCGGCCTACACGGGGATGTCGCTGGGCGGGCGCCGCCTGTTGTGGCGTCACGCGCAGCGCCTGCGGCGCCGCTTACTTGATCGCGCCCGCGCCGATGCCCTTCACGATGTGCCGCTGCGCCATCAGGTAGAAGATCACGACCGGCACGATCGAGATGGTGGTGGCGGCCAGGAGGATCTGCTGCTGTGGCGTCTCGGCAGAGGTGAAGGCGGTCAGACCGCGCTGGACGGGCATGAGTGAGTTGTCCTCGAACAGGACGAGCGCCATGAGGTACTCGTTCCACGCCCCCAGCCCCTGGATGACCGCCACGGCGGCCATGCCCGGCCGGGCCAGCGGGAGGATCACGTTCCAGAAGATGCGCAGCGGACCGGCGCCGTCCAGCGCGGCCGCCTCCTCCAGCGCGCGGGGCTGGCTGACGAAGAAGCTGCGCATGATGAGCGTCGACATCGGGATGCCCGAGGTGATGAGGATCAGCACGTAGCCCACGGGATTGTTCGTCAGGTTCAGCGAGATGAGCAGCTTGTACTGCGCGAGGAACATGGCGGGCGCGGGGATGATCATCACGGCGAGGATGACGAACGTGAACACGCCCTTGCCCGCGAAGTCGAGTCGCGCGAGGGCGTATCCGGCGAGGCTGGACACCAGCAGGATGCCGATGACGGCGGATCCCGTGTAGAGCACGCTGTTGCGCAGGTAGATGCCGAGTTCTCCCTGGACCCATGCGGTCACGTAGTTGTGCCACTGCGGGTCGGCGGGGAGAAAGCGCTCGTTCGAGAGCAGCTCTGTGAGGCTCTGCAGAGATCCGGACAGCAACCACAGGAGCGGGAACAGCGCGGTCAGCGCGGCGACGCTCAGCAGTCCGTACAGGCCGACCTTGTCGAGGCGTACTCCCCGTCGAGGTGGACGAGTCCCGCCTTCGGCCGTGCTGGTCGGTACTGAAGCGACGGACATCTCGTCGGCCCTTCCTGTCGTCCGGCTCATGCGCGGGACCTCCGCCTGGTGATCGCGAGCTGGATCACGGACAGCAGCACGAGGGCGCCGCCGAAGATGACCGACATGGCCGCGGCACTGCCGTAACGCCAGTTGACGAACGCCTCGTTGTAGATGGCGAGCGTCGGCACCATCGTGTGGTGGCCAGGCCCGCCGTTGGTCAGCACCTGCACGGTCCCGAAGATCTGGAGCGCGGCGAGCAGCGTGAGCAGACTCACGATCGAGGTGACCGGGGCCAGCTGCGGCCAGGTGATGTACCGGAACTTCGACCAGCGGTTGGCACCGTCGAGCTCGGCGGCCTCGTACAGCTCCTTCGGCACGTCTTGCAGCCCCGCGAGGAAGAGCAGGAAGCCGAACCCCCAGTGGAACCACACGAACACCGCCGCCACGGCGGGCAGTGCGACGGCCGGCTCGCCGAGCCAGTTCTGCTGCAGCATGCCCAGGCCCACCATGCCGAGCAGCCGGTTGAGGATGCCGGATCCAGGGGCCAGGATGAAGGAGAACAGCAGGCCGACGACGACGACCGACAACACGCCCGGCAGGTAGAAGACGGTGCGGAAGAACGTCCTGCCGCGGGTGACGCTGTTGACGGCCAGCGCCATGCCCAGGGCGACTCCGTTGCCGGCGACGAAACCGACGACGCCGAAGAAGACGACGTTGCGCATGGACGCCCAGAAGATCGGGTCGGAGGCGACGAAGTCGTAGTTGGCCAGCCCCACCCATGGGGTGTCGGGGCTGACGCCGTCCCAGGACTGGAAGCTCAGCAGGATCGCCTGCACGAAGGGTGTGATCGTGAAGATCCCGATGAGCGCGATGGCCGGCGCCAGGAACGACCAGCCGATCAGGTTGCGCCGGAGAGCGCGCCTCCCGCGCGGCGCCGTTCGACGCCGCGCGGGAACCGCGAGGTGCTGCGTCATCATGACGTGCGGTCCTGCGCCGCCTGGATGGTGGCGAGCACGTCGTCCACCGTCACCTCGCCCAGCACCAGACGCTGAGACTCCGCCTTGATCGCGGTGTTCACGTCAGGGGTGAAGGTTGTTGACATGACTTGCATGGTCTTCACGCCGGCGGCGAAGCCCTCGAGCTGGCCGGGGATGTCCGTGCCGGCGAGGAGTTCCGGGTTGCTGGGCAGGATGCGAGCGGTCTTGGCGAACACCGCCTGCTGCTCGGGCTCGGTCAGCCACTTCACGAACGCGAGAGCCTCCTTCGGATGCTTGCCCCTCGGGTTGATCACCGCGCCCTTCCCGGGGATGCCCGGCGAGCGCGGGTCGTGGACGCTTCCGGGAGCCTTGGGCAGCCCGGCGGAGAAGTAGTCCTGGAACTCCGGGTTCGTCCTCAGGCCGACCGAGACGCCTGGGGCGGCGTCGAAGATGGCCCCCATCGACTTGGTGAAGAAGGACGACTCCACGTTCGGGTGGTCGTCCTGGCCACCGGGGATGGAGTTGTTCGCGAGGACGCCGGCCTTTTTCAGGTCGGCCAGGAATTGGAAGGCGTTGCGCCAGCCGTCCTGTTTCCAGCTCACTTTCCCGTTGAGGGTCGCCTCGATCTCGGCGTCCGTCAGCCAGTTCGAGGCGAGGCCTTGGATGATGTTCGGCGTCTGCGAGGCCGCGATGGAGAATTTCGCTTTCTTCGCGGCGAGCGCGTCGATGAACTCGGTCGTCGTCGCGGGCGGCTTTTCCGCTGACATTCCGGTCAGCGCCGGGTTGATGAGGAAGCCGTATGTCTGCGTCTCCCAGTGCACCGAGTAGCTGCCGGGCTTGACCCCGAGGTTGTTGCCTTCCTGGAACGTCGACATCTTGAGCACGGTGGGGCTGAAGTTCTTGCTCCAACCGGCGTTCAACTCGGCAGAAAGGTCCATCGCCCAGCCGGCCTTGTAGAACGGCGCCATCTGAGTCGCGTCGAATGACGAATAGACGTCGGGCATGGATCTGGACTGCGCCTTCGCCTGAAGCTTGGGCAGGTAGTCGGCCGGCCCAGGCGTGTCAATAGTGATCTTGACGCCGGTCTTCTTGGTGTACTGCTCCGCGAGTTGGGTGAGCGCGGCCTCTTGCCCGCGCGACTGGTTCATGAAAGTCAATCCGACGTCTCCGGTGGCGGGTTCGCCGGACGACGAACAGCCTGCCAGAGCAAGCGCACCGACGATCGCCAATGACCCTGCCGCGATGATGGTGCGGCGACGAGTGCCGCGTGCTGAAAGATTTGTACCCATGGTCCTCACCTTTGGAAGCCTTGGATGGGGAAGCGGCCACTTCTTCATGCCCGCCCGGCACTTTCGGTGGACGCCGTACGATGCCATTGATGTGTTTTCTTATGACTTGTCGCCGACCGTGTCGCTGCTGCCAGTCGGCTGACTATTTCCCTTCCGTAGCTATTCAGGTGTGGACAGGACGCGAGGGCGGGGAAGCGCGCCCAGCCCTTCTGATGTGATCAGCCAGCCGTCGGGAAGCCCTGCCCCCTGGTTCACCGCTGTGGCGATGTGCGCCATCGCGGCCAGCAGTCCTCCGTTTGCCGGTAGATAAATGGTGAGGAATCCCGGCATTTGCGGATTGTGTCCGTTGGGGAGGAAGACGTTTTTGGGCGACGGGAGCAGGAGGGCGTCGATCGCGCGGCCGACGTCGCCGAGGCGGGCTGCGGTCATCGCCATGACGGGGTAGTCCCAGCCCCAGCTGGACTGTAGGTCCCAGTGCTCCCATACGGCATCGAGCGTCGCCGACATCGTGGCCGGGTCCACGAGGTGTGTGTCCGGCAGCCACCCCAACGCCATGAGCATGGACGGGTGATCCTTTCGGATGAGCCGCGGGGGCGTCGCGATCGCGGCGTAGGTTCCGTCGGGCAGTACCGCGGGCCGGCTCATGTTCCGCGCCACCTCGTCCCACTCCTCGTTCGGTTCGAGACCGAGCCCGGTTCGCCACTCGTTCGCCACGCTGAGCGCCCATGACCAGTACGCCAGCTCGAAGGTCGGATCGCTGTTCGTCGCCCGGTCGGCGAGGTAGCTCTCCTGCGCGGGGATGAGCGGAGGCGGCAGCCAGAACGATCCGTCGCGTTCCTCGGCGAAGTCGGCCATGAAGTCGGCGGTCGCCTCGACGAGCGGGTAGTGCTCGCGCAGGAACGACTCGGCACGTCCCTCGCCGCGCAGCAGCTCCAGCAGGTGGATCACGTGCGGCTGCTGCCACAGGAGGAAGACGCCGATGTTGCTCGGCGACTCGCGCGCGGACGGGTCGGTCTGCTTCGGCCAGCGGGCCCCGCGATACCCCTGCCGGCGGGCGGTCGCCTTCGCCGCCTCCAGGGCGCCGTGATACCAGCGCATGCTGCGCTCCAGCAGCTGCCCCCGGCCCCACATCGGGAAATGCGCCGCATGCCACCAGTGCATCTCGAGGTGGAACTTGCCCGACCAGGTGTTGTACGTCAGACCGGACTCCGCGGGAGGCGTGACGCCGGCGCTGTTGACGGCCGTGAGGTATTGCGAGACGACGATGCGACGTTCGAGTTCCGCAGCGCGCGCGTCGGTGCTGCCGGCGAGGGTGATCGCGGCGCCGGTGCTCCAGTGCTCCGCCCACCAGATCGTCGCGGATCGGCTGACGGCGGAGAAGCTGTCCTTGTCCTGCGGCCGGCGATGATCCGGTGTCAGGGTCACCACGACCTCGAGAACGGTGGCGTCTGCGCGGGCGACGGCGGACTCCGCTTCCTCCCGCAGGCTGCCGGTGGTGCGGACGGCGACGCTGTAGGTCAGCGCTTCCACTGTGCGTCGTGCGTTCCAGTGGCCCGCTGTGTGCTGGTTCCAGACCGTCTGTTGCGCGAGCGGGAGTTCGAAGGCGGCGAGGTCGTCGGGCTGTTCGTCGAACACCCAGGCCACGCCCCATCCGCGGAGCAGCAGGCCGGACTCGATGCGCACGGCGAAGCGGTGCTCTCGTGGATCGGCGACGGTGGTGACGTGGACGCGCTCGCCGTCGAGCACGTACTCGGCCTGGATCGTTCCCGTCCACAGGTCGAGCTCGGTGCGGACGTCGGTCAGCGCGGCCGGGTCGTCGGGCCCCGTCCCGTCGGGGCGGACCAGGGCGAGACGGCCGAGGTGAGCGCGGCGGGGGGTGAAGTGGTGCCACGCGCCGGGGACGAACTCCTCGGCGATCGGGTCGCCGGGCCGTTGCAGACCCATGCGGTCGAGGTAGGGCACCGGGCCGCGGGACGTTTCGTACACGGTGGTCGCGTCCTCGAGCCGGAGTTTCCGGTCGGTGCGCGTCTCGTACCAGCCCCAGGTCGACTGCGTGCGCAGAGGGATCTGGAAGTCGTCGGCGTCGAAGGCGCGCGGACGCTGCTCGGGCAGACCGGACAGCCCGTCGTGAACGACGCGGTGCGGATCGGGGACCAGCTCGTGGAAGGACGGGAACGTCTGCAGTCCGGAGATGTCGACCGTGAGCGCGATGTCACCGTTGCCGACCGTGAGGACGTCGGCGGGGTGCGCGGACGTCAGCACGGGGTTGTGCCGTCGCACGAGCCGGCGCCGGTTGATTGCTTCGGACATCCTCGCCTTTTCCTTAGATCGTGAATCTCGGCTGCAGTGATGCAGGGACCGCCGCAGGTCCGTCGTCTCAGACGGCGTTGGCCTTGGCGGCACCGCCCAGCCACGCGAGGCTCGGTTCGGGCCGGCGCTCGAACGTCTCCCGGTCGACGGCGACGAGGCCGAACGTCGGGTCCCAGTGCCCCCATTCGTAGTTGTCGAGCAGGCTCCAGTGGATGTAGCCCCGCACGTCCACGTGCTCCTCCTGCGCCCAGAAGTCGCTGTTGACGTTGTCGCCCTCGACCTGGTGCGGTGCGGTCGCCGCGCCCCAGAGGAAGCCGTTGGGGAAGGTGTGCATTCGTCTCTCGATCGTGTGTCGGTGCCGCAGAAGAGGCTGGTAGAGGGGCCGGGCGGGCCCCGAGTGCGAGTTAACGTAGCCGTTACGCCGCGCGGAGGTCAAGGAAAAATGTGTACCGGTCTACGACATTACTCGTCGCTGATGCCGCGTCTTTCTGGATCTTTCGTTATGCTTCATGGACCGGTCTACATGGGTGACGGTCGCGGCATCGTAGGCTCGGCAGAACTCAGCTGGAGAAGGGGATGCCATGGTCGCGCCTGAGCGGCGACGAAGAGTGACCATTTCTGACGTGGCGAAACACGCCGGGGTGTCCAAGGCGGCGGTGTCGAAGGTCATCCGGAACGACTACGGGGTCAGCCAGGCCATGCGTGACCGCGTCAAGCGGGCCATCGATGAGCTGGGCTACCGTCCCCAGGCCGCCGCGCGAGCGTTGCGCGGGCGGGCCTTCACCATCGGGGTGCTCATGCAGCACATCGGGATCCCGTTCTACGCCGAAATCGTGACTGGCTTGGTGGACGAGCTCGCCGAGTCGGAGTATCAGGCGATCATGATCCAGGGCGGCACACGCGACAAGACCGAGAAGCGAGCCATCGACGCCCTCATCGACCGGCAGGTGGACGGCATCCTCATGATCGCCCCGCTCGCCGCTCGCACGCATCTGGAGCAGGTGGCCCGCGAGATCCCCACGCTGGTGCTCGGCAGGCACGACCGGTCCCCGGCCTATGACTCGATCGTCGATGACGACAGGGTCGGCTCGGAGCTCGTCATGGAACACCTGATCGGGCTCGGTCACCGGCGCATCGGGCACATCACCTTCGACAAGGAGCACGGGCAGGCCGCCGACCGCACGCCCCAGATCAGGGCCGAGACCTACGAGCGCGTGATGCGCGAGCATGACCTGGCCGGCGAGATCGCCGTTGCCACGACCTCGTATACCGAGGAGGGGGGCTACGATGGCGCCCGCGAGTTGCTGGGCCGCTCGCCACGCCCCACCGCGATCTTCGCCGGTTCCGACGAGGCGGCCCTCGGCGTCCTGGCCGCGCTGCACGAAGCCGGCCTGTCCGTCCCGGGCGACGTCTCCGTGGCCGGCTACGACAACACCAAGCTGGCCGCTCATCCCAACATCGCGCTGACCACCGTCAACCAGGACGGAGTCGTCATGGGCCGCACGGCCGGACGACTGCTGCTCGAACGCATCGAAGGCCGCACCTCCGCCGCGCACTTCTCGGTCATTCCGAGCCTGGTCGTCCGGCGCTCCACCGCCTCTCCCCGCCCGTGCCCTGCCGGGACCGAAACGCAGATGCCGGCGCGGACCGTCCGCGACGTGACCGCAGCCGACGCGGTCAGGCGACGCGGGTGACCGTGACGATCCCCTTTGATCGGCACTGTCACCCTCGACGGCGATCCGGTGCTCCATCGGGTCAAGGATCTGGAGCCGTCAGGTGCCGTCTCCGTGCTGGCCGTCCACGTCTCTCATCCGGACGATGGTGATCGTGTCTGGGGCGGCAAGAGGTCGGCCCGCAGCACCGGCCTGATCGGCTTGGTTCGACGGGCGACGTGACCAGGGATCGTACGCCGGGTTCGCGAGGCCCAGGAGGCCCATAGGCAGGAGCGCACCCCCGGGCAACCCACAGGTCCCACCAGTCATTTTGATCTTCAGGAAGCTCTCACCCCCGAGGGAGACACGTGATCCGCGCATCGTTCAACGACAACTGGCAGTTCCGTCCCAAGGTCAATCCCTTCGCCGAACTGGCCGGCACCGCGGTTCCGTTCCAGCCGGTGACAGTGCCGCACGACGCGATGCTCACCCGCGACCGCGAGGCCACCATGGACGGCGCCGCGACCGCCTACTTCCCCGGCGGCGCGTACGAGTACCGCAAGACGTTCTTCACACCCGAGGAGCACCGGGGCAAGCGGATCATGCTCGAGTTCGAGGGCGTCTACCGGGACGCCACCGTGTTCATCAACGGAAACTACGCCGGGCAACGCCCGTACGGATACTCGAGGTTCTTCATCGACGCCGACCGGTTCCTGCGGTTCGGCGAGAACAACCAGATCCGGGTGGAGTGCCGAACCCACCAGGACTCGCGCTGGTACTCCGGCGCGGGCATCTACCGCGACACCTGGCTGCTCATCGGCGACGTGGTCCGCATCAGGCCGGACGGCGTCCAGGTCACCACCCCGGACATCGACACCGAACGCGCGGTCGTGGAGGTCGCTACCACGGTCGAGAACGACTCCATCGACATCCGCACCGTCGAACTGGTCACCGAGATCCGCGATGCCGCGGGGACCGTCGTCGCGTCCGATACCGCGCCGGTCACCGTGCAGCCCGGCGAACCGGCCGTCGCCCGCCAGCGTTTCTACGTCCGCGACCCCTCGCTGTGGAGCCCGGACTCGCCCGCCCTGTACACGTGCGCGGTCTCCCTCACGGACATCGACGCCGCGGAGGTCACCTTCGGCATCCGGTCCTTGCGCCTGGACCCCGAGCACGGGTTGCGGATCAACGGCGAGACGGTCAAGCTGCGCGGCGCGTGCGTGCACCATGACAACGGACCGCTGGGCGCCGCGACGTTCGCGAGAGCCGAGGAGCGCCGCGTGCGGCTGCTCAAGGACGCGGGGTTCAACGCGATCCGCATGTCGCACCATCCCATGAGCACGGCGATGCTCGACGCCTGCGACCGTCTCGGCATGCTGGTGGTCGACGAGGCGTTCGACATGTGGACCTGGGGCAAGAATCCGTTCGACTACAGCCTCGACTTCCCCGAATGGTGGAAACGCGATATCGAGGCGATGGTGGCCAAGGACTACAACCATCCCAGCGTCGTCCTCTACTCCCTCGGCAACGAGATCCCCGAAGCCGGCTCAGCCACGGGGGCGATATGGGGTCGCCGACTCGCCGAGAAGGTTCGTGCGCTGGATGACACCCGCTTCCTCACCAACGCGGTCAACAACCTGCTGGCCCTGCTGCCCGATCTCACTGACCTGCGAGCCCAGGGAGAGGAGGGCACCGGCATCAACACCCTCATGGCCGACAGTGGCTTCGACGTGAACGCCGTCGCGGGCTCCGAATTGGTCACCACCCGCACCGCCGAGACCTACAGCATGCTCGACGTGGCCGGGATGAACTACTCGGAAATCCGCTACGCGACCGACCACACGCTGTTCCCGAACCGGATCATCCTGGGCACTGAGACCTTTCCGACCCGCATTGACGACAACTGGCGACTGGTCCAGCAGCACAGCCATGTCATCGGCGATTTCACCTGGACCGGCTGGGACTACCTGGGGGAGGTCGGCATCGGACGGCCGCAATACTCCACACCGGACACTCCGCATCCCACGTTCACCGCGCCGTATCCCTCCTTGCTGGCCGGCTGCGGCGACCTCGACATCACCGGCCACCGGCTCCCCGCCTCCTACTACCGGGAGATCGTTTTCGGCCTGCGCGGCCGGCCCTACCTCGCGGTCCAGCGGCCGCAACACCACGGCAAGACCGTCATGAGCAGCCGTTGGGCCTGGAGTGACACCATCGCCAGCTGGACCTGGCCCGGCCACGAAACCGCCCCGATCATCGTCGAGGTGTACAGCGCCGCGGACGAGGTCGAACTGCTGGTCAACGGCCGCTCCCTCGGACGCGACCCGGTCGGCGAACAGCACCGCTTCCGCACCGAGTTCGAGACCGCCTACGAACCAGGCGAACTGCTCGCGATCGCCTACCGCGACGGCGTCGAATCCGGCCGCGAAATGCTGCGCACCGCGTCCGGCTCCGTTGCGCTGCACGCCGAACCAGATCGGCCGGTCATCACCGCCGACGTCGGCGACCTCGCCTACATTACCTTCACCCTGGTCGATCCGGCCGGAACAGTGCACACCGCAGCCGACCGGCCCGTGCGGGTGGACGTCTCAGGCGACGGGACGCTGATCGGCTTCGGCAGCGCCGACCCGTCGGCCAAGGACCGTTTCGACGCGACCGAGCGCCACACCTACCAGGGCCGCGCGCTCGCCGTGCTGAAGCCGACCGCGCCCGGCAACATCCGCCTGCTCGCCACCGCCCCAGACTGCGTGCCGGTCGAAGTGCTGGTCACGGTCGAAAAGCCGGACCGGTGACCACCATCGATGGCGACGAGATCGACGCCGCCACGACCTCCCGGACCTGCAGGCGTTCAACAAGGCCTGCGGTCGCGAGCTCGGCGCCTCGCCGCGCGCGCTGCGCGACGAGGCGGGAAAGAGCCCGGGACCGGGGCCGAGGTTCAGGAGCCGAAGCGGAACGCGGCGAGCCGGATGTCGCCGTGCAGGGTCACCCGGAGGTCGTGGACACCCTCCGCCGACAGGTCACCCTCGACGGTCGTCCATGCGTAGCCGCTCCCCGTGACGGGCACCGGGAGCTCGGCGAGGAGCCGGTCACCCGCCAGGAACTCCAGCCGGCCTGACCCCACGCCGGCGACCTCGGCCTCGACCCGGACCGCGCCGGACAGATCGGCGGAGCGGAAGATCAGGGTCGCAGACTGGTCGCAGGGAGCGACCGCATCTCCGGTTGTACGGCTGGCATCGACCAGGGTGATGCCCGTGTAGTCGTCGAAGTCCACCGCCGAGGTGGTCCTGTCGACCACGATGCGCGGCCCTGGGACGGGACCGCCCACCGCGACAGGGGCGGTCAGCGCGATGTCACCGGCGGAGCGGCCCACCAGCAACTCGTAGTCGCCGGGGTCGACGGTGAACGCGCTGCCGGCGACGTCCCAGTGGGCGAAGTGCTCGGCCGGCAGCCGGAAGCTGAGCTCCCGGCTCTCGCCCGGAGCCAGCGTGACCTTGCTGAAGTCGGCGAGCCGCAGCAGAGGAGCCTCGTAACGCGCGTTCAATGCCCGGATGTAGAGCTGTACCACCTCGGTTCCCGGTCGGGTTCCGGTGTTGGTCAGCGTCACCGAGACGCTCTCCGGAGCCGGCCGCAGGTCGCTGTAGGCGAACTCGGTGTAGGAAAGGCCGTGACCGAAGGGGTAGAGCGGTGCGGCCCGATGGTACTGGTAGGTCCAGCCCGCCTTGATGATGTCGTAGTCCAGCGGATGCGGGAGTTCGTCGGCTCCGCGGTACCACGTCTGCGGCAACCGGCCACCCGGTTCGGCCGCGCCGAGCAGCACGGAGGCGACCGCCCGGCCGGTTTCCTGCCCGCCGTGTGAGGTCCACACCACGGCGGGCAGGTGCTCGTCGGCCCAGTCCAGGGCGTAGGGGTAGCTGCTCATGACCACGAGCGCGGTCTCGGGGCGGACCTCGGCGACCGCGCGCAGCAGCGCCTCCTGCCCCGCGGGCAGCACGAGATCCCGGCGGTCTTCCGTCTCGCGGCCGTTGATCAGCGGATGGTTGCCGAGCACCACGACGGCGACGTCGGCGCCCTCGGCCGCGGCGCGCGCCTCCGCCGTCCCGTCGTGGAGCAGTTCCCGCTCCCAGCGCTCCGCGTCGGCGGCGGTTTCGGCGGTGAACCGGCCATCGGCCGCGGCGTAGCGGCCGGTACGGACGTTGCGCAGCAGCACCCCACCAGGAACAGGTTCGAGGTGGAAGGTCTCGTTGACGAACCAGGTCTTGATCATCTCCCGATCGGCGCCCAGCGAGCCGTCCTCCTGGAGGCTGTAGTAGCGGCAGGTGGCGGGATCACGCAACGTGAGCATCCCGGCGCCCCAGTCGGTGACATCGACCACCAGCTCACCGCCCGAGCGCGAGCGCAGCGCGATCCGGTCGGCGCCGTCCACGCGGACGACCTCGCCGAGCGCCTCGTTCAGCCCTGCCGCGACGGTGACCTGGTACGGCATGGTGCCGCTGTACCAGTCCTCGAACAGGGTGTCCGCCAGGGGCCCGATGACGGCCACGCGAGGGGCGCCAGCCAGCGGCAGCAGGCCGTCGTTCTTCAGCAGCACGACCGACTCGGTCGCGGCGCGCAAGGCCAGGGCCCGGTGATCGGCGCAGTCGATCACTTCGGGACCGATGCCGGCGTACGGGTCGAGATCCGCGTCGAACTCGCCGAGCCGGAAGCGCAAGGAAAGTTGCCTTCGCACCGCGCGGTCGATGTCCTCTTCGCCGATCAGTCCGCGCTCCAAGGCCTCACGCAACCGGCCGACCGGGGTCGCGCTGTCCTCGCCGTGGTCGGTGAAGCTGTCGATGCCGGCCTTGAGCGCGGCGGCATGGGATTCGGCGTGGTCGTCGAAGTAGTGCTCCAGCTCGACCAGGTTGGAGGGCGCCTCGGCGTCGCTGACGACGAAGAGTTCTCGGTCTCCGGCCCAGTGCCGCAGTTCCCTCTCGATGAGCGGGCTGACGTGGCAGGGGTGGCCGTTGACCAGGTTGTAGGCGGCCATCGCGCCGGCGGCCAGGCCCGCAGTGACGATCGGCCGGAACGCCGCCAAATCGTATTCCTGCAGCACACGAGGACGGACGCCGGACGAGGTGACGCACCGGTCGTCCTCGTTGTTGTAGGCGAGGAAGTGCTTGAGCACCGGGGCCGCACGAAGGAAGGCCGGATGGTCACCGCCCAGCCCCTTGCAGAAGGCCGCCCCGAGCCGCGCGGTGTGCACCGGATCCTCGGAGTAACCCTCCTCGTTGCGCCCCCAGCGCGGGTCGCGCAACAGGTTCACCACGGGAGCCCACGCCTGCAAGCTGTTGGCTCCGGAACCGATCACGGGCGGCCGGTGCCGGTGGAAGGCGCGCAACTCGACGGAGATGGCCTCCGCGACCAGCCGCACCAGGTCCTCGTCCCAGGTCGCCCCCAGGCCAACTGCCTGCGGAAACACCGTCGCGACTCCCAGCCACGCCACGCCGTGCAGGGCTTCGGTCCCGGTGCGGAACGAGGCGATGCCCAGACGCGGCACGGCAGGCACGTACTGGTGCAACATCGCGATTCTTTCGTCGAGGGTTAACCGTCCGAGTAGATCGTCGACGCGCTTGCGCATCGGCAGTGCGGGGTCCCTGAAGGGGACCGTGTCGGCCGCGGACAGAGACGGGGAGCGCACGTGTCAGACCTCTAAGCAGGCTCGATGGGAGAGTGGTCAGCGAAGCGCATCGAAGCTGTCACGAGCCTGACGAACTGTCAATGCCTCACTGGAGAGAAACTTTCGTTAAAGATATCCCTTGTGCAGTCGGAAACATGTCATTAGTCTCGCGACAACACAGAAGCGCTTCGACAACAGGGCCACCCGGCGAGTGGAGGGCCTGGGAGCGCCCGAGCTGTCGCAGCCGGCGCATGCGGGGTTGGTGGCCATGAGCGCGGAAACGTGCGTGAAACAAACCCTTGACAAGAGGTGTCGCCGGAATCGAGAGTAAATGGACATTCCGCATGACTACGTAGTCAGGCGGAATGTCCGCCAGTCTGACTACGTAGGCAGGATCGAGGAGCCCTCATGTCGGAGGCCAGGCGCCGCGCCCCTACCAGCACCGACGTCGCGCGGCGCGCCGGCGTCTCGCAGAAGACCGTCTCGCGTGTCATGAACGGCGAGCCGTACGTCAGCGCCGACGTTCGGGAGCGGGTTCTCGCGGTGGCGCGCGAGCTCGGTTATCGCCCCAACACCGCGGCCCGCGCGCTCCTGCTGGGCCGCTTCCAGCGCATCGGGATGGTCTCGCTCGGCAGTTCGTTGTACGGGCCCTCGGCGCTGCTGGTCGCGCTGGAGCGGCGGGCCCGGGAGACGAGCTACGCGTTCAGCGTGGTCCACACGTTCGAGGGCAGACCGGACAACATCATGAGCGCGTTGGAGTCCCTGCTGGACCAGGGTGTGGACGGCATCGTGCTGTCCGAGCCGATAGACGATGGGCAGGAACTGCGCATCGACCCGGACATCCCCGTGCTCAGCTTCGGCAGGTTCCCTGGTCTCGACGGTCCCCGGTTGGTGGTCACCGGAGCATCCGGCTTCGATGCCGGCCGGCTCGCCACCGAGCACCTGCTCGGCCTGGGGCATGCGACCGTCTGGCATGTCGCGGGGCCCGGTCAGTGGCTGGCGTCGCGCGACCGGGCCCGCGGCTGGCGGCACGCGCTCGAGTCCGCGGGGATCGCCGCGCCACCGCCGATTGAAGGTGACTGGTCGCCCGCCTCGGGTTACGAGGCCGGCCGGCGACTTGCCGCGGACCCCGAGGTCACCGCGGTGTTCGTGGCCAACGACGAGATGGCGATCGGCCTGTTGCGGGCCATGGCTGAGGCGGGCCGCGCCGTCCCCGAAGAGGTGAGCGTCGTCGGGATGGACGACATCCCGGCCGCGGCGTACTTGTCGCCGCCGCTGACCACCATCCGCCAGGACTTCGAGGCGATCGCCTCGCACGCGCTCGACCTGCTCGTCCACCAGATCGAGAACGCCACAGGCTCGGCGACCGTCGACGACTTGCCGGCGCAGCTCGTGCTACGCCGGTCGACCAATCCCCCAAGGAGTAAGAGATGACCTTGCCGCGGATGAGGCGGCTCGCCGTGGGAGCCGCCGCCACCCTGTTCCTCGCCGGATGCGCCGGCGGCACGACCGGCGGCACGACCGGCGGCACCGGCGGTGGCCAGGGCAAACCCGCCGCCATCAGCCAGGCCGACATCGACAAGGCGATGAAGACGCCGACCGAGCTCACGTTCTGGACCTGGCTGCCCGACATCGACAAGGAAGTAGCGCTGTTCCAGAAGAAATATCCCGCCATCAGCGTCAAGGTGGTCAACGCAGGTAACAGCCAGGCGGAGTACACGAAACTGCGAACGGCGCTCAAGGCCGGCAGCGGCGCCCCGGACGTGGTGCAGATCGAGTACCAGCACATTCCCGGCTTCGCCATTACCGGCAGTCTGCTGGACCTGCGGCCGTACGGCGCGGAGGCGCTCAAGGACCGGTTCGTCGACTGGGCGTGGGGCCAGGTGAGCGGCAGGAACGGCGAAGTCTGGGCGATCCCCCAGGACACCGGGCCGATGGGGATGCTCTACCGCAAGGACATCTTCGACAAGCACGGCATCGAGCCGCCGAAGACCTGGGACGAGTTCGCCGCCGCGGCCCGCAAGCTGCACGCCGCCGACCCCGGCGTGTACCTGACCAACTTCCCCACCAACCACAACTCCATCTGGACGGGCCTGATGTGGCAGGCCGGCGTCAAGCCGTTCCAGATGAAGGGCGCCGACCAGGTCTCCGTCGACGTGGCCGGGGAGACGTCGAAGAAGCTGGCCTCCTACTGGAGCGGCCTGGTCAAGGAGGGCCTCGTGTCCACCGACGCCGACTTCAGCGACCAGTGGTTCCAGGCCCTCAACAAGGGCAGGTACGCCACCTGGCTGACCGCCGCCTGGGGCCCGCTCTTCCTGTCCACCAGCGCCAAGGAGACCCGCGGGAAATGGCGTGTCGCGCCGTTGCCGCAGTGGACGGCCGGTGACCAGAAATCCGGCAACTGGGGCGGCTCGACCAGCGCCGTCGTCAAGACGACCAAGACCCCGATCGCCGCGGCCAAGTTCGCCGAATTCCTCAACACCGACCCCGAGTCGGCCAGGATGCTGACGACCCTGCAGTTCCTGTACCCGCCGACCAAAGCGCTGCTGAGCGACCCGGCCTTTGTCGAGCAGAAATCGGACTTCTACGGCGGGCAGCAGGTGAACAAGGTGTTCGCCGACATCAGCGGCACGGTCCCCACCGACTTCACCTGGCTGCCGTTCATGGACCAGATCAACAACGACTGGAACGAGACGGTGGGCAAGTCGCTCGCCGACAAGACCGACCCGGCCGCCGGGTTGGACCAGTGGCAGCAGACCATCACCACCTACGCCGAGAAGCAGGGCTTCAAGGTCGCGCGATGAGCGTCATGACAGCGCCGCCGTCCCGGCGGGCGAGCGCCCGCCGGGACAGGGCGGGTTACCTCTTCATCGCGCCGTTCCTCATCATGTTCGTCGCCATGCTCGTGGCGCCGCTGGCGTACGCCGGATATCTGAGCCTGTTCCGGGAGCAGCTGATCGGCGGTGTCAGGTTCGCCGGTCTCGACAACTACATCCAGGCGCTGAGCGACGAGCGGCTGCTCGACGGCGTGCTGCGCGTGAGCCGGTTCTTCCTCGTCCAGGTGCCGATCATGCTGGGGCTGGCGTTGTTGTTCGCCCTCGCCCTGGACAGCGGCGCGATGTGGCTGTCGCGGGTGATCCGGCTGGGGATCTTCGTTCCGTACGCGGTGCCCGGCGTGATCGCCGCGCTGATGTGGAGTTACCTGTACGGCCCGCAGTTCGGGCCGATCACCCAGCTCGCCGAGGCGCTGGGCCTGCCCGCGCCGGACCTGCTCAGCAGCGACGTGATGCTGGGCTCGGTGGCCAACATCGTGACCTGGGAGTTCACCGGATACAACATGATCATCCTGTACGCCGCGCTGCGCGCCATCCCCACCGAGTTGTACGAGGCCGCGGCCGTGGACCGGGGCGGCGCCGTTGCGGTGACGGTCATCTCTGTCTCTTATACCCATCTGCCGATAGGGACACAG